>JBFYKG010000094.1:0-4518 GCA_041311015.1 Rhodocyclaceae bacterium | reverse complement strand
GCCGGGAAACCAGGAAATGGGTCTTGATCTTGCCCAGGCCCTTGGCCTCGACTTCACCCGCATCTTCGGTGATAAAGGCATCACCAAGTGCAATAAAAGTCGAGGGCGAAACCTGCACGCGTCCAACTTGCGAGGTCGATTCCATCCGGCTGGCCGTGTTGACCGTGTTCCCCCACAGGTCGTAGGAGAACTTGGTAAAACCAATCACCCCCGCGACTACCGGGCCACTGTTCAGGCCAATTCGCATGGCTAGCTCAAGGTTGTGGGCACGATTAAATTCTGCCGTATCCTCAAGCATCCCCAGCGCCATATCGGCGCAGATCTGCGCGTGGTCATTACGTGGAATCGGTAGGCCGCCCACGGCCATGTAGGCATCCCCAATCGTTTTGATCTTTTCCAGGCCCAGCATCTCGGCCCGGGTGTCGAAGCGGGTAAACAGATCATTGAGCAAGGTCACCAGTTCACCCGCGCTGATCTGCGAGGACATCTTGGTAAAACCAACCAGGTCGCTAAACAGGATCGTTACGTCCGGATAGCTCCCGGAGATATTCTTTTCACCGCGCTTCAATCGGTCGGCAATCGGCTTGGGCAGAATATTAAGCATCAGCTTATCGGTCCGCATCTGCTCGATTTCCAGAAGTTGCTTCTCTTTGACCAGCAGCTCAAGGTTCTTTTTATCCTGATCGCGCAGGCGCTTCTTTTCCAGCGACGAGAAAATCCGGGCGCGCAGCAGGATCGGGTCGTAGGGCTTGGGCAGATAATCTTCGGCACCGATTTCAATACAACGAATCGTCTTTTCAATCTGGTCGGCACCGGAGATCACAATCACCGGCAGCATCTTGTACTCATCATCCCTTTTCAGGATCTCAAGCACGCCCAGGCCATCAAGCTCGGGCATCTCCAGATCCAGCAGCACGAGGTCCACGGGCTGGGTGCGGATCACGTCCACTGCCTCCAGGCCATTGGCTGCCTCGACCACATTTTCCAGACCCAGCGCCTTCAGGCTCGCAATAAGGATCCTGCGCAAGGTCCGGCTGTCATCTACCACCAGAATTTTGCAGGCCTGGTAAGCGGGGTCAACCGTTACGCTGGCCGGAGCCTGCGATGGATCGATCGGTGGGCTCGTCGTCACGATGCGCTCCTTGGGGAATAGCAGGAAAATTTTTCGTACTGCTGGATGCCAAACCGGGGGTTGGCATAAATCGTTTCGGTCGCGCCGAGTACCAGAATCCCCCCCGGCGCCAGATTGGCATGCATCTGCTCCAGCAGCCGGTCTTTGGTGTCCTGGCCAAAGTAGATCATCACGTTACGCAACAGGATCAGATCAAATTTAGGCAACCGGGGCCAGGGCTCGATCAGGTTCATTGTGGAAAAACTCACCATGTCCCGAATCGCTTTGGAGACCTCGTAACGCCCATCGCCATGCTTGGTAAAGTGCCGGTTCCGGTAATGGGCATCAAGGCCCCGTTCGGTTTCGGCATGGCTGTACACGCCCGCCTCGGCACGCGAAATGTTGAGCGGGGAGATATCCGTCGCCACAATATTGATCTTCCAGCGCGCCAGCTCGGGGAAGGATTCGCGGATCAGCAGGCTGATACTGTAGGCCTCCTGCCCGGTCGAGGCGGCAGCGCTCCAGATATTGAGCGTTTTAGTAGCCGCCCGCTCGGCGATCAGCTTGGGCAGCACATGATCACGAATGCCTTCAAAGAAATGCCGGTCGCGGAAGAACGACGTCTCATTCGTGGTCAGCGCAACGAACGCCTCCCAATGCCGATCACCCACCGGCTGCGCCAGTAGATCCTCGATAAAGGCTTCAACACTGTCGAACTGATAATTGCGCGCCAGCGGCTGCAGGCGCGACTGGATCAGATAATCCTTCTTTTCATCGAGCAGAATCCCCACCTTGCTCCGAAGCAGGGCATAAAAATGATCCAGGGCTTCGCGATTCATGCGCTTCGCCCAGCCGGGACCTTGCGGGTCCGGAATACAATTTCGTCGGCTATCCGGCCAATAGGTAGTACCTCATCAGCCAGATTGTTCTGCACCACCGCGCCCGGCATTCCCCAGACCACGCTGGTCGCTTCATCCTGGGCAACCACCTGCCCACCGCGTGCACGGATGACCTCGCAGCCTTTCATGCCGTCATAGCCCATCCCTGTGAGCACCACGGCGAGCAGATCTTTGCCATAGACCTCGGCAGCGGACCGAAACAACACATCGGCGGCTGGACGGCAGGAGTTTTCAGGCGGGTCTTCGGTCAGATGAATATGCGTCTTCGTACCCTTCTTGCTCAGCACCATATGCAGACCACCCGGGGCCATGTAGGCCACACCGGCTTCAGCAATCTCGCCTTCATGGGGTTCAATCACTTTCATCACACCACTGGCCGTCAACCGGGCAGCGAGCGACGTGGTAAAGCTGGAAGGCATGTGCTGCACAATAAACACAGGTACCGGCAGCGGGGTTTTAAGCTGACCGAACACTTCCATCAGAGCCATCGGACCACCGGTAGAAACAGCAATACAAACGGCCCGCGCCGGGTGACGGATCACCTGTTTGCCCGTATCAGCCCGCCGGTTGTCTGCCGCGGCAAAAGTTGGGCGCTTCTCAGACGGTGCAGATGTTCCAGGTTGTGCGTTTTGCACAGATGCCATTGCCGGCCGTGGGGCATTATTGCCCAGGGCCGCGCGCGCCTGATGGCGGCGACCGAAGCCCACCACCTTGGGAATCAACTGCTCTTCCAGCACCTTGAATACACCGACGCTGCCCGCTGAACTGGCCGGTTTGCCCACAAAATCAGTCGCGCCCGCGGTCAGCACGCTGGCCGCCATCGGCGCACCATCCTGTGTCAGGGTGCTAAACATGATCACCGGCAGCTTGGCATCCAGCTTGCGGATTTCCTTCAGCGCGGCCACGCCGTCCATCTCCGGCATTTCGACATCTGAGGTCACCACATCGGGCCGGTATTTGGCAACAGCCTCTACTGCCTGTAGGCCATTGACGGCTACATGAACGACGTCAATGTCAGGGTGACGTTCCAGCGCCGTCACGATAATCTTGCGCATGACCGCGGAATCTTCCGCGACAACGACTCTGACTTTACGCGCTGCTCCGGAAGATGTCATAACCAACTACCGCTGCATCAGCGAAATGCCTGAGACGATCTTTTGCGTTTCAAGAATCAGCAGGAGCTGATTGGGGAGCTTATACACACCCGATATGAGATCGCGCGCACGCTCTGGTAGATTGCTAGGCGGCTGCTCGAAACTCGTCTCATCCAGCTCTAGGATTTCGTTAGCCTCATCGACGAGCAGCCCAAAGAGCGAATCTTTTTCCTTAAAAAAGAGGGCAATCCCGCCCGGCTTGGGTTTCTGCGGTGCCATGCCCAAACGGGCATGCATATCAATAGCCGTCACGATCTGGCCGCGCAGGTTAATAAAGCCGGCTACCTCAATCGGGCCTAGCGGGGCAGGAGTCACCTCAAAGCCGTTACTCACCTCCACACCCTGCGCGGTTGGAATCCCGAAATAGAAATCCGCAACGTGGAAAGTGGAATAAACCTTAGATGTCGTCATATTAAGACCGCGCCACAACCACGCCGTAAGACTCGTTCATTGTGTTTTCTAGTACCTTTGGCGCACTGGCCTTGGCCAGGCTGTACATTTCAAGAATTTCAGGCACATTGAGGAAGCTGACCACCTTGTCATTCACAATGGCGCTACCGGTAATGCCCTTCTGTACCGGGCCGGAGATCGTCACTTCAGCGTTAACATGGAAAATGTCAAAGATCTTTCGGACCACAAAGCCAACGGGTTTGTCATCCACGTAATACACGATCACCGAAATCGGGCGGTCAATATAGAGACCATCCCGCGAGGCGCCTTCCACCAGATCGTCCAACCAGATCAGCTGCATAATATGGTCGTCGTACATCACGACATCATGCGAACCCCGCTGGTAGATATCGGCGACATTCACGCTTTCGAGGCGTGTGACATAGGCCAGCGGAATGGCCACACGCTCCATGCCATGCAGGTCAAAGAGCAAGAAGGCATCCGTCTCGTCGCTCAGCTGGGCCGCCTCTTCGGAGATCGTGCTCTGGAACTCGTTTTCCATCAGCTTGGAAATCAGCCCCGATCGAATGGCAATGCCCGAAATGTCGAAAATCAGCGAGACCCGGCCGTCACCCAGAATCGTCGTGCCGCTATAGATCGGCGTCCCCTTCATCAGCGGGCCGACAGACTTGACGACGATTTCCTGCATAAACAGGATCTCTTCAGCCACCAGGCCAAACAGAATGCCTGCTGCCTGCACCAACACAATATTGAGCGGCGCATCCGAACGCTCGCTTAATGGCGCAATACCCAGTTCCTTATTCAGGAACAACAAGGGAATCAACCGATCGCGCAAACGCAGCACCGGAACGCCATAAAAATCTTCAACGCCGGGCTTGCCCTCTTCTGCATGGTGGCGAACCATTTCAACCACATTGCTCTGGGGGATCGCAAACTGCTGTTC
>JBFYKG010000093.1:0-4521 GCA_041311015.1 Rhodocyclaceae bacterium | reverse complement strand
CGTGGCCAGTCACCAGATGGCCACCCAGGCGATCTGCCAGGCGCAGTGCTTTTTCGAGATTCAGTAGTCCACCGGCTGCAAGACCCGTTGTACAGCGCAGCGTTTCGTCAGATACATCGACAACGAAAGCCGTGGGTTGGTTCTGTGGCACTAGGTCAACCACGGTCAGGCATACGCCGTTACAGGCGATTGAGTCGCCCAGAATGACATCGCTCAGATCCAGCGCGCCAGCATCAATGGTCAGACGCACGCCGCTCGCACGCGGGGCGACATCACGTATTTGTCCGACAGCAGCAATAATTCCAGAAAACATAGGATCGGCAGGGGGTGGCATGTGTAATCAGGCTGCAATTCTAACATGCGCCCCCGCTCAGAGCCGCGTGGGATTAGGGTTTTGTGCCCTTAGGGCGTTGCTTTGGTCGCCAACGTCTGGACATGGTTCAACTGTTTCAGGAAGGCACCCGGGCCCACGTAGCCAGCCAGCGTTGCATCGTGCAGTAAGCGGCCACCCGGCGCATAGAAAACCATGCCCGGCGGGCCATAGAGGCCAAAGCGTTTCAGCAGATTGCGTGCCGCATCATCACTGGCGGTGACATCCACACGGATCAGCGTGAAAGCCTCCAGGGCCTGGCGAACAGCTGGATCGCTCAGGGTATCGCGTTCAAACTCCTTGCAGCTCACGCACCAGTCGGCATACACGTCGATAAAGACGGGCTTCTGGCTGTCTCGCAGCGCGTTGTCCAGTGCTTCCGGTGTCGTGACAGCAAGCATCGGGAGCGATGTGGTTTGAGCCACGGCTTCCGACGAGTTGTTTGTGAAGGGGCTCAGAGGTTTGTCGAGTCGTGTGCCCCCCGCCAAGGCGCCGACGATCCAGGCAAGACCAACCATCAGGAAGATGATGCCAAGCGCTTTTGCCAGGCGCGCAGAAAGTGGCGCCCTGGGAGGAAGACGGTCGATGGCGCGCAGGAGAACAGCGGCAAGCACGGCCAGAACGCCAAAGCCACCAAGGGTGACCGAACCGGGTAATACGGGCGAAACAATCCACCAGGCCGTGCCGAGCAGAATGAAGCCAAAGGCTTTCTTGATCGATTCCATCCACGGGCCGGTTTTAGGTACCAGCGTACCGGCAGAAGCGCCCATCGCCAGGAGTGGCACACCCATGCCCAGAGCCAGGCTGAATAACAGTAAACCACCCAGAAAGGCATTGCCGGTCTGGCCGATGTAAAGCAAGGCGCCAGCCAGTGGGGCGGCGACACAGGGGCCGACAATCAATGCAGAGAGGGCGCCTAGACCAAAGACGGCGGGCAGAGAGCCGCCATGCAGGCGCTGACTGCCTTCAGCCAGTTTGCCTTGTAGCGCGTTGGGTAGTTGCAAGGTATAAAAGCCCAGCATGCCGCCAGCCAGTACCACGTAGACAAGCGCAAAGCTACCGAGCACCCAGGGATTTTGCAGAAGGCCGGAAACCAAAGTGCCGCTCAGGCCGGCGAAAACACCGGCGACACTGTAGGTAATGGCCATGCCCAGCACATAAAACAGCGCCAGCATGAAACCACGGGTATGCGATATCGGGTGCGCATCATCATGGCGACCAAGGATGACGGTGACGACAATCGGCATCATGGGCAGCATGCATGGTGTAAATGCCAGACCAACACCGGCACCAAAGAACAGGAGTAGGTTCAGCCACAGCATGCCTTCATCCAGCGAGCGGGCAATTTCCGTGATGCCGTTGGCAGCTTGGGGTGGCGTCACATTTGGCGCAGGCGTCGGTTCTGTGACAGTCTCTGTTGCTGCCGGGAGGGTAATAGGGAAAAGTGCAATTTCAGGCGGGTAACAGATGCCCTGGCTGGCACAACCCTGATAGCGCACGGAGAGCGTTAACGTCAGAGGGCGTTGCCCACCGTTGATCTGAATGGGCCAGTTCAGCGGCTCCTGGTAAATCTCGGTAGGGCCGAAATTGGGGTCGTCTTTCTGGATCCCTTTGGGAAGTTCGCCCGGGGTCAGTTGCACCCCGGCAGGGACGAGCCCAGTGACATCCACGCCAAGTTTTTCGCGATAAAGATAATAGCCGGGCTGCACATCAAAGCGAACCTGAATACGATCGGCCGAAATGGCTTCGGCGGAGGGGCGGAAGGCTTGTGTCGGTGGCAAGAATGTGCCGCCGAAGTTGTCGGGTGCAGCCTGCGCTGCAGTCGTGACGAGCAGCACAAGGCATAGGGTCGCGCTACGCAATAGGGTAGTGACGCGTTCGGCAATACTCATTGACTGTCCCGGGTGGATTCGTTGACCCAATTAAGATACGACGGAAGGCCTCTGGTGCAGGGTAGTGCAATGATTTCCGGTAAATCGTAGGGATGCGCTTCTTTTAGCCAGACTTCGAGTTCTGCATAACGGCTGTCATCGCTAATGATGATGAGCGGTATCTCTGTCGCAATTTCAATCTGGCCCTGCCAGCGGTAAGTCGATTGGCAGGGTGCCAGTTGTTTGACGCAAGCAGCAAGACCCGACGCAACGAGCTGATGCGCTAATTGGCTAGCCACATCGACATCGGGCGCCGTGGTAAAGATGAGTTGAACGGCCATGTGATTAATGACGCCAGTTGTGCGTGATGATTTCGCGCAGGATGTGAAGTCGGCGATGGAAAAAATGATCTGCTGCCGGAATCACAATCACCGGTAAGTCTTGTGGTTCCGCCCAGGCGAAGACATTGTCCAGTGGGACAGTTTCATCGGCAGCGCCATGGATAACGATGGAGTCTTTGGGTACGGATTCTGTGTCGTAATTGCGCGTACCTTCAACGAATCCTGAGGCGGTGCCTACCAGCACAAGGCGTTGTGCGGGGTGCCCCGCTTCGGCCATACGTTTGGCTACACGTGTTTGCACGTAAGCGCCAAAAGAAAATCCGGCCAGCACAATCGGGAGGTGGCCACAGCGTTCCCGTGCATATTCGAGTACGTTGAGCAGATCTTCTGTTTCGCCAATGCCCTCGTCATGAGCCCCTTCGGTTTGCCCGACGCTTCGGAAGTTGGGGCGGAAGGCGGCATAACCAAGGCTGGCAAAAGTGCGTGCCAGCGTGTGTGCCACCTTGTTCGTTGCAGCGCCACCACCAATCGGATGTGGATGTGCAACCAGGGCAATGCCTCTAGGGGCGCCCGGGTTGTCGATCAGTATCTCGATTTTGCCAACAGGCCCATCAATCAACACTTTTTCTTCGCGAACGCTGCTCATAATGTGTCCTGTTAGATCCGCAGGCGATCAACGGGTACGCCTTTGGCCAGATGCGAGGTGATGATTTCATCAACATCTTCTTTGTCGACAAACTGGTACCAGATAGCTTCCGGATAAACCACCATCACCGGGCCGCTGAGGCAGCGTCCCAGACACCCGGCTTTGTTGATGCGAACCATGCCCGGTTGATTGAGCTTCAATTCCGCAACACGCCCCTTGGCGTAATCGAACATGTCCGAGGCGCCATGATCGTTACAGGAAGGGTCACCATTTGTGCGTTGATTGCAACAAATAAAGACGTGGTGTTTAAAGTAGCTCATGGAATGAATCCGTAAATAGTGGTGCGGGAATTATAGAGCCGAACCCGACGCATCAGGGGTGTTCCGACGGCGATCTGTCCAGACCAGAAACAGCAGCGTCAGGTAGGGCCATAGGGCTGCAATAAGACGCGTTAGCCCATTGAAGTTCAGGAAGTGTCCTTGTTGCCAGACGGTGAGGGCCGAAATGGAATAGGGATTGGTGGGCATCAGATTGACGAGCACAGTGGCTGCCATGAGCAGCATGGCGGCAATCGGCGGTTGCCAGTTGCCGGATAAAAACAGGGCGGGAATTGCCAGAACAAGGCCGATCATTAGGCCATCAATGCCGCCCGGCGTTATAGAAACCCAGCGCGCAATCTCAGGCGCGCCAATGGCTTGCCCAATAAGCAACCAGCTGGCCACTACGCGAATGAGCACGCCGCATAAAAGGATGGTGACCGCGGCTAGAAAGATGGAAAACCAACGCAAGCCAACGCGCTGTAAAACAGCCTGGGCCAGAAAGGTCACCACCAGGGTTTGCATGGCCACCACGGCGGTTTCGAGTTGGCTATATAGGGCCGGTGAAAATGCCAGCGCGGTGGGCAGTGATAGTAGGCCTCGCAAATCGCCTAAACCGAAGAACACGGTTTCCGGAGAAATCTGCGCAAAGAGCCATAGCCACAAGAGAATCAGACCCGTTTCGGCACTTAGGCGTTGCACCTCGAGCTTTCGGCGTACGTCTCCAGCCAGCGCAAGCAGTCGCGGCCCGAAAATCAGCGCGAGTGTGCTGCCCAACAGGGTGCCCGTGGTATTGAGTGTCAGGTCAAGACCAGAAGAAACGCGGCCGGGGATGAAGGTTTGAAAAGCTTCTAGGCTGGCCGAAAGCAGAAAGCCGGCAAGTAGGGGTAAGAAGATCCGTGCCCAGGGCCACGGTCGGTGTGTGGGCGAGAGTGACAGGAGAAAGCCCAATGGCATATAAGCCAGTACATTGAAC
>JBFYKG010000092.1:0-4695 GCA_041311015.1 Rhodocyclaceae bacterium | reverse complement strand
GTTTCCCGGTTTGGCGGCCCGGACTGCGCCAGCCAGGCTGTTTCTGCCAGAGAGCCCCTGGCCAGATGGGCGTGCAACACAATCTCTCTTTGGGGTGTCGCTCCGCCCGCACGGGGCTCCTGCCAGCGAACGGTCACCGTAACGCGACAAGCCGCCAGCGAATCACAGTCAGCCACCCAGCCACGTTGAAATGTCAGGTCTTGTAGCTGCCGTTCATCGGCACCCGCGGTTGGTATTGAGTCGCTTATGGCCGTATACCGTAGCAACTCCATCTGATCATTGGCCAGCCGTACGGCATGGTCATACGCTGCCGTGTCTGCGGTGCCCGCCAGCATGGATAGCTGTAAACGCGCTAGCCCCATCAAGCCGACTCCGAGAATAACGAGAGCCACCAGAACTTCGATCAGGCTGAAGCCCGCTTGTGCTCTAAATGACTGCTTCATTCGCCGTCACCCCAGCTCCCGGGGATGATGACAAACTGCCCCAGCGAACTCTGCGCCCGTTGCAGAACCCCTGCGTTATAGTTCAACGCCCCGCCCTGCCCGACCACCAGAGTGTTTTCTCCGATTACTGCGCCGTTGAGATTACCGAGACCAGGCGCCAGCTGCACCCGGGTCTGGGCCGCCATGCTGTAGACAATCCCGGTTATGCGTGCCGAACCACCG
This sequence comes from Rhodocyclaceae bacterium, assembly GCA_041311015.1. Lineage (GTDB taxonomy): Bacteria > Pseudomonadota > Gammaproteobacteria > Burkholderiales > Rhodocyclaceae > Fluviibacter. The sequence continues at coordinate 4,030 of JBFYKG010000092.1, read as the reverse complement.
ATATGGAGATTGCCCGCGGCGATCAGAATCACTGGCGCATTGACGCTGCCGATAACCCCGTTTTCGAGTCGGGCATCGCCTTCCAGCCAGATCACCCGGCTGCCCAGCGCGGCAACGCTGCCACTGCATTCGCCCTGACAGGTGACCCGGCTGGCATGTTCCCGGATAAACGCTTTATCGGCACCGAACCACTGCTGAAAAAATTGATCCGGACTCTGCTGGGGATAGGATTTGTCCAGGCCGATTTGAGCGAGGTCAGGATGCATACCCGGTAAGGTCATTCGTTGTACCGACTCATCCATCGCAATGGTGCTACCGGCGTGCAACAGCATGCCGCGGACCGTAACGGTCTGATTGCTCAGAGTCACTGGGCCAGTGACATCGATCGCGCCGCGCGCCGACAGCAGTGCAAAGGGTATGCGATGGATGCCGCCACGCATCGCCACTGTTTGCGACACCAGGGCCCGGCCACGGGTGCAATCTGCAATACAGCCTGTGCCCTGCAGCTGCAACCGGACATCCGGCCCACCGAGGCTCAGGCTTTTGATAGTCACCCGGGTATCCACCTGCTCCCCCAGATTCTGTGAGAAGCCGGTCGAAACGAGGCGGTCATATGCGCCGGTCCCTTTGCTATCGGCGAGAATGGTTTTGCGTTGTTCGGGATCGTTCAAACGTGACATAGCCAACGCCAACCCGGAATCTGCAGCGGCATAGGCGATCCGGCTGACATAGCCGTTACGGGTAATCTGTAAATCAACCAGCAGGTTCTTCTGGGAGAAGAACAGCATCAAGGCAGCCCCTGCCAGCAGAATGATCGCCACCGGCAGCACCGCCACGCCCGATTGTTGGCATCCACACGAATGCCACGCCCTCACTTGATCGCTCCTAGGATGACATTACGCAACAACACACGATCGGTTAACTGTCGCTCAACGGCAGGGTCGTTTTTAAGCCGGGTACTGATCCGGATTTCAATTGTGACAGCGCTGGCGTGCAGTGACCCCGCGCTTTGCGTCACGACTGATGGCGTAAACGTAAGCCCGGTCACTGTCATCACCGAGGCATCGGTGATGGTTTCCGCAGCGGCTGCCGTGCCGGTATGCATCTGCACAGTACCGGCCTTGGCATCCCGTGAAAATCGGGCCTGAACGAGTTTGCCATCGGCCTCCCGATAGCTGTAGGTAACCGACTCGCCTGTTTTGCCGGCTCGAATTTCGTCACCATCGATCCGGGGCGCCGCCGGCTGGTCCTGCAGCATGCGAATTGGATCGCCAAGATCAGCACCTGCTTCCGGGTACTGTCCGGCACGACGCAGATCCTGAATGATCATATCCATCACGGTACGCGTATCCTGCGCCAACCGAACCGTGGTGAGCGTGGCGGTATTGCCGGCCACCAACTGGTTGATCATCTTCAGCACACCGGCCAGCACGATCAGCCCGAGGGCCAGAGCAATCAGAGTCTCAACCAGCGTAATGCCGCGTTCACCACGGCGACTGCGTTGCCGGTTACTGCCAGCAGGCCACCGGCTCATAGCGGGATTCCAGCCCTTGCACACGCAAGGTGAGCACAGCGCAGGCGATCTCGCCCTGCCGGTCGTCGTTCTGCCCGTCGCTGGCCAATGCCCGTGCTTCAAGGGCATAGTCCTGACCGGCGGGTTGCAGGCTAAGCTGATAGTGTTTTGCCACGGCGGGGGCGGTCACCCAACCCGCAGGCAATGTAGGCTTTGCACCCAGCGTGGTCAGGCGTTGCTTCTCAACGGCCAGTTGCATGCGTAGGAGTTCTGCCCGGGCATCGGCCCGATGGCTGCGTTTGAGATGACTGGTATAGGCAGGGTACGCAATGCCGGCGAGCACGGCCACAATGACCATCACCACCAGAAGTTCGATCAGGGTAAACCCCCGGGCACCTTGGCCGTATTGGCGCAGCGGCGCAGGCATTGGCCTAGGCCTTAATCCTGCGGTGGGGTTTGCAGGCGCTGGGCCTTGACCGTTTTACCGGTTTTACGGGCCGGCAAGACAGCCAGCACATAACCAGAGAGGGCATAGACCAGGAAGAAACCGAACAACCAGCCCGGCGGGTAGCTGGAAATCAGCGCGAGCGCCAAGGCGAAGGCGGCGACCACCACAAAGGGCACGCTCTTACGCAGGTTGATGTCTTTGAACGAATGGAATTTGACGCTGGTCACCATCGTCACGCCCGCAAAAATGGTGAGTGGGGCGGCTAACCAGGCAACATCCGGGCCAGCGACACCCAGATCGCCCATCACCCAGATGAACCCGGCCACTAGGGCGGCCGCGGCCGGGCTTGGCAGCCCCTGAAAATAACGTTTGTCGCCAGTTTCCAGCGTGGTATTAAACCGGGCCAGGCGCAAGGCGGCGCCGGCACAATACAGGAAAGCAGCCATCCAGCCGAATTTACCCATACCGCGCAGCGCCCACTCGTAAACGATCAGCGCCGGGGCGGCGCCAAACGACACCATATCGGCCAGTGAATCATATTCTGCACCGAAGGCGCTCTGGGTTTTGGTCATACGGGCCACGCGACCGTCCAGCCCATCCAGCACCATGGCGACAAATACCGCCACAGCAGCCTGCTCATAGGCACCGTTCATGGCCTGAACAATGGCATAGAAACCCGCAAACAGCGCACCCGTCGTAAACAGGTTCGGCAGGATATAGATCCCCCGACGTTTTACGTCCGGATTAAAGAGAGTTTTGCGCGGTTTCTTTTCGTTCAGCATCAGGCGGCTTGATCCAGTTCGGCAATGACCGTGGATGAAGCATACACCTTATCGCCAATGCTGACTTTAACCTTGGCCGTCAGCGGCAGATAGAAATCAACGCGGGAACCGAAACGGATAAAGCCATATCGCTCGCCCGGCTTGTACTGGTTACCGATCTCGGCGTAATTGAGAATACGGCGCGCGACCAGGCCAGCGATCTGTACACAAGTGATGTCCTGACCGTCCGGTGTTCGCAGATGCAGGGCACAGCGCTCGTTATGTTCCGACGCTTTGTCCAGCGCAGCGTTCAGAAAGCTACCGGCCACGTACCACTTACCGACGACTTCACTCGTTGTCGGGATACGGTTCGAATGCACGTTGAACACGTTCATGAACACGCTCACCTTGAGCGCGCGACGATTGAGCCAGGGGTCGTCGGTTTCGGCAACAACGATCACGCGACCATCGGCGGAAGACACCACACTATTCGGACCACCCGCCACAACGCGCGGCGGATCACGGAAGAACTGAAGCACAAAGAGTGCGATTGGCCAGAGCAACCAGGCCAGACTGCTATCGAGAACCGAGGCCAGAACAGCCGCACCCACGGCCAGACCAATAAAAGGCCAGCCTTCTTTGGCCAGCAATGGATGCGGATAGTTCATGATTAGTTCTTTGTCTGGTCAACAAGCTTGTTTTTGGCAATCCACGGCATCATCGCACGCAGCTCGGCACCGACCACTTCAATCGGGTGCTCTGCATTCAGACGACGACGGGCGGTCATTTCCGGATAGTTGGTGCGGCCTTCCAGGATGAAACGCTTGGCGTATTCACCATTCTGGATGTTACGCAGGCACTCACGCATCCCTTCACGGGCCTGTTCGGCGATCACGCGCTGGCCAGTGACGTACTCACCGTACTCGGCGTTGTTCGAGATCGAGTAGTTCATGTTGGCGATGCCGCCTTCGTACATCAGGTCGACGATCAGCTTCAGCTCATGCAGACACTCGAAGTAGGCCATTTCCGGGGCGTAGCCCGCTTCGGTCAGGGTTTCAAAGCCCATCTTCACCAGCTCAACGGCACCACCGCACAGCACGGCTTGTTCGCCGAACAGATCGGTTTCGGTTTCTTCACGGAACGAGGTTTCGATCACGCCACCCTTGGTGCCGCCGTTGGCAGCGGCATACGACAGGGCGATGTCACGGGCCTTACCGGTCTTGTCCTGGTAAATAGCGATTAGCGACGGTACGCCGCCACCCTTGAGGTATTCCGAACGCACGGTGTGGCCAGGGCCCTTCGGGGCCA
>JBFYKG010000091.1:0-4705 GCA_041311015.1 Rhodocyclaceae bacterium | reverse complement strand
AGACGGGTTTGCAGGGAAACATCGCGCGGAAGAATTGCGGAGTGCGCCGGAACGAGCAGAACGTCGTCAAAGGTCAGCGCTTTCTGTATGAGCTGCATGGTCTCAAGCCCCAAGACACAAAACGATATTATACGGAACTATCCCCTTGCCGTCTTGCCTCTATGCCGATTTTCCTGCGAATTTGCCGACCAGCTTGCCCAACCGCATCCCGTGCGGGACATGGGCTGGCGACGGGCATTGGCTGCCTGATGCTGCTGTTTTTTTCAGCAGGGGCCATGGCCCAGATCCAGGCAGGCCGCGACAGCACCGGCACCCTATGGATCAGCGACCAGAGCTTGCCGGACGGCGTGACGCCGGCACCGCTTGAGCTTGATCAGGTGATGAGCCTGACACCGGAACCCCCTGCGCCCGGGCAGAACGCCCCTTCAAGGTCGCCCGTACCGGTTTCACCCGTGACGCACGAGCGGATGTCCCGGATGGATCAGGCCACCTGCCAGAGTATCGATCAGCGCTATGAAGAAACCCGGGTGAATCTGGCAACGATCGAGCGCGACAAAGCCAGCGGCAAACTGCTGATCCCGGACTCCGGGCTGGTCACGATCCGGCAGAACCTGGCCTCACTAGAGCGGCTCAAAGCGCTTTGTCCCAGAACACCCTGAGAATCGGTTTCAAGAACGAAGGCTTACTGGGCTTCGCCTGCCTCGCCGGCATTAAGCTCAGCGGCACCACGCTTCATGACTTTGCCCTCGGCCGCTTTCTGACGACGGACTTCCTTGGGGTCGGCAATGAGGGGCCGGTAGATTTCTACGCGATCGCGCTCACGCAGCACGGCTTCTGGCTTGACGAGCTTGGCGAAAACACCCAGTTTGTTCTTTCCGCCAGGCTCGATATCGGGATATTTGCTCAGTAAGCCGGAGGCCTCGACGGCCTGCTGAACAGTGCTGCCTTCGGGCAGATCCAGTGTCACCAGCTCCTGACGCTCTGGGAGGGCGTAGATAACTTCGATTTTCATGAACCGTAAACCTGTGCGGCCCGCTGTACGAAGGCCTCGATAAAGGTGTTGGCGATCCGGCTGAAAACCGGACCGATGATCTTTTCAAAGAGCTTACTCGAAAACTCGTAGCTCAAACGGAATTCGATCTTGCAGGCATTGTTCCCCAAGGCTTTGAAGTGCCAGGTGCCGTCAAAGCGACGGAAAGGCCCATCCACCAATTTCATCGTCATTTCGGTGGGAAACACCTTGCCGTTCTCGGTAGTGAAATGCGATTTGACGCTGAGGAAATCGATATGCAGGGTCGCGACTGTTTTGTGTTCGTCGCGGAACTTCAACTCGGCCTTGGCACACCAGGGTAAAAACTCGGTGTAACGCTCGACATCGTCGACCAGCGCATACATCTGTGCCGGCGTATGTTCGATCAGGACGGTTTTCTCGACGAGCGCCATAACTCCGTGAGCCAACGAAGGGTTGCTAGAATGCCGTATTCTAGCGAAAAGCACACTGACGCCCTAGTCCTACCCGAATGACCGCATGAGCATTGTTTCCAACAAGAAAGCCTTTCACGAATATTTCATCGAGGAACAGTTCGAGGCGGGGGTGTCTCTGCAGGGCTGGGAGTGCAAAGCCATCCGGGCCGGCCGGGTACAAATCAAGGAAGCTTATGTGGTGGTCCTGGACGGTGAGCTGTATCTGATCGGGATGCATATCACGCCGCTGATTTCGGCGTCGACCCATGTCAAACCCGATGCCACACGCACCCGCAAGCTGCTCCTACACCGGCGGCAGATCGATACCCTGATCGGCAAGGTTGAACGGGCCGGCTATGCGCTGGTGCCCATTGACCTGCATTACTGCAAGGGCCGTATCAAGGCAGAAATCGGCCTGGCCAAAGGCAAGAAGCTGCACGACAAACGCGACAGCGAAAAGGAAAAGGACTGGAAGCGTGAGCAGGGTCGCCTGCTCAAGACCCAGGTCCGGTAAATAGGCTGAGAATCCGCATGTCCATGCCGCCCCTGGAACATCTTGTCCAAGCGCACGATACCCTGATTTACGGATTGGGCTTGGCGGCTTCGGGAATTTGCGCCCTGACCGGTGTGCTGGTCGCACGTGACAAAGGCGTCGATCTTTTCGGCGCACTCCTGGCCGGCGTCGCCACCGCGCTGGGGGGCGGCACGGTGCGTGATCTGCTACTCGGGCGCAAAGTCTTCTGGCTGGCCGATGAAAGCTATCTTCAGGTCGCCGTAATCAGCGCCATCGTGACTTTCTTCGTGACACGGATCCGGCACCTTCCCCAGAATGTTTTTCTGATTCCGGATGCGATCGGTCTCGCGCTTTTCGCGATTGTCGGTACCCAGATTGCTCTGGACTGGCACATGCCCTGGCTGACGGCCAGCCTGATCGGCGTGATTACCGCGGTGGTTGGTGGCCTAATCCGCGACGTGATCATCAATGAGGTGCCTCTGGTTTTTTCCAGCGAACTCTATGCCACCGCCGCCTGGATCGGTTCGATGACACTGATCATACTGGTTGCCCTGGGTGTCGAATCCACATTGGCTGCATGGATCGCGATGCTTATCTGCATTGTCGTACGCCTGATCGCGATCCGCTGGAAACTGACGTTGCCACGGTTTCACCATCGGGCATAAAAAAGGGGCACCCTTGCGGATGCCCCTCCAGAAAACGATGAATCGTACGAGTTAGTTAGCCACGCTTGGCGATCTGTTGCCAGGTATCGACAACGGTATCGGGGTTAAGCGAGAGTGACGTGATGCCCTTCTCGGTCAGCCACTCGGCCAGGTCCGGGTGATCCGACGGGCCCTGACCACAGATGCCGATGTACTTGCCAGCCTTGTTACAGGATTCGATGGCACGCGCCAGCAACATCTTCACGGCTGGATCGCGCTCGTCAAACAGCGAAGCGACCAGCCCCGAGTCACGATCCAGACCCAGCGTCAGCTGTGTCAGATCGTTTGAACCGATCGACATGCCGTCAAAGTACTCGAGGAACTGATCTGCCAACAGGGCGTTCGACGGAATCTCACACATCATGATGAGCTTGAGATCGTGCTCACCGCGACGCAGGCCATGGCTGGCCAGCAGCTTCTCGACATCAGCCGCTTCGCCCAGCGTACGTACGAAGGGCACCATCAGCTGCACATTGGTGTAGCCGAGGACTTCACGCACGGTGCGCATGGCCTTGCACTCCATCGCAAAACAATCCTGGAAGGTTTGCGCGATATAACGCGAGGCACCACGGAAGCCCAGCATCGGGTTTTCTTCTTCCGGCTCGTACAGATCACCACCCAACAGCTTGCGGTATTCGTTCGACTTGAAGTCCGACAGACGCACGATCACTGGCTTCGGCCAGAAAGCGGCGGCAATCGTCGCCACGCCTTCCACCAGTTTGTCGGTAAAGAAGCTGACCGGGTCCGCGTAACCACGGGCACGACGCTCGATTTCTTCGCGCTTGCTAGCTGGCAGCCGATCGATTTCTAGAATCGCCTTCGGGTGGATGCCGATGATGTTGTTGATGATGAATTCAACGCGGGCCAGGCCCACGCCTTCGTTCGGCAGTTGTGCGAAATCAAAAGCCAGTTCGGGGTTACCCACGTTCATCATGATCTTGACCGGAATCGGCGGCAGTTCGCCGAGGTCACGCGTTGTGATTTCATATTCCTGGGCACCGCGATAGACATGACCGGTATCGCCTTCGGCACACGACACGGTAACGATTTCGCCTTCGGTCAGAGTATCAGTGGCGTCACCGCAACCGACGATGGCCGGAATACCCAGTTCACGCGCAATAATGGCAGCGTGGCAGGTACGGCCACCACGGTTGGTGACAATCGCCGAAGCCCGCTTCATCACCGGCTCCCAGTTCGGGTCGGTCATGTCAGCCACCAGCACGTCGCCCGGCTTGACGCTGTTCATCTCGGCCGGATCATTCACCACACGGACCGGACCGACACCGATCTTCTGACCAATCGCACGGCCCGAGGCCAGCACCTTACCGTAGGACTTGAGAGCAAACTTTTCGACCTTGTCCTTGGATTCCTGTGACTTCACGGTTTCCGGACGCGCCTGCAGAATGTACAAGCGACCATCGGTACCATCACGGCCCCACTCGATATCCATCGGACGCTCGTAGTGCTTCTCGATAATGTCGGCGAAGCGAGCCAGTTCCAGCACTTCTTCATCACGGATCGAGAACTGGTGACGCTCGGCCTCGGCCACATCGACTGTATGCGTCGATTTGCCGGCCACCTTATCGGTCGAGAAAATCATCTTGATCAGCTTCGAACCCAGGTTACGGCGGATCACGGCCGGGCGGCCTTCGCGCAGCATCGGCTTATGCACATAGAACTCATCCGGATTCACGGCACCCTGCACCACGGTTTCACCCAGACCATAGGACGAGGTGACGAAGATCGCATCGCGGAAACCGGATTCGGTATCCAGCGTGAACATCACACCGGCAGCACCTTTGTCGGAACGCACCATGCGCTGGATGCCGGCCGACAATGCCACATCGGCGTGGGCAAAGCCCTTGTGCACGCGGTAGGCAATGGCGCGGTCGTTATAGAGCGAAGCGAATACTTCCTTAATCGCGTGCAGGATGTTTTCCAGACCCTGGATATTCAGGAAGGTTTCCTGCTGGCCGGCGAAGGAGGCATCGGGTAGATCTTCGGCCGTGGCCGATGAGCGCAC
>JBFYKG010000026.1:0-18321 GCA_041311015.1 Rhodocyclaceae bacterium | reverse complement strand
GAGGCACCGCGTCTCGCAGCCCCCTTCAGCCAGGCCCTACCGATTCGCCCTGCCCGCGGCCAAACCACCGTCATGCCGTCGCCCCCTGGACCCGCCCCACAAACCGTGGTGTGCCGTCATGGCTACTGGACACCCGCCATTGATGGCCGCTCAACCTGTGGCGCCAGCTTTATCGTGGACGATATCAATCTCGGTTTGCGTGCCGAGGAGCAGGCCGAAAATCTGGCGATGCTCCGAAACATGATCGATGCCCCGCATATAGACTGGCCCGATGCGGATGCTGAACACCTTGGCGGCAAAGTTGGGCTGCGCCCCGTGGTGCCGGATCGCCTACCGCTGGTGGGCCAACTCCCTGCGCGAGAGACCTCAGTTATTGCCAGCCGCTCAAGGGCGGCACGTACCCGAGTGCCGGGGCTGTATGTCAACTCGGGCTTTGGTGCCCGCGGTATCCTGTTTGCCACGCTGTGCGCCGAGCTGCTGGCCAGTCAGATTAGTGGCGAACCACTACCCTTGCCGAAGGATCTGGTTCGCGCCATCGACCCGATGCGGTATGCTCACAAAAAACCCTAAAAACAATTCTGGAGACCTCCATGAAGCTTGAAACATTGGCCGTCCACGCCGGTTACGAAATTGATCCAACCACCAAGGCGGTCGCCGTACCGATTTACCAGACGACCTCATATGCCTTTGATAGCACCCAGCACGGGGCGGATCTGTTTGACCTCAAGGTCGCGGGCAACATCTATACCCGCATCATGAACCCCACCCAGGATGTGCTGGAAAAACGCGTTGCAGCGCTGGAAGGCGGCATAGCCGGTCTGGCGCTGGCCTCGGGGCAGGCAGCGATTACCTATGCGATCCAGACCATTGCCGAAGCGGGTGACAACATCGTGTCGTCGACTACCCTCTACGGTGGCACCTACAACCTGTTTGCCCACACGCTGCCGCAATACGGTATCGAGGTGCGCTTTGCCGATTACCGCGACCCGAATTCTTTTGCCAAGCTGATCGACGGCAAAACCAAGGCGATCTATTGCGAGTCTGTCGGCAACCCGCTGGGCAATATCACCGATTTTGAAAAGCTGGCCGAGATTGCCCACAAGCATGGCGTGCCGCTGATCGTGGACAACACGGTCCCCTCGCCTTACCTGTGCCGCCCCTTTGAGCATGGTGCCGACATCGTGGTGCACTCACTGACCAAATACCTGGGCGGTCACGGCAACTCTATTGGCGGCATCATCGTCGATAGCGGCAAATTTCCCTGGGCAGAACACAAGGCCAAGTTCAAGCGCCTGAATGAGCCGGATGTGTCCTACCACGGCGTGGTCTACACCGAAGCACTGGGTCCGGCGGCTTACATTGGTCGCGCACGCGTGGTACCGCTGCGTAATATGGGCGCGGCCATTTCACCGTTTAACGCCTTCATGATTCTGCAGGGCGTTGAAACGCTGGCCCTACGCATGGATCGAATCTGCGAGAACGCCACCAAGGTTGCGAGCTTCCTGAAGAATCACCCGAAGGTGAGCTGGGTCAACTATGCCGGTCTGCCGGATCATAAGGATCACGCACTGGTTCAGAAGTACATGGGCGGTCGCGCCTCGGGCATCCTGAACTTCGGGGTCAAGGGCGGCCTAGCGGCTGGCGGCAAGTTCCAGGATGCGCTGCAGCTGGTGACGCGTCTGGTCAATATCGGCGATTGCAAGTCGCTGGCTTGTCACCCGGCATCGACCACGCATCGTCAGTTGTCACCGGAAGAGATGACCCGGGCCGGCGTGTCGGAAGACATGATCCGCCTGTCGGTCGGCATCGAGCATATTGACGACCTGATTTCGGACCTGGATCAGGCGCTGAGCAAGGCCTAAAATCGTTTCAAGTTCTAATGATATCGACGAGGTGCGGGAGCGCGAGATATTCGCGCGACTGCATCTCGGTGAGACGGCTAGCCGTGCGGAAAAACTCGTGGGCATTGGGCCCTTCGACGTAGAGATCGTCTGGGTAGGCGCCGGCTGAAATGATCAGCTTGACGCGGTGGTCGTAACAGACATCGACCAACCAGGTCAGGCGACGTGCTTCGGCGCCATGGCGGGTGCCCAGCACCGGAATATTGGATACCAGAATCGTGTGGTATTCCTTGACCAGTTCTAGGTAGTCAGATTGCGCCCGGCCATCACCACAGATGGTCATGAAATCAAACCACACCACCCCCGGCGCCAACCGAATGGTGGGAATTTTGCGGTTGTTGATCTCAATACTTTCACCACTGGCGCCCGGCAAGGTGGCGGCCACGGTAAAGTACTCGGCCATCGCCCGCTCGGTTTCCTCATCGTGCGGCACGTGAAACACAGGCATCACTTCCAGCTTGCGTAGCCGGTAATCCTGGCCGCCATCAAGCGGCATTACTTCGAGCTGCTTCTTGAGCAGCTCGATGGTGGGCAGAAAGTTCATTCGCTGCAGCCCGTTGGGATACAGGTTGTCCGGTGGGTAGTTACTGGTCATCACGAAGACCACACCCTTCTCGAACAGCAGCTCGAGCAAACGGCCCAGAATCATGGCATCGGCAATGTCCGACACATGGAATTCATCAAAACAGAGCAGCCGCGTTTCCTTGGCGATACGCGTGGCGACCGGCACCAGCGGGTCAGCCTTACCGGCATGCTGACGCAGTTCGGCATGAATCTGGTGCATGAAGGCGTGGAAGTGAATGCGCTTCTTGCGCTTGTAAGGTACCGCGGCAAAGAAGCAGTCCATGATGAAGCTTTTGCCTCGACCAACGCCGCCCCAGAAATATACCCCCTTGGGGACGCTAGGCGATTTGAGCATGCGCTTGAGCGTGCTGCTGCGATCCGACTTGAAGCTAACCAGGGCATCGTAGAGTTGCTGCAGCCGCTCGACGGCGTCCATCTGTGCCGGGTCCGCCTGAAAACCCTTGGCTTCAAGTGCTGCCGCATAGGCGCCAAGCATGCCGGGAGCGTTGGGGTTGAGTGCGGCCATGTCCATACCAACATTTTATCGTGCTTTGGGGGGTTTCCTGCCGGTATATCTTATCCCCGGGTTTTTACGCATAATAGGCGTGTGGTGTTTTAAACCCCTATCAGGAGAACCCCATGAAAATCGATATCGGTATCCCGGAAAAAGACCGCAAGGCGATTGCCGCTGGACTCAGCAAGCTGGCTGCGGATAACTTTACCCTGTATCTGAAAACGCATAATTTCCACTGGAACGTCACCGGCCCGATGTTCCAGACCCTGCATCTGATGTTCGAAACCCAGTACAACGAATTGTGGCTGGCATCGGACCTGATTGCCGAACGGATTCGTGCGCTCGGTTTCCCGGCACCCGGTTCGTACGGCGAATTTTCCAAGCTGACCGTGATCAAGGATTCCAAAGGAATCCCCAAAGCGACCGACATGATCCGTGAGCTGGTGTCGGGCAATGAAGCGGCTGTGCGCACAGCACGCGCCCTCTTCCCGCTGGTTGATAAGGCAGGCGATGAGGCAACCGCCGATTTGCTGACCCAGCGTATCCAGATCCACGAGAAAACAGCCTGGATGTTACGTAGCCTGCTGGAGCAGTAATCTGACGCATTCAGCACCACGATCCAACCCATACGCCCGCACACTGGCCCGGCTGGTAGCGGGCGTTGTTGCATGCGCCGCGCTGGTGGCCTGTGCCCCGACCACCCAGCGGGTACGGGTCAGTGATGTGGCGGCCGAGGCCGAGGCCCGCAAGCAGCGTCAGATTGCGTTGCAGGCCTATCTGGAAGACCAGCGCCGGCTGATCCGCGTGAGCTACCCGCTACTGACTAAAGGTTCGGATCTGTGTGGCGACGACATCCGCTACACGACCGGAATGTATCTGGCCAATAGCAGCACGCTCCTGGGTGATTCATTTCGCCAGACGGCCGAGAGCGATTACGCGCTGAGCAATGCGGTTCAGGTCGTTTATGTCGTGCCACAATCCGCCGCCGATAAGGCCGGTGTCAAGACCGGCGATATCCTCACCCGGGTCGGCAACTGGGCCGTCGGGCCGGCAACGCCGGATGGCCCGGAGGCGGTGAAGCAGACCCTGGCCCAGATCGGTGAGCAAACAAAGAATGGTCAGCCGCTGCGTATCGACGTGCAACGCAAGGGACGAACCCTGACCCAGCAACAGAGTTTGCTGATCACCCCCGACCGCGCCTGTAAGTACCCGGTGGTGCTGGGGAACGGGGATGAGGTGAATGCTTACGCCGATGGCAACCAGGTGGTGGTGCAACGGGGGATGATGCGCTTCGCGACCACTGATACGGAACTGGGTCTGGTGATCTCTCATGAAATCGCGCACAACAGCATGGGACACATGCGCGCCAAGATGACCAATTACACGCTGGGCAGCATTCTGGATATTGCCGCCCAGGTGCTCCTCAAAGTGCCGACCCAGGGGCTCTTTGGTAACCTCGGCGGCAATGCCTTTTCCCAAGGCTTCGAAGCCGAAGCCGATTACGTCGGGCTTTACATCATGGCGCAGTCCGGTGGCGATATCGATAATGCGCCCCAGTTCTGGCGGCGAATGGCCACCCTGTCCCCGGGATCGATCCAGAGTAGTCATATGGCCACCCACCCAGCTACCCCAGAACGCTTTGTGGCACTTGAAGAAACGGTGAAGGAAATCAAGGCCAAAAAGGCGTCCGGCAAGCCGCTGGAACCCAACCTGAAGAATGCCCCGGATCTGGATGCAGATCCTGCCACTGCACCACGCAAACCCTGAGCATCTCTCTGATCTGATTGCAGATTTTGCTTGTCCGATGGGCCGGGCTTGGGTATAGTGCCGGCCATGATCACCGCGTTTGAACTTAACCACGGCCGCTTGCAGCAGGTGACTGTCGAGTCACTGGAAGACCTGCAGCACTGTCATCCTGTCTGGGTCGACTTTGAGTCCCCGACTGAGGAGGAACGCGAGTGGGCAAAATCACACTTTTCTATCGACCTGCCTGAAGAGGACGAGGTTGATGATATCGAGGCCTCGGCCCGGTTCTTTGAAGAAGAGAACGGCGAGCTACATATCCGCTCCGACTTTTTCCAGCACACCGATGAAGACAGCGACACCATGCGGGTCGCGTTTATCCTCAAGGGCGGCATTCTGTTCAGCATCCGTCGTGATGAGCTGGCTCAGTTCCGCCTGTTGCGTCTGCGCGCCCGTCGCCAGCCCTACTACGTGCGTGACGAGAAAGACGTGCTGCTGCAGCTGCTCGATATCGATGTGGAGTATTCGGCCGATATTATCGAGGGCATCTATGATCGCCTGGATACCTTCAGCAAACGCGTGCTGGGTAGCGAGATGTCCGACGATGCGGCGGGCATTGTACTTTCCGGCATTGCGGTCGAGGAAGACCTGAATGGTCGTATCCGGCGTAACCTGATGGATACGCGCCGCGCCGTGTCGTTTCTGATGCGCGTGAAGCTGCTCGACGAGCAGCAGAACGATGAGGGTCGCCAGATCCTGCGCGATATCGATTCGCTGGATGGCCACACCGGTTTTGTGTTCGACAAACTGAACTTCCTGATGGATGCGACCGTCGGTTTCATCAACATCAACCAGAACCGGATCATCAAGATCTTCTCCGTGGCCTCGGTCGCCATGTTGCCGCCAACCCTGATTGCAAGCATCTACGGTATGAACTTCAAGTTCCTACCGGAGCTGGACTGGCAGTATGGTTATCCCTTCTCGCTGACGTTGATGGCCATTTCAATTGCCATCCCCTTCTGGTATTTCAACAAGCGGGGCTGGCTGAAGAAGTAATTGCCTGCGTGCACAGCCGTTGCCGACTCATTCGGCACTGCCAACAAAAAACGGAAGCCGAAGCTTCCGTTTTTTGTTGATGCAGGTAAGGCTTAGAAGTGCAGCGGGCGCTTATCGCAAGCCAGCGCAGCTTCGTGCACCACTTCCGACAGCGTCGGGTGGGCATGGCAGATACGGGCCAGATCTTCGCTGGCGGCACCAAACTCCATGGCCACCACGCACTCACCGATCAGCTCCGAGGCGTTCGGGCCAATGATGTGTACGCCGAGGATGCGGTCGGTCTTGGCATCAGCCAGCATCTTGACGAAGCCCTGGGCATTACCGGCACCCAGCGCACGGCCATTGGCCAGGAACGGGATCTTGCCGGCTTTGTAGGCAACGCCTTCGGCCTTGAGCTGTTGCTCGGTCTTGCCGACCCAAGCAATTTCCGGATCGGTGTAGATGACCCAGGGGATAAAGTCGAAGCTGATATGGCCGGCTTGACCCGCCATCAGTTCAGCAACGGCAACACCCTCTTCCATGGCCTTGTGCGCCAGCATCGGGCCGCGCACCACATCACCAATCGCCCAAACGCCTGGCAGGTTGGTTTTGCAATGACCATCGACCTCGATCATGCCGCGTTCGTTGAGCTTGAGGCCCACCTTGTCGGCACCCAGACCATCCGTATTGGGGATACGACCAATCGACACCACCAGACGGTCGGCAGCCAGCTTCTGGGCCTTGCCATCCTTGTCGGTGTAGTTGATGGTGACACCGGTCTTGGTGGCCTTGATGTCGCCGATCTTGACGCCGAAGTTGAAGGCCAGGCCTTGCTTCGTGAAGATCTTCTGGGCTTCCTTGGCCACATCCTGATCGGCCGCTGCCAGGAAATCCGGCATGGCTTCAAGTACGGTGACTTCGGCACCCAGACGACGCCAGACGCTGCCCATCTCCAGGCCGATCACACCGGCACCAATGACAGCCAGCTTCTTCGGTACGGCACCGATTTCCAACGCACCAATGTTGTCGCAGACGATTTGGTTGTCGACCGGCACACCCGGCAGGTGACGGGCCGTCGAACCAGTCGCAACGATCACCTGCTTGGCCTCGACCGTTTCCTTACCAACCTTGACCTGATAGCCGTTGGCACTGGTACCGACGAAGGTACCGTGGCCAGCCAGGAACGTGACCTTATTCTTTTTGAACAGGCCAGCAATACCTTGGGTCAGCTGCGTCACGATGTTGGCCTTGCGGGCAATCATCTTGGTGACGTCGATCTTTGGTGCGCTGACGGTAATACCCTGATCGGCAAAGGCGTGGCCGGCCTCCTCGAACATGTGCGAGGTGTGCAGCAGCGCCTTCGACGGGATACAACCGACGTTCAGGCAGGTACCGCCCAGACGGGGCTGACCCTTCGGGTCGGCATAGGGGTTGGATTCACAGCAGGCGACCTTGAAGCCGAGCTGTGCGGCGCGGATGGCGGCCACATAGCCGCCAGGACCGCCACCGATCACGAGTACGTCAAATTGCTGGGACATCGTGATCTTCCTTTCTTAGACGCCGAGCAGGAGGCGAGCCGGATCTTCCAGCGCTTCCTTCATGGTGACCAGGCCCAGAACGGCTTCGCGGCCGTCGATGATGCGGTGGTCGTACGACATGGCGAGGTAGTTGATCGGACGGATCACAACCTGACCGTTTTCGACGACAGCGCGATCCTTGGTGGCATGAATGCCGAGGATGGCCGATTGCGGTGGGTTGATGATCGGGGTCGACAGCATCGAACCGAACACGCCACCATTGGAGATCGAGAAGGTACCGCCCGACAGCTCTTCCATCGACAGCTTGCCGTCCTTGGCCTTGTTACCGAACTCGGCGATCTTCATTTCGATCTCGGCAATGCTCAGTTGATCAGCGTTGCGGATAATCGGCACGACCAGACCGCGCGGCGAACCGACAGCGATACCGATGTCGATGTAGCCGTGGTAAACGATATCGTTACCATCGACCGAGGCGTTGAGGATCGGGAACTTCTGCAGGGCGGCACAGGCCGCCTTGACGAAGAAGCCCATGAAGCCCAGACGGACACCATGCTGCTTCTCGAACTTCTCGGCGTACTGCTTACGCAGTGCCATAACCGGGCCCATGTTCACTTCGTTGAACGTGGTCAGGATGGCGTTTTCGTTCTTCGACTGGATCAGACGCTCGGCGATACGGGCACGCAGACGCGACATCGGGACGCGCTGCTCGGCACGGTCACCCAGAGCAACCGGAGCCGCTGCTGCAGCACCGGCAGCCTTCGGCTGGGCGGCAACGGCGTCTTCCTTGGTCACACGACCACCACGGCCGGAACCAGCGACATCACCCGCAGCAACACCCTTTTCATCAAGGATCTTGCGGGCAGCCGGGCTGGCGGTGCCAGCGGCAGCCGCAGGCGCAGCGGCAGGTGCTGCTGGTGCAGCGGCCGCAGCCGGTGCCGGCGCAGCTGCAGCGGCGGCAGGTGCCGGCGCCGATGCGGTTGCCGAGGTGTCGATCTGGGCAATCACTTCACCCGAGACCACGGTGTCACCATCGCCCTTGATCAGCTTGACGATCACACCGCCATCCGGGGCGGGCAATTCCAGCACGACCTTGTCGGTTTCGATATCGATGAGGTTCTCATCGCGGGAAACGGCTTCGCCTTCCTTCTTGTGCCAGGAAACCAGGGTTGCCTCGGCGACCGATTCAGACAGTTGCGGGACTTTGACGTCGATAATTGCCATTGTTCTCTCCACGGACTCTTATGGTTTTTAATACTCGATCTTGCCCATTGCGGACTCGATCAAAGTCTTGTGTTGCTCGTTGTGCTTGGCCAGGTAGCCAACCGCTGGCGATGCGGCTGCCGGACGGGATACAAGGAGCAGGCTTTGCTTCGGACCCACCGAGCGGGCCAGGTGCTGACGGGAAGCGAACCAGTACCAGAAACCCTGGTTACGCGGCTCTTCCTGACACCAGACAATTTCGGTGGCTTTCGGAAACTTCGCCAGCTCTGCCTTGAACGACTCTTCCGGGAACGGATAGAGCTGTTCGATGCGGATGATGGCGATGTGATCCAGTTTCTGTTCACGGCGGGCGTTGAGCAGTTCGTAGTAAACCTTGCCCGAACACAGGATGACGCGGGTCACCTTGGCCGGGTTGAGGTTGTCTACTTCACCGATCACACGCTGGAACTCGCCCTTGGCCAGATCGTCGAGCGAGCAGCTGGCATCCTTGTTACGGAGCAGCGACTTCGGCGAGAAGATGACCAGCGGCTTACGCTGTTTACGGACCATCTGACGACGCAGCACATGATAGATCTGGCTGGCGCTGGATGGGACACAGACTTCCATATTCATTTCGGCGCAGAGCTGGATAAAGCGCTCGGGGCGTGCCGACGAGTGCTCCGGACCCTGACCTTCGTAGCCGTGCGGCAGCAGCATGACCAGACCACAACCACGACCCCACTTGGTTTCCCCGGAAGCGATGAACTGGTCCACCACCACCTGGGCACCGTTGACGAAGTCACCGAACTGGGCTTCCCAGACGACGAGCTGATTCGGCTCGGCCGTGGCGTAACCGTATTCGAAGGCCAGCACCGACTCTTCCGACAGGACCGACTCGTAACACTGGAACGGGCCCTGGTCTTTCTGCAGGTGGGCCAGCGGTTGATAGCTGCCCTGATCCCAGCTTTCACGATTCTGGTCGTGAACGGTGGCATGGCGGTGGAAGAACGTACCGCGACCAACGTCTTCACCGGAGATACGGATACCGTAGCCTTCGGCCAGCAAGGTCGCGTAGGCAAGGTTTTCACCCATACCCCAGTCCACCGGCAGTTTGCCTTCGGCCATGGCCTTACGGTCTTCGAGAATCTTCTTGACACGCGAATGCGGCGTGAAACCCTCGGGCACTTCGGCGATCTTGAGGCCGAGTCGCTTCAGTTCCTTGGCCGGCACCTTGGTGTTGACCGTTTCGATGTATTGCTTGGTCATGAACGGGCGCCAGTCCTGAGCGGTCTTACGCTTGTAGTCCGAAATCACCGGGTTGACCAGCAGCTCGCCCTTATCAAGGCAGGCACGGTAGTCTTTGATGATGCCGTCCGGGCCATCGGCCGGCATGACACCAGCCG
Organism: Rhodocyclaceae bacterium; assembly: GCA_041311015.1. Classification (GTDB taxonomy): domain Bacteria; phylum Pseudomonadota; class Gammaproteobacteria; order Burkholderiales; family Rhodocyclaceae; genus Fluviibacter. Next base: position 8,423 of record JBFYKG010000026.1, on the reverse strand, counting down.
CTACCAGTTGATCCGCATACAGCTTCCGGGTACCGGGGTGCGCCTGCACCTTCTTGTACATGAGCGGCTGGGTAACCATCGGCTCATCCTGCTCGTTGTGGCCGAGCTTGCGGAAGCAGAAGATGTCGATGACGACGTCTTTCTTGAAAGTCTGACGGTATTCGACGGCCAGACGCGTGACCAGTGCCACAGCTTCGGCATCGTCACCGTTGACGTGGAAGATCGGCGAGTCCGACATCTTGAAAATGTCGGTACAGTAGTAGCCCGAACGATAGTCACGCGGATCGGAGGTGGTGAAACCGATCTGGTTGTTGACCACGATGTGGATCGTGCCGCCCGTGCCGTAGCCGCGAGTCTGCGCGAAGTTGAGCATTTCCTGGTTACAACCCTGACCGATGACGGCGGCGTCACCGTGGATCAGCACCGGAATGATTTCTTTCTTGCCATCTGCACCGATGCGGAACTGACGCGCGAACACCGAGCCCTCGACCACCGGGTTAACGATTTCCAGGTGAGACGGGTTAAAGGCCAGTGTCAGGTGAACCGGGCCTCCCGGGGTGGACACGTCGGACGAATAACCCATGTGGTACTTGACGTCACCCGAGCCCAGATCGACCTTCTTCTTGCCTTCGAATTCATCGAACAGCATCGACGGCTTCTTGCCCAGCGTATTGACCAGGACGTTCAGACGACCGCGGTGGGCCATGCCGATAACGATTTCCTTGGCACCCATACCGCCGGCAACACGGATCATTTCATCCATCGACAGAATGAGCGATTCGCCGCCTTCCAGCGAGAAACGCTTCTGGCCAACGTAACGGGTGTGCAGATAACGCTCCAGCGTTTCTGCGGCGGTCAGACGCTCGAGGAAACGCTTCTTCTCTTCGGCCGAGTAGGCGGCCTGTCCCCGGTTCGGTTCGATACGGGCTTGCAGCCACTTCTTCTCGACCGTCGAGGTCATGTACATGTATTCGACACCGATATGGTGGCAGTAGGTCTGCTTCAGGGCATCGATAATCTGGTTGAGCGGTGCCGTCTGACCCGAACCGACCTTGAAGTCGCCGGTGTCAAAACTGCGCGACATGTCGGCATCGGTCAGGCCATAGGTCTTCGGATCCAGGTCGGCGACCGGCGGACGCAGATCGCGCTTGAGCGGATCGAGCTCGGCACGCTCGTGACCATTGAAACGGTAGGCATTGATGAGGTTTTCGACGGCGAGATTCTTCTGTACGTCGCCACCCGAACCCGAGGCCGTTGGGCGGAACCCGTTGCGGCCGGCTGCTTCGAAAGCGGCCACGACCGGCGCATGGGCCACATCACGCGGTGCGGCACCCGGCTGGCGGGCGAGGTCTTCGAAGTAACGCTGCCAGGACTCCGGCACATCGTTGGCATTTTCCAGCCAGGCTTCATACAGTTCTTCCACGAACGGCGCGTTACCGCCGAACAGGTAAGAATTCTCGAATTGTTCCTTCATCATCTTGGTCACCGTATTCGGTTGATCGTTATATTTTGGGGAATTCGTGATTCCCGTCCCCTGGTGTGTTGACTACGCAACCTCTAGAAATTCTGGCGGCATGTTGCAGGTGCACAAGCCCCCTGTTGTGGAAAAGGGCGGCCAGGCCGCCCCTTCCGCAACCAGATCGGTCCGCGCTTAGGCGCGCTTCTCGATCGGTGCCACGTCGCGACGGGCGGCGCCGGTGTACAGCTGACGCGGACGGCCGATCTTGTATTCCGGATCGGTGATCATCTCTTCCCACTGCGTCATCCAACCCACCGTACGGGCCAGGGCGAAGATACAGGTGAACATGTCGGTCGGAATGCCCAGGGCCTTCTGCACGATGCCCGAGTAGAAGTCGACGTTCGGGTAGAGCTTCTTCTCGACAAAGTACGGATCTTCCAGAGCGATCTTTTCCAGCTCCATGGCCAGCTTGAACAGACGGTCGTTTTCCAGACCCAGTTCTTTGAGCACGTCGTAGCAGACCTTACGCATCAGCTTGGCGCGCGGATCGAAGTTCTTGTAGACGCGGTGACCGAAGCCCATCAGCTTGAAGCTGTCGTTCTTGTCCTTGGCGCGGGCAATGTATTCCGGCACGCGCGAGACGTCGCCGATCTGCTCCAGCATGTTCAGGCAGGCCTCGTTGGCGCCACCGTGTGCCGGGCCCCACAGACAGGCGATACCAGCGGCCATGGTGGCGAACGGATTGGCGCCCGACGAACCGGCCAGACGGACGGTCGAGGTCGATGCATTCTGCTCGTGGTCGGCATGCAGCGTGAAAATGATGTCCAGCGCACGGACCAGCACCGGATTCGGCTTGTACTCTTCGCACGGGGTGCCGAACATCATCTGCATGAAGTTGGCGGTGTAGCCCAGGTCGTTGCGCGGGTACATGAACGGCTGACCGATCGAGTACTTGTAAGCCATGGCGACGATGGTCGGCATCTTGGCAACGATACGATTGAAGGCAATGCTGCGGACTTCCGGCTTCGAATAATCTTCACCGTGGTGATAGAACGCCGACAGGGCACCCACCACGCCAACCATTATTGCCATCGGGTGTGCATCACGACGGAAGCCATTGTAGAAACGGCTGATCTGGTCGTGCACCATGGTGTGCAGCTTGATGTCGTTTTCGAAGGCATCCTTCTGCTTCTTGTTCGGCAGTTCGCCATTCTTGAGCAGGTAGGCAACTTCCATGAAGTTGCACTGTTCGGCCAGTTGTTCGATGGGGTAACCGCGATACAGCAGTTCGCCGATGTCGCCATCGATAAAGGTCACTTTCGACTGGCAGCTGGCGGTCGACAGGAAACCCGAGTCGTAGGTAAACAGACCGGTCTTGCCGCCCAGGCTACGGATGTCGATGACATCCTGACCATGCGTACCGACCATAATCGGAAATTCAACGGCTTCCTGACCGGTGATCTGGAGTGTGGCTTTACGTTCGCTCATTTGCTTCTTCCCAAAAAATGAGGTGTTTGACAATGATGCCCAATGGTCGATACAGCTTGTAATTCTGTGGTGACGGTACGTCTGGCTAACTTGTCAAACGTAACCGGCGAGACTTACTCAATGCTTACGAATCGCGGCAATCACCTCAGCGTCCGCTGGATTCCCGGCGTCGACCTTACCGCTGATCAACGCCCAGAGGTCATGATCTTCCATGGCCACCAGGTCGACGAAGGTTTTTACCTGTGAGTCGTTGAGTTTGTTAAACCCGTCATCCAGAAAACGGCCGAGGGTGATATCCAGCTCGAGCAGCGCGCGGCGCGTGCAGTGCCAGCGCAGTTTGTTGAGCTCGTGCTGTTCCATCCCCGGCCTTGTCTGGATTGATGCCCGCCGGCCTTAGACGGCGCGACGAACCATCATGTCCTTGATCTTGCCGATGGCCTTGGTGGGGTTCAGACCCTTCGGACAGACATCGACGCAGTTCATGATGGTGTGGCAACGGAACAGGCGGTACGGATCGTCCAGGTTGTCCAGACGCTCGTTGGTGGCCTGATCGCGTGTATCGGCGATAAAGCGGTAGGCCGCCAGCAGGCCGGCCGGGCCAACGAACTTGTCCGGATTCCACCAGAATGACGGGCACGAAGTCGAGCAGCAGGCGCACAGGATGCACTCGTACAGACCGTTTAGCTCTTCGCGGTCTTCCGGCGATTGCAGACGCTCGCGCTCCGGGGCCGGATCGTTGTTGATCAGGTACGGCTTGATCGAGTGGTACTGCTTGAAGAACTGGGTCATATCGACGATCAGGTCGCGAATGACCGGCAGACCCGGCAGCGGACGCAGCACGATCGGCTGCTTGAGGCTGTCAACGTCGGTCAGACAGGCCAGACCATTCTTGCCGTTGATGTTCATGGCATCAGAGCCACAAACGCCTTCACGACACGAGCGGCGGAAGGAGATTAGATCGTCCTTGGCCTTCAGCTTGACGAGGGCATCGAGCAGCTTCTTGTCGCTGGCTTCGAGCTCCACCGAGATGTCCTGCATGTACGGCGCATCATCCTTATCCGGATCGTAGCGGTACACCTTGAAATGAACGGTACGCATGGTCATGTTCGATTTCCTCCGGATTAGTAGGTACGCGTCTTCAGCTCGACCGTCGGTGCGGTCAGCGGCTTCAGCTGTACGGGCTTATATTCGATGTGGTTGTCACTGCCAAACCACAGGGTGTGCTTGAGCCAGTTGGCATCGTCACGGCCGTTCGGATTGGCCGGGGTATCCGGCGCATCGTCACGAACGTGAGCACCACGTGATTCCTTGCGGTTTTCGGCAGAAATCATGGTGGCCTTGGCAACTTCGATCAGGTTCTCGAGCTCGAGCGCTTCGACACGAGCCATGTTGAAGACCTTGGACTTGTCCTTGGTGGCCACGTTCTTGACGCGATCGGCGACTTCGAGAATCTCTCTGACGCCCTTCTTCATGTCTTCGCCGAAACGGAACACACCGGCATGACCCTGCATCACACGCTGCATGGCGGCGCGAACTTCGTGCATGCTTTCACCCGAGGTGGCCGAGTCAATACGGCCGATACGAGCCAGCGAGGCGGCACCGGCGTTTTCCGGCAGCGGATGCATCGGCAGCTTGCCGTCCTTGATAGCTTCGACGACCGACTCACCAGCCGACTTGCCGAAGACCAGCAGGTCAAGCAGCGAGTTGGTGCCCAGACGGTTGGCGCCGTGCACCGAGGCACAGGCACACTCACCGGCAGCGTAGAAACCCTGAACCGGGACACTGGCGTCGCCGTTTTGCGGCACAACGACTTCGCCACGGTAGTTGGTCGGAATACCGCCCATCTGGTAGTGACAGGTCGGCACGACCGGGATCGGGGTCTGGATCGGATCCACACCGGCGAACTCGATGGCGATTTCACGGATACCCGGCAGACGCTTCATGATGGTCTCGGGCGGCAGGTGGGTGATGTCGAGCAGGACATAGTCCTTGTTCGGACCGCAACCACGACCTTCCTTGATTTCGGTGGCCATGGCGCGCGAGACAACGTCACGCGAAGCCAGATCCTTGAGGTTCGGGGCATAACGTTCCATGAAGCGCTCGCCATCGGCGTTGCGGAGGATACCGCCCTCGCCGCGCACGCCTTCGGTAATCAGCACACCGGCGCCGGCAACGCCGGTCGGGTGGAACTGCCAGAACTCCATGTCTTCGAGCGGGATACCGGCGCGAACCGCCATACCCAGACCGTCGCCGGTATTGATGAAGGCATTGGTCGACGAGGCGAAGATACGGCCAGCACCGCCCGTTGCGAAGATGACAGCACGGGCGTGGAAGATCGAGACTTCACCGGTTTCCATGTCCAGCGCGGTGACGCCAACAACGGCACCGGTGTCATCACGGATCAGATCCAGCGCCATCCACTCCACGAAGAACTGGGTGTTGGCACGAACGTTACGCTGATACATGGCGTGCAGCATGGCGTGACCAGTACGGTCGGCCGCGGCACATGAACGGTTGACCGGCTTTTCGCCGAAGTTCTGCGAGTGACCGCCAAACGGACGCTGGTAGATCTTGCCGTTGTCCAGACGGTCGAACGGCATACCGTAGTGTTCAAGCTCGACGACACACTCGGTGGCCTTACGCACCATGAATTCGATGGCGTCCTGGTCACCCAGCCAGTCCGACCCCTTGACGGTGTCGTACATGTGCCACATCCAGTGGTCTTCGTTCACGTTGCCCAGCGGGGCTGCGACGCCACCCTGGGCGGCGACGGTGTGCGAACGGGTCGGGAACACCTTGGTCAGGACGGCGGTCTTCAGACCGGCTTCGGCCACCTGAAGGGCGGCACGCAGGCCCGAACCACCGGCGCCAACGATTACAACATCATACTTATGAACAGGGATGCTCATCTTTACAGGCTCCACAGAATCTTGCTGGCCCAACCGGCATAACCGATCAGAACGGCGATAGTCAGGACATGCAGCGACAGGCGCAGGCCGGTCGGCTTGATGTAGTCCATCCACAGGTCACGGATACCGATCCATGCGTGGTAGAAAAGGCTCAGGAAGAACAGGAAGGTGACGAACTTCATGAAGCCATTGGCGAAGATGCCACGCCAGGCGTCCACGGTACCGGGTTGAACGGCCAGCACGGCCACCAGGAAAATCACCGTGTACACCGCCATCAGCACGGCCGTAGCGCGCTGGGCAATCCAGGTGGTGAGGCCGTAGTGGGCCCCGACAACGTTACGTTTCATTACCACAGCAGGCACCCCCCAATAATAGCGGTCAGCGACAGGCTGACGATCAAGACCAGACCAGCCGACTTACGGGCCGCCGGCAGATCGATGCCGATGTGCCAGTCAAGCAGCAGAAAACGGATACCGGCGCAGAAGTGATGCATGTAGGCCCAGATCAGGCCCAGCAGCACCAGCTTGCCGATCGGGTTGTTCACCACGGCCTGAACCGAGGCAAAACCCTCGTCGCTCAGGCTCCACTGGAACAACGCCAGAATCAGCGGCAGACACAGGAAAATGCCCACGCCACTGACTCGGTGCAGGATGGAAACCTTACCTGGCAGGGGCAGGCGGATCGTAGACAGGTCCAGATTTTTGGGACGCTGCTTCTTTTTGATGGCTAACTCTGTCATGTGTTTTCCTTCTATCGAGACAACCCGGAGTCTGCGATTGTAGCCGAAGCAGAACGGGATGGAATCCCCCCAACCCCGCTTTTCATCAGGTTTTTTTCATCCGCCGCAATGTGGCGGCGCAGCACCGGCGCCCATCGCTTTCACGAGTGATGAATCGTTTCAACCCAACTCATTGAAATAATGATGATTCAGGGTGGCATACAGACCGCGGCGCCATTCTGCCGGACGATTACCATAGGTATAGGCCGTCCGCTCGACGCTAAGCAGCGGCGTGCCCGGCGCAATACCAAACAACTCGGCAGCCGCCGGATCGGCAGCGACCGCCCGGATTTTCTCTTCGGCACGCACCATGCGGACCCCGAACAGGGATTCGAAGAGTGTGTAGAGCGACCGGTCGGAAGCGCGCAGCTGGTCAAGCGTGAGGTCAGGAAACAGGTCGGCCGGCAGATAGATCTCGTCAACCACCACCGGCTTGCCGTCAAAACGCAGAATCCGGCGCAACTGCAGCACCGGATCGCCATGATTGATCGACAAGGCTCGCGCCACCTCCTGCCCTGCCCGGAGTGTCTGGCAATCCAAGGGTTCGCTGCGGGAACGTGGCACCGTGCCGTCGTCCGGGATGAGGCGTAGAAAACGGAAGAAGGCACGGGGGTCAGCATGGGTGGCAACAAAGGTGCCCTTCCCCTGCCGCCGAACCAACAGGTGCTCGGCCGCCAGCTCGTCGATGGCGCGGCGAACGGTGCCCTGGCTCACCTCGAAACGGGCGGCCAGCTCCATCTCGCTGGGAATCATTTCGCCGGGCTGCCACTCCCGATCGGCCAACGCCTGAACGATCAGGTCTTGAATCTGGCGGTACAGTGGGCGAAACGCCGGGACCGGCGCAGAAACAGGTGTGCGTAAAGACATAACGCTATTTCATCACAGTTTTGGTGCATCCGCCGCAGGTCTGGCCCGACAACCTATTTGACGCGGAGCGCATTGACAGCATCGTGCCTCACTAATAACATCGAACAGTTTCATCCAAACTTCAAAAAAATTTCGAGGAGTTCTCCATGTCCAAAGCGCCTATGCGCGTCGCCGTCACCGGCGCCGCTGGTCAGATCGGTTATAGCCTGCTGTTCCGTATTGCTTCCGGCGAAATGCTCGGCAAAGATCAGCCCGTCATTCTTCAACTGCTCGACCTGCCACAAGCCCAGAAGGCTGTTCAAGGCGTGATGATGGAGCTGGACGACTGCGCCTTCCCACTGCTGGCTGGCATGGTTGCTACTGACGATCCAAACGTTGCGTTCAAAGATGCAGACGTTTGCCTGCTGGTGGGCGCCCGTCCACGTGGCCCAGGCATGGAACGTGCTGACCTGCTGCAAGCTAACGGCGCCATCTTCACCGTTCAGGGCGAAGCGATTGCCAAGAACGCCAAGGAAGACGTCAAGGTTCTGGTTGTTGGCAACCCATGCAACACCAATGCACTGATCGCCGGTGCCGCTGCCCGTAAGGTTGGCCGTACGAATCCGAATAACTACCACGGCATGCTGCGTCTGGACCATAACCGCGCACTGACCCAACTGGCTCAGAAGACCGGCCGTCCTGTTTCTTCGCTGAAGAAGCTGGTCGTTTGGGGCAACCACTCGCCATCGATGTACGCCGACTACCGTTTCTGTACGTCGAACGGCGACAGCGTTAAAGACCTGATCAACGACGCCGCATGGAACAACGATGTGTTCCTGCCAACCGTTGGTAAGCGCGGCGCTGCCATTATCGATGCGCGCGGCCTGTCGTCGGCTGCTTCGGCTGCTAACGCTGCAATCGATCACATCCGTGACTGGCACCT
>JBFYKG010000025.1:0-18372 GCA_041311015.1 Rhodocyclaceae bacterium | reverse complement strand
CCCCATACAAAAAACCCATCCTAAGAAATTAGGGTGGGTTTTTTAATTTGCGCGGGTGGATTTCAACGTCGCCATCACCGGCTAAAAACCCAAGTCTGTGCATCAACGCTTCTGTTTGCGCTGGTAGAATATTGCGTGGCGGGTCTCCTCGCATTGTTAGGTCGTGAATCGGGTCAGGTCCGGAAGGAAGCAGCCACAGCGACTGAGGCAAGTGCCGGGGGTCGGGCTCGCCACCCTTATTTCCCGGCATCCTATTCATGAGCTACCAGGTCCTCGCGCGCAAGTGGCGTCCGAAAACATTTGATTCCCTGGTGGGGCAGGATGCCGTTGTCCGTGCATTAACCCATGCGCTGGATGCCAATCGGCTGCACCATGCCTATCTGCTGACCGGTACCCGCGGCGTTGGTAAAACAACGATTGCCCGGATTCTCGCCAAGGCGCTGAACTGCGAGCAGGGCGTGTCTTCAACGCCCTGTGGCGTCTGTTCGGCATGCCAGCAGATCGACGCAGGCCGCTTTGTTGATTACATCGAGATGGATGCTGCCTCGAACCGCGGTGTCGATGAGATGGTGCAACTGCTAGAGCAGGCGACCTTCCTGCCCAGCGTCGGTCGATACAAGGTTTACATGATCGACGAAGTGCATCAGCTGACGGCGCATGCATTCAACGCGATGCTGAAGACGCTGGAGGAACCGCCAGCGCACGTGAAGTTCATCCTCGCAACCACCGATCCACAAAAGATTCTGGTGACGGTGTTGTCGCGTTGTCTGCAGTTCAACCTGCGGCAGGTGTCGCCACAACAACTCTCGACCCATCTGGCCACGGTGCTGGCCGGAGAAAACATTCCTGCAGATGCCAAAGCACTAGAGCTTATTGCCCGCGCCGCAGGCGGTAGCGTACGCGACGCCCTGTCACTACTCGATCAGGCCATTGCACATGGTGCCGGTACTGTCCAGGTCGATCAAGTGGGGCAGATGCTCGGCACGTCCAACCTGTCCCGTATGCTGTCGATGCTGACTGCCCTGGTGAGCGGGGACGTCAATGCGGTTCGTGAACAGACCCATCAGATGGCCAGCGCTGCACTCTCCTTCGAGTCGGCATTGGATGACCTTGCCCGGCTGGCGGTGGCGTTGCAGCTGATGCAATTTGATGCCGCCGATGGCGCCCAGGAGTTTTCTTCCTTGGCGGAAGACGATGCCCAACAGTTAAGGCAGCTGGCCGGCCAGTGTTCACGTCCCTTTGCCCAGCTGATCTATCAGGTTGCAACGCGTGCCCGCGCCGATCTGCGCCTGGCGCCTGATCCGGCGCATGGGTTTTTGATGGCCATGCTGCGACTTTTAACCGTTCATCCGGGGCATGGTGCAATAGCCCAACCCATGCCGGTTACATCAAGCGCCTCAGCCAAATCGGGTTCTGCCGCCACGCCCACCCCCACCCCGGCCAGCGTCGTGAGCGCACAACCGGATGTGGTTGTGCCAGTGGCAACCGCTGCTGAAAATGCTGCTCCGGTTGCAGCCCCGACCGTGCCCACAGGATCTGTCGCCCAGGCCTTTAATCCAGAAAATTGGCCACAACTGGTCGACGAACTGGGTCTCAAGGGGATGGCAAGAGAGTTGGCCCAGCATAGCGCCTGTCGTTCACTCGGGGATGGTGAGGTCGTTCTCAATTTACCGGCCACGCACCGTCAGCTGCTGATGCCGGCCTCCGAGCAGCGGCTTGCCCAGGCGCTTACTGAAAAGATGGGCATGCCCATCCGGGTTCGTTTTGATGTGGTGGCGGAGGTCGGTGTGACCGCGGCCGTTCTAAAAAAAGAAGCCGCTGAAGAGCGTATGAATAATGCTGTGGCAGCGATCGAGAGTGATCCGCTGGTGCAGGAACTGATTGATGTTTTTGATGCAAAACTGATCGATGGTTCGATCCGTCCGCTGGCGGGCTAAACCGGAGTTCGGTGTACACAGGGAGTGTGATGATGCGTGGTATGGGTGGAATGGGCGGTCTGGGTAACCTGATGAAGCAGGCCCAGCAGATGCAGGACCGGATGAAGAAGGCGCAGGAAGAGCTGGCTACCGTGGAAGTGGAAGGCCAGGCCGGTTCGGGCATCGTCAAGGTCGTGATGACCTGCGCGCATGCTGTGCGCCGTATCACCATCGACCCGGCCGCCATGGATGACCGTGAAATGCTCGAAGATCTGGTTGCCGCCGCAGTCAATGATGCCGTGCGTCGCGTTGAAGAAACCTCGCAGAGCAAGATGTCAGGCTTTACAGCCGGGCTGAATCTGCCGCCGGGCTTCAAGCTGCCATTCTGATCCGTCCTGTGTCGGCAACACTCGAAAGCCTGATCGAGGCGCTGCGCTGCCTGCCAGGCGTCGGCCCCAAGTCGGCGCAACGGATGGCCTATCATCTGTTGCAGCATGACCGGGAGGGTGCCACACGGCTCGCATTTTCGCTGGACTCGGCCATCAAGCGGATCCAGCACTGCGAGCGATGCAATACCTACACGGAAACAACCGTGTGCGAACGCTGCCAGTCCGATCGGCGGGATGCTGCCGTACTCTGTGTGGTCGAGACCCCGGTCGATCTGAACATGATCGAGCAGACTCAGGCCTACAACGGCCTGTATTTTGTGCTGATGGGCCGTATTTCCCCGCTCGATGGGTTGGGGCCACGGAATCTACGCCTGGACCAACTGGTGGCTCGCGCCAGCGATGGCATCGTCCGGGAGGTGATTCTGGCGACCAATTTCACCAACGAAGGGGAGGCAACAGCCCACTTTGTGAGCGAAATGCTTAAAAAACAAGGGCTAAAGGTCTCCCGGATCGCCCGAGGGGTACCTGTCGGGGGTGAGCTGGAGTTTGTCGACAGCGGCACGCTGGCTCAGGCGCTTCGGGAGCGCCGACGGGTGGAATCCTGAATTTTCTTTGCGTATAATCTTAAAAATTAATTAAGTCTGAACACTCTGGGGACAAATCCATGAGCATTGAGCAGAAAGTAGATCCTAGCCGCCGCCGGTTGTTGGTAACGACCGCAGCGATTGGGGGTGTGGGCGCGGTAGCTGCCGTCATTCCATTTGTGAGCAGCTTGCTGCCTTCTGCACGTGCTCGTGCAGCAGGTGCGCCGGTAGAAGCCGACATCAGCAAACTGGAACCGGGTCAGATGATGGTGGTGGAATGGCGCGGTAAGCCAGTCTGGATCCTGAATCGTAACGACGACATGATGGCCACGCTGCCCAAGCTGAATGAGGCCGTGGCCGATCCCAACTCGGACAAGCCCATGCAGCCCGAGTATTGCAAGAACGAACATCGCTCAATCAAAGACAAGATCTGGGTGGCGATTGGTATCTGTACCCACCTGGGTTGCTCGCCGTCCTCCAAGTTTGCCGCTGGCGCATCGCAAGGTATGCCCGGTGACTGGCTGGGTGGTTTCCTGTGCCCCTGCCACGGTTCGACCTTTGATCTGGCTGGCCGTGTCTTCAAGGACAAGCCTGCGCCGACCAACCTCGAGATCCCGCCGCACGCCTATCTGAGCGATACGCGCCTGATCATCGGCGAAAGCAAAGGAGCCTGACGATGGCCAGCAACAAGCATTTCGAAAAGTACAAGTCTGACGGTAGCGTGGGCGGCAATGTCCTCGAGTGGATTGATGCACGTTTCCCGCTGACCTCGACCATCAAGGGTCACCTGACCGAGTACTACGCACCGAAGAACTTCAACTTCTGGTACTTCTTTGGCTCGCTGGCGCTGCTGGTGCTGGTCATCCAGATCGTGACAGGTATTTTCCTGGTCATGAACTACAAGCCGGATGCCAACCTGAACGAAAGCGGTATTCCCATCGCCTTCGCCAGTGTGGAATACATCATGCGTGATGTGCCCGGTGGCTGGCTGATCCGTTACCTGCACTCAACGGGCGCTTCCGCCTTCTTCGTGGTCGTTTATCTGCACATGTTCCGGGGCCTGCTCTACGGTTCCTATCGCAAACCGCGCGAGCTGCTGTGGGTGTTCGGTACGCTGATCTTCCTGTGCCTGATGGCGGAAGCCTTTATGGGCTACCTGCTGCCGTGGGGCCAGATGTCGTTCTGGGGCGCCCAGGTCATTATTAACCTGTTCGGTGCCATCCCGGTGATCGGTCCGGATCTGTCGACCCTGATCCGTGGTGACTTCGTGGTGGGTGATGCAACGCTCAACCGCTTCTTCTCGTTGCATGTGATTGCTGTCCCGCTGATCCTGATCGGCCTGGTGGCAGCTCACCTGGTGGCGCTGCATGAAGTCGGTTCGAACAACCCGGACGGTATCGAGATCAAGGAAAACTTGGACGAGAAGGGCAACCCGCGTGACGGTATCCCGTTCCACCCGTATTACACGGTGAAGGATATCGTGGGCGTCGTCGCCTTCCTGTTCGTGTTCTCGATCGTGGTCTTCTTCGCACCAGAAGGTGGCGGCTATTTCCTGGAGTACAACAACTTCTTCCAGGCAGATCCGCTGAAGACACCGCCGCACATTGCGCCGGTCTGGTACTTCACCCCGTTCTACTCCGTACTCCGCGCCATCGTCTGGCCGATCCTCGGCATCGACGCCAAGTTCTGGGGTGTGGTCGGTATGGGGGCATCGGTCGTGATCATCGCCTTCCTGCCGTGGCTGGATCGTAGTCCGGTCAAGTCGATCCGCTATCGTGGCCCGATCTTCAAGACCGCGCTGACGGTGTTCGTGATCGCTTTCTTCATCCTTGGCTACCTCGGCACGCAACCACCGTCATTCTGGGGCGAGAAGATCTCCCAGGTGTGCACGGTCATTTACTTTGGCTTCTTCCTGGCCATGCCCTGGTATTCGAAGATCGATAAATACACCATTCCGCCTGAGCGCGTGAACGGCTAACGGGAAAGCAATCATGAAAATCAAAAATCTTATTGCTGCAGTACTGATGGTTCCCGCGCTGGCCTTTGCCAGTGAGTCGGTTCACCTAGACAAGGCGCCCGACCTGCAGGGGAATAATGCCGCGCTCCAGAATGGCGCCAAGTTGTTCGTCAACTACTGTCAGAACTGTCACGGGGCTTCGTTCATCCGTTACGAAAAGCTGCTGGATATCGGCCTGACCGAACAGCAGATCAAGGACAACCTGATGTTTACCGGTGACAAGATCGGTGACACGATGAAGGTTGCTGCACGTCCGGACGAGCAGAAGAAGTGGTTCGGGGTGGTACCGCCGGATCTGACGCTGGAAGCCCGCGCTCGTGCATCGGCTGATGGTAGCGGCGCAGACTGGATCTACACCTATCTGCGCAGCTTCTATAAGGATGATCTGCGCCCGACCGGTTGGAACAATGTGGTTTTCCCGAACGTGGGTATGCCGCATGTGTTGTACCAGCTGCAAGGCATTCAGGTGCTGGAAGTTAGCAAGGATGACAAGGGCGTTGAGCACAAGAAGCTGGTGCTGGCAGAGCCGGGTCAGCTGACACCGGAACAGTACGACAAGCAGGTTGCTGACCTGACGGCCTTCATCGTCTGGATGGGTGAGCCGGGTGCGGGTAGCCGTAAAGCTATCGGCATGGGCGTTCTGTTGTTCCTGGCAGTTCTTTTTGTGGCTGCGTACGCCCTGAAGAAGAACTACTGGAAAGATATTCACTAAGTTTTGAATTGCAGCGCCGCAAGGCGTTGAAAGGGTCGGGGTCGATTATCGATCCCGATCTTTTTTGGAGGATCTAGATCATGATGCATCTGTACTCGGGAACCGTTTGCCCGTTCAGCCACCGCTGCCGGATCGTGCTGTACGAAAAGGGCATGGACTTCGAGATCCATGACATCGACCTGTTGAACAAGGCAGAAGACCTAGCGGTCATGAACCCACACAACCGCGTGCCGGTTCTGGTTGAGCGTGATCTGATTCTGTATGAACCGAACATCATCAACGAATACATTGATGAGCGCTTTCCGCACCCGCAGCTGATGCCGCCGGATCCGGTGCAGCGTGCCCAGGCGCGCCAGCTGCTCAATGGGATGGAGCGGGAAATCTTTGCCTTCATCGATCCGATCGAGCGGAAGCTCAAGACCATGGACAAGGCCCGTGCCGAAATCCGTGATCGCTTGATTGAAATCGCACCGATCTTTACCAAGCAGAAACATCTGCTCGGTGATGATTTCTCGATGCTGGATGTGGCGATTGCCCCACTGCTCTGGCGTTTGGATCATTACGAAATCGCACTGCCGAAGTCGGCGGCGCCGCTGTTCAAATATGCCGAGCGTATTTTCAGCCGTCAGGGGTTCATTGATTCGATGACCCCGCAAGAAAAGATCATGCGCAAGTAAAGGCGGCTCCGGTGCTGTCCAGCAAGCCTTACCTGATCCGGGCATTGTGGTCATGGTGCTGCGATGCCGGTTTGACGCCGTACCTGACGCTGTTCGTCGACGAACAGTGCCAGGTACCGCTGGATTATGTGCAGGACGGCACCCTGACGCTAAACCTCAGCCCGTCGGCAACGGGCAGTCTGGATATCGGTAACGACTGGATCCTGCTTTCCGCGCGATTTGGCGGGGTATCGCGGGACCTGGCTTTTCCCGTGGGGGCGGTGACCGCCATTTTCGCGCGAGAGAATGGCGCCGGTATGGAGTTCGCCTACGAGCCCTCGGTGGTGGCTGAAATCCCCGCAGAGTCGGTAGAACCTGTGCCAGCGCAGTCCGAGGCCAAACCGGCAGCCACCGCAAAGCCTAGCGGCCGGCCGCATCTCCAGCGTGTCAAATAGTCGGGGGTGATCGATGTCGCAACGCGCCCTGATCCTGTTTGCCCACGGTGCGCGCGATCCCGAATGGGCGCGTCCGGTTCAGGCAGTTGCGCAGCAGTTACGGTCGGCATCACCTGACCTGGCAATCAGCATTGCATTCCTGGAATTCATGACGCCCACGCTAGCGGAAGCCGTGGCGGGGCTGTCTCAGCAGTTAACCGGCCCGGATCTACAGATTGATATCCTGCCGTTTTTTATTGCGCAGGGTGGCCATTTGCGCCAAGAGGTTCCCGCCATGTTGCAGGCGCTTCAGGAAGAATATCCCGGCGTGGCGTTCAGGTTGCTGCCACCCCTTGGTGAACTGCCATCGGTTCAGAACGCGATGGCGCAGGCGATCAGCCGTCTGATTTAGGTTTGACCAGCAGACTGGCGATCATGGTCACCACCAGGAAAGCCAGTACGATCGATAGCGAGACCCCGACCGGGATGTGGTAGAAATCCACAATGAGCATCTTGGTGCCAATGAAGACCAGAATGGCTGCCAGGCCGAATTTAAGCAGGTGAAAGCGCTCCGCCATGCCGGCCAGCATAAAGTACAGGGCGCGCAGCCCCAGTACCGCAAAGATATTTGAGCTCATCACAATGTAGGGATCGGTCGTCACGGCAAAAATGGCCGGGATTGAGTCCAGCGCAAACATCACATCCGTGACCCCGATCAGCGCAACGACGAGAAAGAGCGGGGTATAGGTACGGACGCCGGCATTCATGAACACCAGGGCACTGCCGTGGTACTCGTGGCTGACCGTGAGGTGCCGACGCATCCACTTCAGCATGCGGTTGTTCTGCAGGTCGGGTTCCTCTTCATCGGCGATCACCATCTTTGCACCGGTGTAGAGCAGAAACAGACCGAACAGGTACATCACCCAACTGAACTGGCTAATCAGCCAGGCGCCAACCAGAATCAGGATGATTCTGAGCACAATCGCCGCAATGATGCCGATCATCAAGGCTTTCTTCTGCTGGGCCAGGGGCACCTGGAAGGCCGTGAACAGCATCAGGAAAACAAACAGATTGTCGACCGACAGCGATTTTTCGATCAGGTAGCCGGTGAGAAACTCACCGGCTTTCAGATTGGCAAATTCGCGACCATCGCTCAGATCCAGTGCCAACCAGAGACCGGCGCAGAAGAACAGGGCCAGTCCGACCCATACTAGGGACCAGTGTAAGGCATCCCGGAAACTGATGACCCGATTACCCTGCCGCTTGAGCGATAAAAAATCGGCCCCCAGCGCAGCGCTGACAAAGATCAGTAGCGCCGACCAGGCGAAAGGGGAGCTGATATGGGGAACAAGGGTCTCTGGCATGATGATCGTGGCAAAATGGACATCCGGGACCGACATTCTGCCATGCGGCGCGCGGTTTCCCCTGATTCGCCGCTCTGTTTAATCGACTTTGGAAACCTTTAGATGCCTGCGCTTAATTTTGCCATTGTGCCTGTCACACCTTTTGCCCAGAACTGTACCCTCCTATGGGATGAGTCCAGCATGCGGGGTGCGGTGGTAGATCCGGGCGGCGATATCGACCGGCTAGTTGCCGAAATCGAGCGGCGGGGTATCCGGCTCGAAAAAATCCTGATCACGCATGGTCATATCGATCATGCCGGAGGTGCGGCCGACCTGGCGAGACGGTTGAATATCCCCATCGAAGGGCCGCAGCGTGAAGATGATTTCTGGATCCAGGGGATGCCGGCCCAATCCAAACAGTTCGGGTTTCCACATGTCGAATCCTTTGTGCCAGACCGCTGGCTGGAAGACGGCGACACGGTCACGGTAGCCGATGAAACGCTATCCGTCATTCATTGCCCGGGTCATACGCCCGGTCATGTGGTCTTCTATCATGAGCCAACCAGACTGGCGCTGGTCGGGGATGTGCTGTTCCAGCAGTCGATCGGCCGGACTGATTTCCCCAAGGGCAATCATCAGCAACTGATCAGCTCCATACGCAACAAGCTATTTCCCCTCGGCGACGATGTGCGCTTTGTGCCCGGCCATGGCCCGATGTCGACGTTTGGTGACGAGCGCATCGACAATCCCTACGTCGCCGACGGACAGCGCTAGCCCCCATGGCCATCCCGCCGGACAACATCGTCACCCAATGTGCGATGCCGGAATACTGGCCAAAAGCCACGCGGGCATTGTCCCGCCGGGATCCGGTGATGGCCCGCCTGATCCGTGCGTATCCCGAAGCCACCCTGTTTTCCCGCGGGGATCCATTTCAGACCCTGTTTCGTGCAATTGTCGGGCAACAGATCTCGGTTAAAGCGGCTGATAGCGTCTGGGGCCGGGTCTGTGCGGCGGTCTCAAAGCTCTCTCCCGAAACGGTATATGCCCAGAAGATCGACGTGTTACGGGCCTGTGGTCTCTCCCAGCGTAAGGCCGAATATGCCCACGATCTGGCGTCTCACTTTGTGCATGGTCGCATCCATGCCCGGGATTGGCCCGGCATGACCGACGAGGCGGTGATCGCCGAGTTGACGGCAGTGCGTGGCATTGGCCGCTGGACGGCAGAAATGTTCCTGATTTTCAACCTGATGCGCCCCGACGTGTACCCGATTGACGACATCGGCTTGCAGAAGGCGGTCTGGCAGCATTACTTTGCCGGGGAGAAGCAGTCGTTGAGCGAACTTCGAGCCCACGGTGAACTCTGGCAGCCCTGGCGTACCGTGGCGACCTGGTATCTCTGGCGCAGCCTGGATCCGGTTGTTGTCAGCTATTGACCGGTTGCAATGCACCATGGGGTCCGGGCCGCCTCTGTTAGAATACTGCCCATAACCCGATGCAGGATGATGTGCCGATGAAAACGACGTTTCTCGACTTTGAGCAGCCGATCGCCGAACTGGAAAACAAGATCGATGAACTCCGCGCCATGCAGGAGGAATCGGGTGTCGATATTTCCGAAGAAGTTGAACGTCTGGCTGAAAAAAGCCGGACGCTGTCGCACGATATTTATGCCAAGCTGACCCCATGGCAGAGCGCCCAGGTGGCACGCCATCCACAGCGCCCGTACACGCTGGATTACGTCGAGAACATCTTTACCGATTTCCACGAGTTGCATGGGGATCGGGCCTTCGCCGACGACACGGCCATCGTTGGTGGTCTGGCGCGCCTGAATGGCGAACCCTGTGTGGTCATTGGGCACCAGAAGGGCCGCGATACCAAAGAAAAAATCTACCGCAACTTCGGTATGCCTCGTCCAGAAGGCTATCGCAAAGCCTTACGCCTGATGAAGCTGGCCGAAAAATTCGGTCTGCCGGTCTTTACTTTTGTTGATACACCGGGCGCTTACCCGGGTATCGGCGCCGAAGAGCGGGGCCAGTCCGAAGCGATTGGCCGTAACCTGCTGGTCATGGCAGAACTCAGAACACCGATCATCGTCACCGTCATTGGTGAGGGCGGTTCCGGTGGCGCGCTGGCGATTGCCGTGGGCGATGAAGTGCTCATGCTGCAACATTCCACCTACTCGGTCATTTCGCCGGAAGGCTGCGCCACGATTCTGTGGAAGAGTGCAGAAAAAGCTTCGGAAGCGGCCGAGATCATGGGCATCACGGCGGGCCGACTGAAAGGTCTTGGCCTGATCGATCAGGTGGTCGAAGAAACCCCTGGTGGTGCGCATCGTGATGTCGTGGGCATGGCCAGGAACCTCAAGCAGGCACTGGAACAGGCGCTCAAGCGTGTGGATGGTCTGGATCACAATGCACTCGTTCGCCGTCGTATCGACCGGCTCATGGCCTACGGCGCATTCGAGACCGTCACCGCCTGATTGTGCCCGAGCCGGTTGACGGTATGGCAACCGGCCACGATCTGATTCTCTCGGCAGTCCGCGAACGGCTGGCGCCACATCTGGGCGCAAGCACCCACGTTTTAGTCGGGCTTTCCGGCGGACTAGACTCGGTGGTCCTGTTGCATGTGCTGGCGCAACTTCGCAACGAATTTGGATTTGGTCTGTCTGCAATCCATGTGCATCATGGCTTGTCACCAAACGCCGATGCCTGGGCAACGTTTTGCCAGCAGCTGTGCTTTCGACTGGACATTCCCTGCAGTGTGACGCGCCTCAGCTTGCCGGATCCGACGGGCAAGGGCGTGGAGCAGACAGCGCGAGAAGCCCGTTATCACGCCTTTGCCGCAGCATCCGGCGATATCCTCTGTCTGGCACACCACCAGAATGATCGGGCCGAAACCTTTTTGTTGAACCTGTTTCGTGGTGCTGGCGTCACCGGGCTCGCCGGCGTACCCGATCGCCGTAGCATGGGGCAGAAGTATCTGCTCAGACCCTTGATCGATCTGCCGCGTGCCAGCATTCTGGCCTGGGCAGTCGACCACCAGTTGCGCTGGATCGAGGACGAGAGCAATCACAATCTGGCTTACCGGCGAAACTTTGTGCGTCATCGCATCCTGCCGGCGATCACTGAAGTATTTCCGGGGGCGGTGCGTGTGCTGGCACGCACGTCGGCCCATATGGCCGAGCAGGCCATGTTGCTAGATCGTCTTGCCGAAATTGATGCGCAACCATGCCGGGATAGCGCGGGCCTGCTCTCGGTCGCGCGACTCCAGAAGCTTTCAGAGCCCGTTGCGCGTAATGTCATCCGGCGAGCCCTCCAACAGGCGGGCATCCAGATTCCCGCAGCGCGTCGTCTGGAAGCCTTTGCCGCACAATTGATGGGCGCATCCGGTGATTCCGAGGCTTTTGTGCGCATGGGCTCGGTGGGTATTCATCTCTGGCGTGATCAGCTCTGGATTGATACGGGCATGGATCAACCATGCCCCGCAGCGTATCGGCTGTTTTGCGGATCAACAGCCTGGCCGGATGGCGTGCTGACGGTGGTAAATGTTCCGCCCGAAGCGGAAGAGATCTCTGTGGCACCGTTAGGGCACGGGCAGCGCTTCCAGCCGGTAGGGCGTTGTCATGACCGGGTCAGCGAGCTGCTCCGGGCTCAGGGCGTGCCGCCCTGGGCACGTCCTAGGATGCCAGGCCTATGGCGCGGTAATACGTTGTGCTGGGCCGCTGGGCTAGGTTGGGCTGAAGGCACACAGGCATCGGCATTGTATTCATTGGGTGAAATCATCTGGCAACCGGATGATCCTGTTCGTCTCTGACCGCACTCTTCCGGAAATCCGGAAGCAAAAAACGGGAATTCCGGAATTCCGGAAACGCATTTAAAGAGATGTGCAATTGCACATTTTAAAGCCTCGTAAAAACAATTGGTTAACGCAGAATTTTTGGCTCGACCAAGTTGGCATGACGATTGCTAAATATGGTGTAATGACCGTGCGCGTAAGTGCGTCATTACGATAATAAAGCGCAAGACAAACCAAAGGAGCATCGCAATGAGAAAGATGAAACTGCTGGTGGCGTCCGTGCTGGCGGCCTGTTCGACCTGGGCCGTGGCACAACAGCCGATCGTCATCAAGTTCAGCCACGTGGTGGCGAACGATACCCCGAAGGGATTGGCGGCCGAGTACTTCAAGAAAAAAGCCGAGGACTACACCAAGGGTAAGGTCAAAGTAGAGGTTTACGCCAACAGCACCCTCTACAAGGACAAGGAAGAAATGGAAGCCCTGCAGCTCGGCGCTGTCCAGATGCTGGCACCATCGCTGGCCAAGTTTGGTCCGCTGGGCGTGAAAGAGTTCGAGATGTTCGATCTACCGTACATCTTTGATAACTACGATCAGCTGCACAAGATTACCCAGGGCCCGATTGGCGAGAGCATCCTCAAAAAGCTCGAGCCCAAGGGCATTCGTGGTCTGGGTTACTGGGATAACGGTTTCAAATCGTTCTCGGCCAATACACCGATCAAACTGCCGACCGACCTGAAGGGCAAGAAGATGCGCATCCAGTCTTCCAAGGTTCTGGAAGCCCAGATGCGCGCAATCGGCGCATTGCCGCAGGTGTTGCCGTTCTCCGAGGTTTATCAGGCGCTGCAGACCGGCGTGGTGGATGGTACCGAAAACCCGATCTCCAACCTGTATACCCAGAAGATGTACGAAGTCCAGAAGCATCTGGCGATGACCGAACACGGTTACTTGGGTTATGCCGTGATCGTCAACAAGAAGTTCTGGGATGGCCTGCCGCCGGATGTGCGTGAGCCGCTGGAAAAAGCCATGAAGGAATCGACAGACTTTGCCAACCGGATCGCCAAGCATCAGAACGATCAGGATCTCGAGAAGGTGAAGAAGTCGGGCAAGACAGCTGTGTACTATCCGACACCTGCTGAACGGGAAGCTTTCAAGAAAGCCCTGCTGCCGGTTCATAAGGAAATGGCACCCCGTATCGGCCCGGAACTGCTGCAACAGGTATATGCAGAACTGGCCGCGCCTGCAAAGGGCAAAAAGAAGTAAGGGGATAACCCTTGAAGATCACAACCGCCCCGAGGCTTTGGGGCGGTTGCTCTGGAGATTGATATGAAATTTCTCGACCGGCTTGAGGAGTGGTTGATCACCTTCCTGATGGGGGGTGCGACGCTCATCATTTTTGCGGCGGTGATACACCGTTATCTGACAGGACTGGACATTTCCGGGCTACAGGATTGGTTGCTGTCGTTCAGCATGGCCTGGGCGCAGGAACTGTGCATCATCATGTTCGTGTGGATGGCCAAGTTCGGTGCTGCCTATGGCGTGCGTACCGGTATCCACGTGGGGGTTGATGTGATGATCAACCGTCTGCCGGACGAGAAACGTAAGTGGTTTATCAGCTTCGGTCTGCTGGCGGGCGCATTGTTCACCGGGATCATCGGTTACCTGGGCTTCAATTTCGTGATGGAAAACGGGCTCCACTACGCCTGGTTACATTATTGGGGCAAGGAAACCGGTGACCTGTTCGAAGGTCCGATCACGCCAGATCTGGAATGGCCTACCTGGATCGTTTATTCGGCGATTCCGCTGGGATCGGGTCTGATGTGCTTCCGCTTCCTGCAGGTGCTGGTGTCGTTTAATCGTACCGGCGAGCTCCCCCATGTTGACCATGGTCATGTGGAAGGTCTGGATGACGATACGGCATCGGACCCGATGGTCGGTCCGGGCAGTAAGCCGGAAGATACACCCTGGTTCCAGAATACCAAGGGCCTGTACCCCAAGGAGCTGGATAAAAATCAAGATTCCGAGAAGAAGGAAGGGGGTGCCCAATGAGTACCTTGATCATCTTTGGCATCCTTACGGTACTCATGCTGACCGGCATGCCCATCTCCATTGCGCTGGGCTTAACGGTGCTGACATTCCTGTTCACGCTGACTCAAGTTCCTTTGGAGTCGGTAGCGCTTAAGTTGTTCACCGGTATCGAGAAGTTCGAGATCATGGCGATCCCGTTCTTTATTCTGGCAGGTAACTTCTTGACCCATGGCGGGGTGGCGAAACGGATGATTCGCTTTGCGTCCGATATGGTTGGGCACTTCTACGGTGGACTTGGTTTAGCTGGGGTGGTTGCCTGCGCACTGTTTGCCGCGGTATCGGGTTCGTCACCGGCGACGGTGGTGGCTATTGGCTCGATCCTGTTGCCGGCGATGGTGAAGGCGGGTTTCCCGAATCGATTCGGGGCCGGCATCATCACAACCTCGGGCGCATTGGGGATTCTGATTCCGCCGTCGATCGTGATGGTGATGTACTCGGTGTCGACCAACACCTCGGTCGGTGCCCTGTTCATGGCGGGCGTGATCCCGGGCCTGATGTTGGCCACCATGTTGGGTCTGACGACCTGGTATCTGGCGCGCAAGAACGATTACCCGCGTCTGCCCAAGGCAAGTGTGGTTCAGCGGATGAAGTCCTTCAAGGAATCGATCTGGGGCCTGATGCTGATTGTGGTGGTGATGGGCGGTATCTATACCGGGGTTTTCACGCCGACTGAAGCGGCCGCGATTAGTGCTGTGTATGCCTTCATCATTGCGGTATTCGTCTATCGGGACATGGGCCTGAAGGATGTGCCGCGTGTGCTGCTGTCATCGGCCAATATGAGCGCAATGTTGCTCTACATCATTACGAACGCTGTGCTGTTCTCGTTCCTGATGACGCATGAAAACATTCCGCAGGCTATGGCCGACTGGTTGCTGGACAAGGGCCTGGGGGTCATTACCTTCCTGCTCTTCGTCAACATCATCCTGCTGGTTGCCGGCAACTTCATGGAGCCCTCGTCGATCGTACTGATTTTCTCGCCGATTCTGTTCCCGGTCGCCATGAAGCTGGGCATCGATCCGGTGCACTTCGGCATCATGATGGTGGTGAACATGGAGGTGGGCATGTGCCACCCGCCTGTGGGGTTAAATCTCTATGTGGCGTCAGGGATCACCAAGATGGGTATTACCGAGCTCACCATTGCCGTCTGGCCATGGCTGCTCACCATGCTGGTGTTCCTGATCGTTGTAACCTATTGGCCGGGTCTTAGCCTCTGGCTGCCCCGAGCCATCGGCATGATCGGATAGCCGGTCGCACAGGATAGAAGACCCGGCGCTAGCCGGGTCTTCTTCTTTAACAAGCCATCAAACCATGACGCTTCACGCTGCTATTGCCAAGCTGCAACAGAAATCACGGTACCTTTTTTTGGGGGTGGTCGTGGTATGTGTGTTGGTCGGCTATGGCACGTACCGTCTCGTGTTCACGAGCGACATTGATCGCGAGGCATCAAGAAATCGCCGGCACCTGGAAACACTGAGCCAGACGATCAGCACCACACTGCAGAAGTACGACGAGCTCCCATTGGTCATTGCCCAGGACCGCCGTATTCGAGACGCGCTGTTGCAACCGAACCGGACCGCCGTATTAGCCGAGGCGAATCTTTACCTGGAGCAGATCAACCAGATTCTTGGCACAGAAACCATCTACGCCATGAATGAGCATGGCCTGACCTTGGTTTCCAGCAACTGGAACAAGCCCGACAGCTATGTCGGTGACAATTACGCCTTCCGGCCCTACTTTACCGAGGCCGTTGCCCGGGGGATGGGTAATTTCTACGGTATTGGCATTGCCTCTGGGCGCCCCGGTTATTACATTGCCTATCCGATCCGCATGGAGAACAGGTTGCTGGGGGTCGTGACGATCAAGATTGGCCTAACCGATATCCAGCAGGCGCTGACCGAGGCAAAAAATGTAGCCATTGTCACCAATGACGATGGGATTGTGATCCTCTCTTCGGTATCGGAAGACCGGTACAAGACAACCCGATCCCTTGCGCCCGATGCGGCCGAACGTATTGCACAGACCCGTCAGTTTCCAGGGCAGGCGTTAGCGCCACTGGCCTACAAAGGTGTACCAGTGCAGATGGACGCAACCGATGCGGTCAGTCTGTTCGGCAGTAACCGTTACCTGATTCAATCGGTTGCGCTGGGTAATCGGGGTTGGCATATTGCTCAGATTGGCGATACGCGCGAATCTCATAACTATGCCCTTGCCAGCGCTCTTGCGGCGGGATTTGGTATGGGGTTTCTGCTAATTAGTCTGTCGAGTGTGTACTACCGTCATCGCGCGCAACTCGAAAAGCGTCAGATCTATGCGGATATCGATGCCAAAATTGCCGAGCGCACCATCGAACTGACGAACCGGGTAGCGGATTTGCAGCGTGCCGAATCGGTACTGCGGCTGACTCGTGATGAGGCCGTTCAGGCCGGCAAGATGGCCGTGCTGGGGCAGATGGCAGCCGGGATTACACACGAACTGAGCCAGCCACTCTCGGCGATCCAGCTCTATGCGGGCAATACGCGAAAACTGATGGATGCCGGCCGGCTTGACGTAGCGATCGAGAACATCGACAACATCAATGCCCTGGTGGTTCGTGCAGGTAACATTCTTTCCGAACTTAAATCGCTCTACCGGAACGACCCCACCACCATAGAACCGCTGGCGTTGGACGCCGTGATCAGAAATGCCTTGCTGGTGATGGGGCCCTTTGTCGAAAAGGCCGGCATTACGCTGGATGTCCGGATTGGCAATGAGCGTGTGCTCGGATCGCAGGGCAAGCTGGAGCAGGTTTTTGTCAACCTGCTGTCAAATGCGGTTGATGCCCTGCGTGGGCGTGATGGTGCGCGTATCAGGATTTCGGCAGCCACAGCAGGTCAAGAAGTGGTGGTGCAGGTTCAGGACAATGGGCCGGGGATTGCCGAAGCCCAGTTGAAAAGTATCTTCGAACCGTTCTTTACGACCAAACCATCGGGTCAGGGCCTCGGACTGGGTCTGGCCATTACCCGGTTTATAGTGGATGCCGTCGGTGGCACAATAACCTGTGCCAACCTTGATACAGGCGGACTAGTGTTTACCGTGCATTTGCGACAACCGGATATCGACGCATGAATCTGAGTATGGGGCTTCCTGGCGGGGCAACCGTTTGTCTGATCGAAGATGATGAGGCGATCCTGACGGGCTGTTCCCAGTCCTTGATGCTGGAAGGCTTTGAGGTACGCGCCTTTGGCGCGGCACAACCCTTTTTTGCGGCAGATCGTCCGGAGTACCCGTACGTAGTCGTTACCGATGTCAATCTACCCGATGAGGATGGGCTGACCCTGATGCGCAAGGTACTGGCGGCGAACCCGCAGGTGCCCGTCATCATCATGACAGGTCATGGCGACATCGGCATGGCCGTTGGCGCGATGCGGGAAGGGGCGTTTGACTTCATCGATAAACCCTTTAGTACCGACCGGTTGATTACGACGGTGCGTAATGCGGTGGACAAGGCCCGTCTCATCAGCCAGGTGGCGGCGCTGTCGCAAGTGCAGAAGCCCGGCGCCTACGCACTGATTGGCCAATCAGAACGATTGGCCGTGTTGCGCCAGCAGATTGCTGCGCTGGCGCCCACCGGTGTTGATATTCTGATCAATGGCGAAACAGGCACCGGCAAAGAGGTGGTCGCACAGCGGCTGCACGATCAGAGCGGTCGTACTGGCCCCTTTGTGGCGATTAATTGCGCGGCGCTGCCGGAAAGCATTTTCGAGAGCGAGCTGTTTGGTCACGAAGCCGGTGCGTTCACCGGCGCGCTGAAACGGCGTATCGGCAAATTCGAATTTGCTAAAAACGGGACCCTCTTTCTGGATGAAATCGAATCGATGCCCCTGGCGCTCCAGGCCAAGTTGCTGCGAACGATCCAGGACCGGACAATCCAGCGGCTGGGTGCCAATGAGTCCATCCCGGTGTCATGTCGGGTCATTGCGGCGACCAAAACGGATCTGAAAACCTTGTCTGACCAGGGCCAGTTTCGGAGTGATCTCTATTTCCGCCTGAATGTCGTCAATCTGTATCTTCCGCCGCTGCGCGAGATCCGTGATGACATCCCGCTTCTCTTCAATTTCTACCTGCATCAGTTCCGGGACAAATATGGTTCGCCGGCCACGGACCCGTCATCTGCAGTGCTGCGCTACTTGGTATCGCACGACTGGCCTGGCAATATTCGCGAGTTACGAAACTTCGCAGAGCGCGTGGCGATCGGTTTTCCTTTTGCCGAGGGCGCCATCGTCAGCGATAGTCAGGTGCCGTTGACCTTGAACCAGATGCTGGAGCGGGCAGAGCGCGACGCTCTGGTTCATGCGTTACGGTTGTCCAGTGGTCATGTTGCCGATGCGGCCGAGATCCTGGGCATCCCTGCCAAGACCCTCTATGACAAGCTGGCCCGATTTTCGATTGCCGTAACCGACTTCAA
>JBFYKG010000024.1:0-18420 GCA_041311015.1 Rhodocyclaceae bacterium | reverse complement strand
GAACTGCTTGTCGCGGACTTTCGGACGCGGGTTCGATTCCCGCCGGCTCCACCAACACCTAGGGCTGCCCTCACCGGCAGCCCTTTTTATTTGGGCTTTACTGCCCTTCCCGCTCCATCAGCAGATAGGTGTTGTAGGCGTTCATACGGTTGGCCGCCTGAAACAGCGGCACCTTCTCGAAGCGACGCCAATCCGTATTCTTGTAGACCTCGTCGAACGGCACCAGATCGGCGGCACCTTTACCCATAGTCTGGCGCAGATACACCAGGTAATCGCGGGTCAGCGTCATATCCTGTTTCGGGTTGGTCGATGCCGGGCCGTGGCCGGGCACCAGCACCTTTGCCGGAAACTTGAGCAAGGTATTCAACGATTCAATCCACTGCCGGCTGTCCGCCTGCCCTACAAAGGGAATGCGGTTACGGAAGACCAGATCCCCTGCAAACAGCACCCGGGATTGCGGTAACCACACCACCAGATCATCCGGCGTATGCGACGGCCCCACCGGGATAATCTCGAAATCTACACCGCCCACGACAAGCTTCTGCACCCCGTTGATCGGCGCATCAGGCGGCACCAGTTTTGTGTTCTCGTCGACCCAGGGAAAAAGATCCTGGCGCGAGGCCTCCAAACGCAGCCGTGCTGTTTCCGAGTTGAGGTACTCCCCCGAGGCAGTATGCGCCACGATACGCGCGCCCGCATCCTTGAATACCTGCAACCCATAAACATGGTCGGCGTGGTAATGCGTCACGATCACCGTATTGAGCGGCTTATCCGTCACCTTGCGAATCTGCGCGATCAACCGGCGGGCCAGCTCGGGCGATCCCAACGCATCAATCACCACCACGCCGGCCGGCGTGACGACAAAACCCGCATTCGAAATGAAGTTCTGATTCGCGGACGACCCCAGCTCGGAGAGGCCTTCAACGTAGTAGATGTTAGGCGCCACCTGCTTCGCCTCCATCGCGGGGACGCCGGCAGAGACCTCTTGCGCCCTTACGTCAGGCGTTATGCCCAAGGCCATACTGAACACAGTTATCAGACTGATTAACGCGTTCTTCATCTTCGCTCCCAACAAACGCTGTTGACTAGAGAAAACGATCGAGCAAACGGCGGCTATGCTTATCCAGCTGTGTCACATCCTTGATCAGAAACTGGATGCCGTGGTTATCGGAGATCAACAGGTTGTTACCACCCATGCCGTTAATGCGACGGATATGCTCTTCACCTTTGAGGACCAGCTGGGTTTTGCCCTGCTCGGTCTCCACCTGCCAGGTACTCGGCGTGTTAAACGATGAGACGCTGTCGATACGGGTGATGACAGGCATGAATTCGCGGGCGACCAGGATGTCATTGACCAGAGCCCGATCCTCAGTATTGAGATCGTTGATCGAATCCAGCCACAGCACTTCATGGCTTTCTGAATCAACCAGCGAAAAGCCATGCTCCGGATCCGAGAACGGAAAAGCACGGACCGGCGTAACCCGTTCGACGACTTCGCCATCAGACCAGACCAGATCGAGGTTCCCGAAAGAATCTTTGCGCAGGCGGTAGGTGCGGTGAAAGCTCAACAGATCATGACTCATGCCTGACCTCCCAGGGCGCTCATGGCCGAGGCCTTGTCTTCAGCCTCCTGCCGCGCTTGCGTTTCCACCATGCGGCGGTAGGTACCATCCAGAACCATCAGGTCGTCGTGAGACCCTTCCTCGATAATTTGCCCCCGATCCAGCACGATCAGGCGGTCTGCCTTACGCAGTGTCGAAAGACGGTGTGCAATGGCGATCGTCGTGCGGCCCTGGACCAGGTTATCCAGTGCTTTCTGGATTTCCTTCTCAGTCGTGCTGTCAACGGATGAGGTGGCTTCATCCAGGATCAGGATCTGCGGGTTAATCAGCAGTGCCCGGGCAATCGAAATGCGCTGACGCTCACCACCCGACAGGGCCTGACCACGCTCACCGACGACCGAATCATAGCCATGCGGCAGACGCAGGATGAAATCATGGGCATGAGCGGCACGGGCGGCGGCAACAATCTCTTCCCGGGTGGCGTTCGGTTTGCCGTAGGCAATGTTCTCGGCAATGGTGCCGAAGAACAGGAAGGGTTCCTGTAGCACCAGGCCAATATGCTGGCGGTATTCCGACACCGGGATCGACCGGATGTCGATGCCGTCGATCTTGATGCTGCCTTCGCTGGCATCGTAGAAGCGGCAGATCAGGTTGACTAGCGTACTCTTACCCGACCCGCTATGACCGACCAGGCCGATCATTTCGCCCGGCTGGATATGGAGACTGACATCACGCAGCACGGCGCGGTTGCCGTAACGGAAGCCGACCCGGTTGATGTCGATGCGACCGGTCACATGATCAATATGCACCGGGTTCATGGGCTCCGGCACACTCGAGACATGATCCAGGATATCGAAGATGCGCTTGGCGCCGGTGGCGGCCTTTTGCGTGTGCGACACGATGCGGCTCATCGAATCCAAGCGGGTGTAGAAGCGGCCGATATAGGCCAGGAAGGCGGTAAGCACACCCACCGTAATGTGGTGATGCGCCACCTGCCAGATACCGAAGGCCCACAGAATCAACAGGCCGATTTCGGTCAGTAGTGTTACCGTGGGTGTGAACATGCTCCAGACTTTGTTCACCCGATCGTTAATGGCCAGGTTATGCGCATTGGCCGTGCGGAAGCGATTGGACTCACGCTGCTCCTGGGCAAAGGCTTTAACCACGCGAATACCGGGGATGGTGTCGGCCAACACGCTGGTCACTTCAGCCCACATGCGGTCGATCTTCTCGAAACCGAAACGAAGCTTGTCGCGCACGATGTGGATCAGCCACATGATCATGGGGAGCGGCGCCAGAGTCACCAGCGCCAGCCACGGATCAATCGACACCAGAATAGCGGCCGTCATCAGGATCATGATGACGTCGGTGGCAAAATCCAGCGCGTAGAGCGAGAGGAAAACACAGATGCGGTCGGATTCGTTGCCGATCCGGGCCATCAGATCGCCGGTGCGCTTGCCGCCAAAGTACTCCAGCGACAGCTTGAGCAGGTGATCATACGTGGCCGTACGCAGATCGGCGCCGATGCGCTCGCTGACCAGCGCCAGAATATAGGTTTTGGCCCAGCCTAGCCCCCAGGCTACCAGCGCGCTCACCAATAAGCCGCCGAGCAGCATGACCGTCAGGCCAATGGGAATATTTTTGCCGTTCTGGAAGGGAATCAGCACCTTGTCCATCAGCGGCATGGTCAGGTACGGCGGCACGAGGGTGGCAGCGGTACCTAATAGCGTCAGCACAAAGCCGATCAGCAGTTCTTTTTTATACGGCCGGGCAAAGCGCCACAGGCGCAGCAGGGTCCAGGTCGACGGCGAGGTCAGATTCTCGCTGTAGCAGGCCGGGCATTCGTCCTGATCGGGCGGCAGCGGTGTCCAGCAGTTCGGGCACAGAGGCTGCTCATCAGCGGCCTCCCTGGCCGACAATGCCTCTCCGGCGTCGATGCGCTGTCGATCTATTACATCCTGCCGCAGGCTATCGAACTGCCGCACCAGGCGCAGCGCCGACGGGTTCTGGGCCAGGGTAAAACGCCAACAGGCCAGTCGGCCCTCCGGACCCACCAGATCCAGCGTGGCCACCCCGGCATGGTCGCTGAGCTTAAGCGCCAGCGGCTGGGGGGCGTTCAGCGCCAGCGGCCAGGATGACCATGCACCGGCCGGAGATAGGGCGTAAAGGGTGCGATCGGTGAGGCAAATCAGCCCGCGCGCAAAAGCCAGACTGGCATCCAGATCCGTCTCGATCGTTGCCAGAACCACCTCCCCGGTGGGTACATGAGCCTGCACGGCGGGCTGCCAGAATTCCGGGATCAGGCTGACGCCACCGGCCGCTGCTCCGGGGATGGCTGTGGTCGTTATCGTTGGCGTGGTTGGGGCCAAGGCAGGGTGTGGATTCACTGTTCGTATCTGTTTGTATTCTGCTGTGGATTTTATAACGCGCCGGACCGGTTCCGGCTGACATCGGCGGGGGAATTTATAGGCGACGCAGGGGCTTGGCACCACCCCGGCGAAGAAAGTGCCCAAAACGTCATCCGATTGAGGGCCAGTGCGTTATTACACGCAGGTTTCTGTTTACAATGGTGCCCGGAGCGCCTTTGAGATTGCCACACGCCAGATGAGCCATAAATCCATAAAAATCATCGACATCAAGTCGATCCGCGGTCCCAATATGTGGACATACGTCCCGGTACTGGAAGCATGGGTCGATATCGGTGATCTGGAGGATTTCCCCTCCGACAAGATTCCCGGCCTGCCCGACCGCCTGGTCGCCTGGCTGCCCGGCCTGATGGAACACCGCTGCAGCTACGAAGAATACGGCGGTTTTGTGCGTCGTCTGCACGAGGGCACCTGGCCGGCCCACATCATGGAACACGTCACGCTGGAGCTACTGAGCCTGGCGGGCGTACCCGGTGGCTTTGGCCGGGCACGCGAAGCGGATCGCCGGAGCGTCTACAAGGTCATCGTTCACAACCTGCACGACGAGGTCACCCGTCTGGCCATCGAAACCGGCCGCGACCTGATCATGGCCGCCATCGAAGACAAACCCTACGATGTGGCCGCTGCGGTTGAAGAGCTCAAGGATCTGGCCGAAGACCGCCTGCTCGGCCCGAGCACCGGCAGCATCGTCAATGCCGCCATGGAGCGCAAGATCCCCACCATGCGCCTGGCCGAAAACAACCTGGTGCAGCTGGGCTACGGTTCCAAACAGCGCCGCATCTGGACGGCCGAAACCGACCAGACCAGTGCCATTGCCGAAACCATTTCACGCGACAAAGATCTGACCAAGAGCCTGCTCAAGGCCTGCGGTGTGCCGGTGCCCGAGGGCCAGGTTGTCGAAACCGCAGACGAAGCCTGGGAGGCCGCTCAGGATATCGGCCTGCCCGTGGTGGTGAAACCCTCTGATGGCAACCACGGTCGCGGTGTCTTTACCAACATGCTCACCGAGCAGGAAGTCCGCACCGCCTTCAGCGTGGCCGTTGATGAAGGCAGCAGCGTGATCGTCGAACGTTTTATTGCCGGTAACGAACACCGTCTGCTCGTCGTCGGTGGCAAAACCGTCGCCGCGGCGCGTGGCGACTTCGCTTTCGTCAAAGGCGATGGCAAGGCCACCATTGAAGAACTCATCGAAACCCAGATTAATAGCAGCCCGAGTCGCGGCCCGGCCGAAGAAAACACACTCAACTTTGTACGCGTCGACTCCGCCGTACGGCTCGAACTGGAGCGCCAGGGTCTCAACGCCCAATCGGTACCCGATGCGGGTCGTGATGTCCTGATTCAGCGGAACGGCAACGTATCGATTGATGTGACCGACGAGATTCACCCCGATGTCGCCGAAACCGTCGCACTCGCCGCCCGCGTGGTCGGGCTGGATGTGGCCGGTATTGATCTGGTCTGCGAAGACATCAGCAAACCGCTGGCTGGCCAGCGTGGCGCCATCGTCGAAGTGAATGCCGGGCCCGGCCTACTCATGCATTTGCGCCCGTCGGCGGGTACACCCCGCCCGGTGGGTAACGCCATCGTCGATTACCTCTTTCCACCCGGCGAAGACTTCAACCTGCCCATCATCGGGGTGGCCGGTTCACGCGGCAAAACGCTGGTCGCCCAGCTGATCGCCAGCCTGCTGCAACTGACCAGCATGAATGTCGGCTTGGCCTGCAGCAAAGGGATGTACTTTAATCAACGCCAGCTGGACGACCGTCATTGCGCCAACTGGGAAAGCGGGCATCGCCTGATGCTCAACCGCCAGGTGGATGTAGCTGTCATTGAGAATGACAACCGGGTCATCCTCAACGAAGGTCTGGCCTACGAGCGTTGCACCATCGGCGTCGTGACCAACCTGGACCCAACCGATACCGTACCCGAATGCGCCATTAACGACGCCGAGGGCATCTATAAGGTGATGCGTTCCCAGATCGACGTGGTACTGCCGAGCGGCGTGGGTGTACTGAACGCCGACGATCGCGAGGTCGCCGACATGGCGCGCCTGTGCGACGGCGAGGTCATTTTCTTCAGCCGGTTTAGCACCGCCGATTGCCTGAAGGAACATCTGGCTCAGAACGGCCGCGCCGTATTTACCCGCGACAACCAGATCGTCATGGCCCGCGGCAACGATGTGCAACCGATCATGAGCCTCGATAGTATTCCGCTGCTCCAGCTGCGTAACGACGCGCTGGAAAGCATCCTGGCCGCCGTGGCCGTTGGCGTCGGCATGAATCTCTCCCGTGACATCTTGAGCACGGGCATCCAAACTTTCACTCACCAGTAATCCATGGAAATCGTCCGCCTGCGCGCGCTACGCGGCCCCAACCTCTGGGGTCGTCATACGATGATCGAAGCGCTGATCAACTGCACCGAAGCCGAGTGCCAGATCACCAACCTTGCCGGATTCGAGACGCGGTTGCGATCGCGTTTTCCGCAAATGGGGCCGCTGGTGGCCGGTGGCCATAATGAACCGCTAACACTGGCGCACGCGCTCGAAGTGGTCGCGCTGGGGCTGCAAGCTGCGGCCGGTTGTCCGGTCACCTTCAGCCGCACGGTGCAGACACCCGAAAAAGGCACCTACATCACAGTTGTTGAATACAGCGAAGAGGCCGTCGGCAAGCTGGCGTTTGAACACGGCTTCCGTCTCTGCCAGAGCGCCCTGGAAGATCGCATGTACGATCTGGATGCCTCACTGCATGAACTGAGCGAACTGGACGAAGATCTGCGCTTGGGCCCGAGTACCGGCAGCATTGTTAACGCCGCTATCGCCCGTAACATCCCTTTCCGTCGCATGACCGAAGGCAGCATGGTGCAGCTGGGATGGGGTAGCAAGCAGAAACGCATCCAGGCCGCCGAGACGAGCCATACCAGCGCCATTGCCGAATCTATCGCCCAGGATAAAGACCTCACCAAAACCCTGCTCTATTCGGCGGGCGTTGCCGTACCGCAGGGCCGCGTGGTGACCACGCTGGAAGGCGCACTGGAAGCCGCGGAGTGGATCCGCGGTCCGGTGGTCGTCAAACCGCGCGACGGCAATCAGGGCAAAGGCGTGGCCGTCAACCTGCAGACCAAGGAACAGATCAAGGCCGCCTTTGATGTGGCTTACGCGATCAGCGACGAAGTCATTGTCGAACGGTTTCTGCCCGGCCACGATTTCCGGCTGCTCGTTGTCGGCAACGAGCTGGTCGCTGCCGCACGGCGTGATCCGCCCTATGTGATTGGCGATGGCCAGCACACGATCCGCCAGCTGGTGGATGTGATCAACAGCGACCCGCTGCGTAGCGATGGTCATGCCACCTCGCTGAGCAAGATCCGTCTGGATGCGATCGGCCTGGCCACGCTCGACGAACAAGGCATGACGCCCGAATCTGTGCCCGGTCGCGGCGCCCGGATCAACCTGCGCAAAAATGCCAATCTCAGTACGGGCGGTACGGCGACCGATGTGACTGATGACGTCCATCCGGATCTAGCCGCCAGCGCGGTAGCCGCCGCGCACATGGTCGGCCTGGATATCTGCGGCGTCGATGTGGTTTGCGATAGCGTGTACAAACCGCTACAGGAACAAGGGGGCGGCATTGTCGAAGTCAACGCCGCACCGGGCCTGCGCATGCACCTGAGCCCCTCGTACGGCAAGGGCCGTCCGGTTGGTGAGGCGATTGTGCGACAGATGTTCGCACCGGGCGACAACGGACGCATTCCGGTAGTGGCCGTGTCGGGCACCAATGGCAAGACCACGACCATCCGCCTGACCGCGCACCTGATTACCCAGACCGGCAAGCGCATCGGCATGACAACCACCGATGGCGTCTACGCCAATGGTCGGCTGATCGATACCGGCGACTGCAGCGGCCCACGCAGCGCCCGCAACGTGCTGGGCCACCCGGATGTTGACGCCGCTGTTCTGGAAACTGCCCGCGGTGGCATCTTACGTGAAGGTCTGGGTTTTGATCGATGCGACGTGGCGGTCATTACCAACATCGGCGAAGGTGATCACCTGGGCATGAACTTCATCAACACGGCCGCCGAGCTGGCCGCCGTGAAGCGTGTCATCGTGCAGAACGTGTCGTCGGAAGGTACTGCGGTACTTAACGCCGCCGACCCACTGGTCGCACGTATGGCCCGTTTCTGTACCGGCAATGTCACCTTCTTTGCTGCGCAGAGCGCAGCCCACCCGGTCATGGCCAAACACCGAGCCCAGGGCCACCGCGTCATCTATCGCGACAACGGCGAGATCATTGCGGCGCAGGGTAAAGCCATGTTCCGTCTGCCACTGAAGGATATTCCGCTCACCGACAACGGCCAGATCAGCTTCCAGGTCGAAAACGTCATGGCGGCTGTCGGCGCAGCATGGGCACTGGATATTCCCTGGGAACACATCGTTACCGGCCTCGCCAGTTTTCACAGCGATGCTGATACGGTACCGGGCCGTTTCAACCGTTTCGATTACAAGGGCGCCACGCTGATTGCCGATTATGGTCATAACCCGGATGCCATCCGGGCGCTGGCCGATACAATCCACGAGATGCCGGCTAAGCGCCGCAGCGTGGTGATCAGTGGTGCTGGCGACCGCCGCGATGACGACATCCGTCGTCAGACGCGGATCCTGGGTAATGTCTTCGATTACGTGGTGCTGTACGAAGATGCCTGCCAGCGCGGTCGCAGCGAGGGCGAAGTCGTCAAGCTCCTGCGCGAAGGTCTTGACGAGGCGCATCAGGTCAAAGAGATCGACGAGATCAAGGGTGAATTTCTGGCGATCGATCGGGCGCTGGCCAAACTACAGCCGGGTGATGTGTGCCTGATTCTGGTCGACCAGGTGGAAGAAGCCCTCGCCCATATCCAGCAGCGCGTTGCCGAAGCTCAGTAGTCCCTACGTGTCTCAGATGCTTGCCGCCAGTAATCTCAGCTGCATCCGCGGCACGCAATGCCTATTTAGCGATCTCTCGCTGCAACTTGATGCCGGTCAATGGCTGTATCTGCAAGGCGAAAACGGCGCCGGCAAAACCAGCCTGCTGCGTATTCTGGCCGGCCTATCGTTGCCAGCCGCAGGCACCGTCACCTGGCAAGGCACACCGATCAGTAAACAGCGCAGTGATTACCACGCCGACATGCTGTATCTGGGACACCATGCCAGCCTCAAGGAAGACCTGACGCTCACCGAGAACCTGCGAAGCCTGATGGCCATGGACGGACTCCAGGTCAGCGACACGGCCATTCGCGAGGCCCTCACGCGGATGGGCCTGGCCAAACGCCAGCATCTGCCCGCCCGCGTGCTCTCCGCCGGCCAGAAGCGCCGGGGGCTGCTTGCCCGCCTGCTGTTACGCCCGGCCAAACTGTGGATTCTGGATGAGCCCTTCAATGCGCTGGATGTTCATGCCATTGCCGAGCTGCAGGATTGCCTCAAAGCGCATCTGTGCACCGGCGGCCTGATCGTGCTGACGAGTCATCAGACGCCCGACCTGGGGTCGGCGGCGGCCGGATTTGTTCTCAATCTGTCAGGAGGCCGCTGATGTCTGGCACGCCGATCCTGTCCGCTTACCTGGCCGCGCTCAGCCGGGATCTGCTGCTGGTCATGCGTCGCAAGACCGAAGTACTCACCGCACTGTTTTTCTTTGTGATCGTGACCACCTTGCTCCCGCTAGGCATCGGGCCAGAACCCGATCTACTGCGCAAGATCGCGCCGGGGGCGATGTGGATCGCTGCCCTGCTCGCCACGCTGCTGGGGCTACAGCGCCTGTTTGCTGCCGACTATGCCGATGGCACGCTGGAACAGATGGCGCTTTCGCCCGAGCCACTGAGCGTTCTGGTGGCCGGCAAAATCACGGCCCACTGGCTGGTCTGCGGGCTACCGCTGGTGCTGCTGGCGCCAGTGATTGGCCTGCAGTTTGATCTGCCCACCGACGCCATCGGGATTCTGATGTTCTCGCTGTTAATCGGGACACCCCTGCTCTCGCTGATTGGCGCCATCGGCGCTGCACTCACGCTGGGCGCCCGGGGCAGTGCCCTGCTGGTGTCGCTGCTGGTGCTACCCCTGTACGTACCGACTCTGATTTTTGGGGCCGGCGCGGTGGAATCGCATATTGCGGGGCTAGGTGCCGCCGGCCACCTCTACCTGCTGAGCGCCCTGCTGGTTCTGGCCGCCGCATTCGCGCCGTGGGCCACCACCGCCGCACTCCGCATCTCATTGGAATAAAATAGCGGCATGATCAACTGGTTCAA
The DNA here is from genome assembly GCA_041311015.1 of Rhodocyclaceae bacterium. GTDB lineage: Bacteria > Pseudomonadota > Gammaproteobacteria > Burkholderiales > Rhodocyclaceae > Fluviibacter. The sequence goes on along the minus strand of JBFYKG010000024.1, from coordinate 8,171 downwards.
ATTCAGCGCCCCCAGCACCTTCTATCCGCTGGCCGGCAAACTGATCCCCGTTTTCTGGGTACTGGCCGCCGTTCTCGGCACCCTTGGCCTGTATCTCGGTTTTTTTGTGGCGCCCACCGATGCCCAGCAGGGCGAGGGGTACCGCATCATCTTCATCCACGTGCCTGCCAGCTGGATGTCGATGTTCATCTACTGCGTCATGGCCTTCTGGTCGTTACTGGGCCTGACCTTTGGCACGCGCCTCTCTGGCATGATGACCAGCGCCCTGGCACCCACTGGCGCCTTGTTTGCCTTCCTATCGCTGTGGACCGGCGCCCTCTGGGGCAAACCCATGTGGGGGACCTGGTGGGTCTGGGATGCGCGCCTCACGTCGGAACTGATTCTCTTTTTCCTGTACCTCGGTTACATGGCCCTACAGGCAGCCATTGACGACCCACGTCGAGCCGATCGCGCCGGCGCCCTGCTTTCGCTGGTCGGTGTGGTCAACGTACCGATCATCTATTTCTCGGTGAAATGGTGGAATACCCTGCATCAGGGCGCCTCGGTCTCACTCACCAAATCACCCAGCATGGCCAGCACCATGCTCTGGGGCATGCTGCTCATGGCGCTGGCCTTCTGGGCCTACACCCTTGCCGTTGCCCTTATGCGCGCCCGCTGCATCATGCTGGAGCGGGAAGCCAATACCGAATGGGTTAAACAGCTGCCCGACATGAAAGGGGCCGTCTGATGCAATGGCAATCCGTGAGTGACTTCTTCGCCATGGGCGGCTACGGGCTTTATGTCTGGGGCAGTTTTGGCGTCTGTGCTGCCGCCATGATCATTGAGCCCTTACTGGTACGGCATCGCCGTCAACGGGCCATTCTGCAGATTCAACAGAGCCTGGATAATTAACAAGCCATGAAGCCCCGTCACAAACGATTTGCCCTCATCATCGGCGCCCTAGCCGTCATCGGCACAGCCGCCGCGCTGGTGCTCAATGCCTTTGAAGAGAACCTGGTGTTCTTCTTCACACCCACCCAGGTCGTGAGTGGCGAGGCCCCTAAGGGCCGGGCATTCCGCATTGGCGGCATGGTGAAAGAGGGCAGCGTGCAACGCGATGGCGTCAACGTGCGCTTCGTCGTGACAGATACCGCCAACGATGTGCCGGTCACATACACCGGCATCCTGCCCGATCTATTCCGCGAGGGTAAAGGCGTGGTTGCCCAGGGCAAATTAGACGACGGGGGCAAGGGCTTCAAAGCCAGTGAAGTGCTGGCCAAACATGATGAGAACTACATGCCGCCGGAGGCGCAAGCGGCACTGGATAAAGCCGCTGTCGAAAAAACCGGCAAGACGTTGAAATAATTTCGGGGCAGCACAAGGTACAAGGGCGTCCGAGGACGCCCTTGTTTATTTCTGCCGCGCCTTTGCCTCGGCAATATTTTCCTGAACGAATTTGGCCTCATCCGAGTCTGGGGGCAACTGCTTCAGTACCTGATTCCAGTAACGGATCGCCTTGGCGTTATCGCCCTGAGCGAATGCCAGACCGCCGGCCAGGAAGATCAGCTGCGGGTCTTTGCTGCCGCGCTTGAGTGCCGCATCAATCCAGGCCTGGGCGCCGACCATATTGCCTGAAGCAGCCAACGCCTCGGCGTAGGCGGCTGTGAGCTGCGGCTCTTTCTTCACTTCCGGCAGGATATGGTCGTAAGCCTTGATGGCCTCCTGCGGACGATTCATCACCATATAAGCGCGACCCAGTAACATCCAGCCTTGCGGATTATCCGGGTTGGCATCCATCTTGGCCTGTAGCCGCGCCACCATCACTTCGGGGTCCGGTGTTGGACGCACGGCTTCCGGGTTCATAGCGGCAGGTGTACCGACCTTGAGATACACCGATACCGCGCCCACAGGAATCAGGAGCAGCATGAGCCAGAGCAACCAGCGGCCCCGACCCGCAGGCTGCGCGACCGGAATTGAGGCCATCGTATCCGTCGGCTCTGCCGCTTCCAGCGCTTGATCGGCTGCCGCGGTATTCACGGCATCCGTTACCACCGGCGACTGCCGCGCACGTCGGCGCAGGAAGATAATGAGCCCGGCTAGGCCTCCACCGAGCACGGCAAAGGGCCCCACCCAGAGTAATAACGTCGTGGCCTTAAAGGGCGGATCGTAGAGCACATAGTCACCGTAACGCGCCACCAGAAAGTCGATGATCTCCTGATCCGATTTACCGGCCACGATGAGGTTACGGACTTCCCGACGTAGGTCTTCCGCCAGTTCCGCCCGTGAGCCGGCCAGCGATTCGTTCTGGCAAACCAGGCAGCGCAGGTTTTCGGAGATGGCATTCAGGCGTTTTTCCACTACCGGGTTATCTGCCAGGGGCTGCGCCTCGGCCGCCCGGACCAGCGGACTAGCCGTCAACAGTGCGGCGATGAGCAAAACGCGAACGGATTGAAAACACTTTAAAGTCATCATGGCCGCAACCCCTGCAGCATCGGGTCAATCACGGTCTTCACCAGCTCTGGCGTCAGCGGCCCCACATGCTTGTAGCGAATCACACCGGCCTGATCTATCACATAGGTTTCGGGAACGCCGTACACGCCGTAATCGATCCCCACCCGACCATCGGCATCAAAGACCGACAGCACATAGGGATTGCCATGCTGTTTCAGCCAGGCCATCGCATCATTGCGCTGATCCTTGTAGTCCAGACCAATCAGCGGCACATCGGTATGCGTCCGAGCAAAGTTAACAAGGACAGGGTGCTCCTCGCGACACGACACACACCACGATGCCCAAACGTTGAGCAGCCACACGCGGCCCTTGAGGTCTTCCGGTGCAAAGCTTTGCTTGGGGTCATGCAGCTGTGGCAAATTGAAAGTCGGTGCGGGTTTGCCCACCAGTGGCGATGGCACATACTTCGGGTCTTTGGTCAGACCGCGCGCCAGAAAGAAAACGAGCACCGCAAACACCAGCAGCGGAATCAGGAACCAACCCATGCGTTTCATACGGCCGCCTCCTTCTGCAGAGAGGCCCCAGCCTCGGCGGGCTTGCGGATCCGGTAGCGACGGTCACTGGCGGCGAGCAACCCGCCCAGCGCCATCAGACAACAGCCCGCCCAGATCCAGCTGACAAAGGGTTTGTAATACACACGCACGGCCCAACTGTTGTTGCCGGTGGATTCACCCATCGACACATACAGATCCCGCGTCAGGCTGCTATCGATACCTACCTCGGTCATCGGCATGGTGGATGAGAAGTAGGTGCGCTTTTCCGTCGTCAGGGTGCCATTGATTTGTGATGGCGATTTGATGGGCCCGAAGGTCACCTCACCGCGCATGCCCTCATAGTTCGGGCCGCGCACGGGCGTAACGCCCTGCAGGGTGAGACGCAGATCGGTAATGGTCACGGTGTCGCCGGGCGACATGCTGACATCGCGCTCGACCTGATAGCTGCTGACAAAGGTGGCGCCAATCACAAACACGGCCAGACCCAGATGCGCCAACTGCATCCCCCAGAATGCCAGGGGTGGCCAGCTGGTCCGCACACGGACCACAATCGCACGCGCGCTGGTGGCCATGATCCACACGGCCAGCCCCGTACTCAGTGCCACCATCGGCCGCCATTGGCCCATCAGCAGGGGCAGCACCACCGCCGCGACAATCGCGATCAGCCCCTCGATCTTGAGCATGCGGAACAAGGGCCACAGGGCGTCCTGCTTCCAGTGCGCGGCAACACCCAATGGCAACAGGAGCAGCAACGGCAACATGATCGGCACAAACACCGCATTAAAGTACGGCGCCCCGACCGAAAGTTTGCCGAGATTGAGCGCATCAATAATCATCGGGTACACGGTGCCCAGCAGCACCGCAGCCGCACCCGCCAGCAACAGCACATTGTTGATCAACAGCAGCGTCTCACGTGATACCAGCGCAAAACTACCGCCCTTGCCAACGGCCGGCGCCCGCCAGGCAAACAGCGTCAGCGACCCACCCACCACCAGCACCAGGAAGACCAGAATAAATACGCCGCGCGCCGGGTCTGCTGCGAAGGCATGGACTGAGGTCAGTACGCCGGAACGCACAATAAACGTTCCGAGGAGCGACAGGGAAAACGCCCCAATGGCCAACAGCACTGTCCAGTTCTTGAAGCTGCCGCGTTTTTCAGAGACGGCCAGCGAATGAATAAGCGCCGTGCCCACCAGCCACGGCATGAATGAGGCATTCTCGACCGGGTCCCAGAACCACCAGCCGCCCCAGCCCAGTTCGTAATAGGCCCAGTTGGAACCCAGCGCAATGCCCAACGTCAGAAAGATCCAGGCCGCCAGTGTCCAGGGGCGCGACCAGCGTGCCCAGGCCGTATCCAATTGCCCTGCCAACAGGGCCGCAATTGAAAACGCAAAGGCCACCGAGAAACCCACATAGCCCATGTACAACATGGGCGGGTGATAGACCAGGCCCGGATCCTGCAGCAGCGGATTCAGATCACGCCCTTCCGCTACAGCCGGTATCAAGCGTGTAAAGGGGTTCGACGTGAACAGAATAAAAAGAGTAAAACCAAAGGCAATCAGACCAAGGACACCCAGTACCCGCGCCACCATCTCGGTGGGCAACGAGCGGGAGAAGATAGCAACGGCCGCCGCCCAACCGGTGAGAATAAAGACCCACAGCAAAAGCGAGCCTTCATGCCCACCCCAGACCGCGCCAAATCGGTACGCCATCGGCAGGCGGGTATTGGAATGCTGGGCCACATAGGCAACTGAGAAGTCGCTCACCACAAAGCTGATGGTCAGGCAGGTAAAAGACGCCGCCATAAAAACGAAGCAGATCAGCGCCAGCGGCCGCGCCATCCGGCTCCACGACAGGATCCGGCACTGGGGCCCGGCCAACCCGAGAATTCCCAGCGCCAGGGAGACCATCAGCGCGAGCGCCAGAGCAAACTGGCCAAGTTCGGGAATCATGCGTACCTACCCTTCAACATTCGCTCTATTTTCATCGAAACCGTGATGCTAAAGGAGCCCCTGCCCCGATGCAACCCGTCCGGCTCGGGTAAAATCAGAAGATCATGGTTTGGGCCCTTATTTCCGACTCCCACTGGCTGTATCTGCTGCTGCACCCGCTGGTGGTCATCCTGTTTACCCTGCGGATCATCTGGATCCGGCGGCCGCCCGGCGTGGCCCTGGCCTGGATTCTGATCGTCACGATCGTGCCGCTGGTCGGCCTGATTGCCTATTTCATGATCGGTGAACGCCCCATCGGCCGAGATCGCCAGAAACGGATCGATCTGGCCCGGCCGGCATACCAGCGGATGACCGCCCTGCTCGATGCGCGCTACCCTCTGGCCAAAACCCAGATTGCCCCACAGTTCCAGTCGATGGCCCAACTGGCCGAAAACCACGGGGGCATGCCCCCGTTGCTGGGCAACAAGATCACCCTGCACTCGGACACCCCGCAAACCCTTCAGGCCTTGATGCAGGATATTGATCAGGCCAGGCACTGTTGTGACCTTGAATTCTATATCTGGAATCCGGGCGGCACCGCCGATCAGGTCGCCGATACCCTGATGCGCACGGCGCGACGCGGCGTTCGCTGTCGCGTGCTGCTCGACGAACTGGGCAGCGCCACTTTCTGGAAGAGTGATTGGCCAAAGCATATGCGTGAGGCCGGCGTCGATCTGGTCAAAGGCTGTGCCATCCGCCCGCTGGCCCTGCAGTTCGGGCGCGCCGATATACGTCTGCACCGCAAGATCGCCGCCATCGATGAGCAGATCGCCTGGACCGGCAGCATGAACCCGGTGGACCCGGCCTATTTCAAACAGGGCGCTGGGGTTGGCGAGTGGATCGATGCCATGGTGCGGGTCGAAGGCCCGGCGGCCGAGGCACTCACCACGGTCTTCGAAGGCGACTGGGCTGTGGAAAGCAACAACATCCCGGGCTTTGAACGTTACCTCGACCACATCCAGAAAATTCCGCCGGCTGCCAACCCAAGCGGCATCATTGCCCAGACCGTGCCGTCTGGGCCCAGCTACAAATCAACCAATATGTCGCATGTGCTGCTCAGCGCGATTCTCGATGCCAAATCTGAAGTCGTCATGACCACGCCTTACTTCGTTCCGGATGATGCCTTGTTCCAGGGGCTGCAAACCGCCGCGGCCCGCGGGGTCAATGTAACCCTGATCGTGCCGCAACGGATCGATTCGCTCCTCGTTCGTTACGCCAGCCGCAGTTATATGGATGACCTGATCAGCGCCGGCGTCAAAATCCAGCAGTTCACCGGTGGCCTGTTGCACACCAAGAGCCTGGTGGTGGACCGCGCCTTCAGCCTCTTCGGCTCTGTGAATCTGGATATGCGCAGTCTGCGCCTGAATTACGAAATCACGCTGATGGTGTTCGACACCGGATTCAGCACCGGACTGCGCAGCCTACAGGATCAGTATCTCGCCAGGTCACTGCCCATCGACCCCATCATTCTGGCCAAGCGTTCACTGCGCGAGCGTCTCGCAGAAAACGCCGCGCAGCTTCTCTCCCCCCTACTCTGATTTATGCTCAGTTATCGCCACGCCTTTCACGCCGGTAACCCGGCCGATGTCCTAAAACATCTGGTCTGGATCCAGGTGCTGGATTACATGACGCGTAAAGACAAAGCTTTCATGGTGGTCGATACCCATGCCGGTGCCGGCATGTACCTGTTAGATAGCAGCATGGCGCAAAAGACCGGAGAATCGGCAACCGGTATCGGCCAGCTGTGGTCTCTCCCCATTGATGAACTACCCGAGTCGGTTGCCCGCTATCGTGCCGTGATCGCAGATGCCAACCCTGGCCACGCACTCACCCAGTATCCCGGCTCCCCGTGGATCTCGGCGCACTGCACGCGTGATACCGACCCGCTCCGTTTTTTTGAACTGCATTCCAGCGATGCTCCCCTGCTCGCGCAGGCGTTGCGCTTCGCCCAGAAGCGCACACAGATCACTCAGGCCGACGGTCTGGCCGGGCTCAAAGGGCTCATGCCCCCGCCGGCCCGCCGCGCTGCCGTGCTGATCGATCCGTCTTATGAAGACAAGACCGATTACGGCAAGGTGGTACAAAGTCTGCGTGATGCGTTGCAACGCTTTGCCACGGGTACCTATGTGCTCTGGTATCCCGAACTTGCGCGTCGCGAATCAGTCGAGCTCCCCGAACGGCTGCTCAAACTGGGTGTTCCCAACTGGTTGCATGTCACACTGAGCACCCGGCCGCCAGCAACCGATGGCCTGGGCATGACGGGCAGCGGTCTCTTCATCATCAACCCGCCCTGGACTCTGCCCGCCACGCTGGAAGAAACCATGCCCTGGCTGGTCAAAACGCTGGCCGAAGGCGGACAAGGCGATTACACGCTGGACTGGCAGATCAATTAACTGACTTCTTGATGGAGATTTCCATGAGCGACGCAATTCTCTTTACCCCGGTTCAGGTCGGCAAGACCCGTCTGAACAATCGCATCGTCATGGCGCCGATGACACGTTCCCGAGCCGGCGCCGGCGATGCCGCCACCCCACTCAATGCCACCTACTACGCCCAGCGCGCCAGCGCCGGGCTCATCGTGAGTGAGGCCTCGCAGATCTCGCAACAAGGCCAGGGCTATGCCTGGACTCCGGGCATCTACAGCGAGGCCCAAGTCGCCGGCTGGAAAACCGTGGTCGACGCGGTGCACGCTCAGGGCGGCCACATGGCACTGCAACTCTGGCACGTGGGCCGCATCTCGCATCCGCTGTTACAACCCGGTGGCGCGGATCCGGTTGCGCCTTCGGCGATTCAAGCCAAGGGCCAGTGCTTTGTCATCCAGCCCGATGGCACCCCGGCCAATGTACCCACCGCCCTGCCCCGCGCACTTGAAACCTCTGAGCTGCCCGCGCTGGTGGCCGACTACGCCAACGCCGCCCGCAACGCCGTCAAGGCCGGTTTTGATTTTGTGGAAGTGCACGCCGCCAACGGCTATCTACTGAATCAGTTCCTGTCACCCAACAGCAATCAGCGCACCGATGCCTACGGCGGCAGCCTGGAGAATCGTGCCCGCCTGGTGCTGGAAGTGGTGGATGCCGTCATTGCCGCCATCGGCGCCGATAAGGTGGGCGTTCGTCTGTCACCGCAAGGGGTGTTCAACGACATCGATGATCCTGAATCGACTGCCATGGCGCTCTATCTCGCCAAGGCATTTAGC
>JBFYKG010000090.1:0-4774 GCA_041311015.1 Rhodocyclaceae bacterium | reverse complement strand
GCTGTTCGCGGGCGGCCGCACGGAAGGTGTCGCCAGCCGCCAGCAGCACCGAGTGGCCGGCCGCCTGGAAGTGATGCGCCAGTTTGCCCAGCGTGGTGGTTTTGCCGGCGCCGTTGATGCCGGCCACCATGATCACAAAAGGTGTGCCCGGTGGCGGGTTGATCTGCAGCGGCGTTTCCAGCGGTTGGAGCAGCGTGGTCAGGCTATCGACCAGCGCGTTCTGAATGGCTTCCGGCGTTTGCAGGTTGTCCCGGCGGGCTTTGAGCCGGAGTTCTTCAAGCAGGCGGACAGTGGCTTCGACGCCGACGTCGGCCGACAGCAGCAGCGCTTCGAGTTCTTCGAGCAGCTCGTCGTCGACCTTGCCGCGCGAGAACAGGCTGCGCACCGAGCCGCCGATCTGCTGGCGGGTTTTGGTGAGTCCGGCGAAGAGTCGCTCGCGCCAGGAGCGGCGGGGCGCATTCTGAGCGTCGGCGTTGGCGTCAGTCATGGGGCAGAGGTATCCTTAGCAATTCTGCGATTTTAGCCCAGACTCAGGCCTGAACCCATGAACATTTCATCACTCCGCATCGCGTTGTCGGCTTTATGTATTGGCCTGTCGGTTGGTTTGCATCCGGCCGTGTCTAGCGCATCGGCCGCGGATATGGATGCAACTACGGATGCCAACACCTTTGAAACCCGCCTGCCCAATGGCATGAAGGTGGTGGTGCGCGAAGATCACCGCGCGCCCACGGCGGTGCAGATGGTCTGGTACCGGGTGGGCAGCATGGATGAGCATGATGGTGTGACGGGCGTGGCACACGTCACTGAGCACATGATGTTCAAGGGCACCCCCAGCGTAGGCCCCGGCGAATTCAACCGTCGGGTGGCTGCCGTGGGCGGGCGTGACAATGCCTTTACCAGCACGGATTACACCGCCTATTTCCAGCAGGTGCCGGCCAATCAGCTCAAGACCGTGATGGCGCTCGAGGCGGACCGGATGCGTCATCTGACCTTGGACCCGGCCGGGTACAGCAAGGAAATCCAGGTCGTGATGGAAGAGCGCCGCATGCGGACGGATGATCAATCCACCGCGCGGTTGCACGAGGCCATGAATGCGGTGGCCTGGCAGGCGCATCCGTACCGCCGCCCGATTATTGGCTGGATGGGTGATCTGGAGCAGATGACGGTGCAGGATATCCGCGACTGGTATCGCCGCTGGTATGTGCCCAATAACGCCACGCTGGTGGTGGTGGGGGATGTGAACCATGCGCAGGTCTTTGCCTGGGCGCGTGATACCTATGGCCGGATCCCGGCGCGCAGCCTGGGTGAACGCAAACAGTATGAAGAGCCGGTGCAGACCGGTCTGCGTCAGCTGGAGGTCAAGGCGCCGGCTGATCTGCCCTTGTTGATCATGGGCTGGAAGGCGCCCCGCGTGAGTGACCCGCAGAAAGATATCGACCCCTATGCGCTGGAGATGCTGGCGCAGATTCTGGATGGCCATGAAGGCGCCCGCTTACCGGCGGCACTGGTGCGGGAACAGCAGGTCGCGGTGTCGGTGGATGCGAGTTATGACGCTATGAACCGTGGCCCCGGTATGTTCTTCCTGCAGGCCTCGCCACGGCCGGGCCATACCGTGGCCGAACTCGAGCAGGCGATTCGTCAGGCGTTGGCTACGGTGGCAAACCAAGGTGTAACCGCGTCGGAACTGACACGGGCCAGAAGCCAGTTGCGCGCTGCCCAGGTGTACAAGAAAGATTCAATGATGGGTCAGGCCATGGAGATTGGCATGCTCGAAACCCTGGGTTACGGCTGGCAGGCCGATAGCCTGATGCTCGATAAGCTGAATGCGGTCACCGCCGCGGATGTGCAGCGGGTTGCCCAGACGTACTTCCGTGATGAGCAGCTCACCATTGGCCGGCTGGTGCCGCAACCCCTGGACGACGCAGAAATGATGGCGCGGGCGAAGCGGGCGCAAGCGGCGGGCGCACAGGGTCACCACTGAGAAGCGCAAAGGATCAAATGATGAAGACTTGGATGAAATCGTGTGGTGTGGCGCTGCTGCTGTGGCTGGGCGTGTGGAGTGGGCTGGCCAATGCCGCCCCGGTGCAATCGTGGACAACCGCACAGGGCGCGCGCGTGTATTTCATCGAGACGCATGCGCTCCCTATTGTTGATGTGCAGGTGCTGTTTCTGGCCGGGTCGGCCTTTGACCCCGCGGATAAACCCGGGCTGGCTTCATTAACCGCAAGCCTGATGGATCAGGGCGCGGGATCGCGTAACGAACAGCAGATTGCGGAGACGCTGGCCGACATTGGCGCAACGTTGTCGGTGGGTGCCGGTCTGGATAGCGCAACGCTGTCGTTGCGTACTCTGTCGGACCCGGAACGTCGGCGCGACGCCTTTGCGCTGATGGCCGATGTGATGGCGCGCCCCCGCTACGACCGGGCGATCTACAAGCGCGATCTGGCACGTTCCGTTGCCGCACTCAAAGACGCATTGACCAAACCTCAGGTGTTGTCGCAGCGCGCCTACATGTCGGCGATTTATCCGGATCATCCCTATGGCCGTCTGGTGACGCCGGCGTCGCTTGAAGCGATTAGCCACGGCGATGTGACGACCTTCTGGCGCAATCACTTTACGCCGGGTCGGGCGAGCATCGCGATTGTGGGCGATCTGACACGGGCCGAAGCCGAGGCCCTTGCACAGCAATTGCTGGCAGACCTGCCGCCTGATCAGACTACGGTTGCCAAGGAGCTGCCGGCGCCGGCCAGTACGCAGGCCAAGGTGGTGCGCGTTGAGCATCCGGCCTCCCAGGCGCACCTGCTGGTGGGGATGCCTTCGGTTGCCCGTGATGATCCGCAACAGATTGCGCTGCAGGTAGGCAATTACACCCTGGGTGGTGGTGGCTTCGTGTCGCTCCTTACCAAGGAAGTGCGCGAGAAGCGCGGCTACGCCTATAGCGTGTACAGCTACTTCCAGCCGCAGCTGGTGCCCGGCCCGTTTACGATTGGTCTGGAGACCAAGCGCACGCAGGCTGATGATGCGCTCAAAGTCGTGAATCAGGTCGTGACAGATTACCTTCAGCGTGGTCCGACCCCCGCGCAGCTGAAGGCGGCGCAAGACAACATCGCCGGTGGCTTTGCGTTGCGTATTGATTCGAACAGTAAGCTGGCTGCCAACCTGGGTGTGATGGCGTTCTATGGGCTGCCCACCGATTGGCTGGAACAGTATCCGGCCCGGGTTCGTGCGCTCACACCTGACGCAGTGCGTGAGGCATTCCGCAAACACGTGTCGCCAGAACAGCTGGTGACGGTGCGTGTGGCCACCGACTGATATAGACCGGGTGCGTGTGAGTTCCTCGGCAAAATCCGGCGCGGCCCGCCCGAGTCAGGTGCGCATCATCGGCGGCGCTCATCGGGGCCGCAAGTTGCCGGTGGCCGATGCACCCGGGTTGCGCCCAACGCCGGACCGGGTGCGTGAAACGCTGTTTAACTGGCTGGGTCAGAACCTGAGCGGATGGCACTGTCTGGATCTGTTTGCCGGTTCGGGTGCGTTGGGCTTCGAGGCGGCATCCCGCGGGGCGGCTTCCGTCGTGCTGGTCGAACAGGCGCCGCGCGTGGCCAAGGGTCTGCAAGCCGCGGCCGATTTGCTGGCGGACCCCGGGGTGCAGGTGGTTTGCGCCGATGCGCTGGCCTATCTGTCGCGTCCCGGTCTGGCTGCCGGCCCGAAGCTGGATCTGGTGTTTCTGGACCCGCCCTATGGACAGGGATGGCTGGATCGGATCATCATGCCGCTGTTACCCCATCTGGCCGAGGGTGCCCGGCTCTACCTGGAGTCTGAACAGCCCTTGCCCGATTCGTTATTGCCCGGTCTCGGTTGTATCCGGCGGGGCAAGGCGGGGCAGGTGCATTATCATCTGTATGTGTATGAACCCGAGCGCGATGCTTCCTGACGGATTTGCCCGATATGCTGAAACGTGAAATTGCCATCTACCCCGGTACCTTCGATCCCCTGACCTGCGGTCACGAAGATCTGGTGCGCCGTGCCGCCGGTCTGTTTGACGAGGTTGTGCTGGCGATCGCCGAAAGCCGCGGCAAATCGCCGGTCTTTACGCTGCAGGAACGCGTGGAGATGGCCAAAACCGTGCTGGCGCCGTTCAAGAATGTGCGCGTGGTGGGCTTTGACGGCCTGCTAATGGATTTTGTGCATGCTCAAAAGGCCAAGGTGCTCATCCGCGGGTTGCGCGCCGTTTCCGACTTCGAATACGAGTTCCAGATGGCGGGCATGAACCGCCGGCTGTATCCAGAGGTGGAAACCGTCTTCCTCACGCCCGGTGAGCGGCACATGTTCGTGTCAGCTACCATGGTGCGGGAAATTGCCCGGCTGGGGGGCGATGTCAGTTCTTTTGTGCCACCGCATATCGACGCCTGCTTCGCGGCGCGCGGCTGGGGCAAGTCGGGTTAAGGTAACCCGGTCGGGCTGGCGTAAATCGCGCCAATCGGCGAAAATCCCGCCTTTGAGTTAACGCTGTTCAGGAGTCTGCCATGTCGCTCATGATTACCGATGAGTGCATCAACTGTGATGTCTGCGAACCCGAGTGCCCGAACGAGGCCATTTCGCAGGGTCCGGAAATTTACGAAATCGATCCGAATAAGTGCACCGAGTGCGTGGGTCACTATGACGAGCCGCAGTGCCAGCAGGTCTGCCCGGTTGATTGCATTCCCAAAGATCCGGCTCATGTTGAGAACCAAGAGCAGCTCTGGGCTAAATACGAAAAGCTGACCGGCAAGTAATT
>JBFYKG010000089.1:0-4827 GCA_041311015.1 Rhodocyclaceae bacterium | reverse complement strand
CGTTTCGATCAACGGTAAACTGCCGAGATGCAATCGTCCCGCCGCCTGTTCCTTGCATTCTTAAGCCTCGCCCTATTTGCGCTGGGAGCGATTGCCGTAGGTTTGTCGGTTGGTGCCGTAAAAATGCCGTTTCACGAGGTCATAGCTGGATTGTTTAATCCAGATGCGCCGGGTGCCAGCGTGATACGTGACTTACGTCTACCGCGCACATTGGCGGCATTTGCTTGCGGTGGGCTGTTAGCGTTGGCGGGAGCACTGATGCAGGTGTTGCTCCGAAACCCGCTCGCGGATCCTTACATCCTAGGGATTTCCGGAGGCGCCGGCGTTGGTGCGCTGCTTGCAATCTTCTTTGGCCTGGGTGTTGCAGGCTTGAATGGTTTTGCGTTTCTGGGCGCGCTACTGGCGATACTGATTGTCTTTGGCCTTGCCCATGGGGATGGTAGTTGGACCCAGACTCGTCTATTGCTGACAGGGGTGATGGTAGCAGCGGGTTGCGGCGCGATGATTACGCTGCTGTTATCCATTGCGCCCGAAGAACGCTTGCGGGGGATGCTCTTCTGGTTGATGGGGGATTTCTCGCAGGGAGTGAATCCCACTTACGCGCTGATTGGCCTTGTCTTCATCGGGTTGCTCACCGCACCGCTCGCCAGAGATCTCAATGTGCTGATTCGCGGCAACGACACCGCAAAAGCACTGGGTGTCTCTGTTAGCTTTGTTCGGATTGCTGTCTACTTGCTAGCATCGATGGCTACTGCAGTTTCGGTCACGACAGCCGGTTCCGTTGGTTTTGTTGGTCTCGTTATCCCGCACCTGACGCGGATGATCGTGGGTAATGATCAACGGGTGCTGTTGCCAACCTCGATGCTGGCGGGTGGTATCTTTCTTGTCCTCGCCGACGCAGTGGCCAGAATTCTCATAGCCCCTCAGCAACTTCCCGTGGGTGTCGTGACAGCGCTGATCGGCGTGCCCGTGTTTCTGTATCTGCTGAACAGGACGCGTTACCAATGACCACGCATCCCGCCCAAACGATAGATAAGCTCAGCGCGATCTTCAGGGTTGATGCGCTGGATTTGCGCATCGGGGACATCAAGGTCGTTAAACAACTGGCGTTCGAGGTGTATCCCGGAGAAACCGTAGGGATCCTGGGGCGTAATGGTGTCGGAAAATCGACGCTGCTGTCCTGTCTGGCTGGATTGCCGCGTGGCAATCTTGTCGGAGATATCCTGCTCGGTGGCAAGAGTTACGCGCAATGGGGTGATCGTGCCGCCGCCTGCTGGCGCGGCTGGTTGGCGCAGAAACAGCAGGATCAGTTCAGCGCGACGGTCCTCGAAACCGTCATATCAGGGCGTCATCCGCATCTCAGCCGTTGGGCCTGGGAATCCGCGGATGACCATGCATTAGCGTGCGCCTCATTGGCGGCAGTCGGCATGGCAGATTTTGCGGACAGAGATGTGCAGACCCTGTCGGGTGGCGAGCGGCAGCGAATTGCTGTGGCCACGATTCTGACGCAGAACCCGACGCTGTACTTCATGGATGAACCCCTGGCTCATCTTGATCTGAATCATCAGATCGAAGTGCTTAATCTCATGCAGTCGCGGGCGCGGCAGGATCATGTTTGCTGCCTGATGGTGTTACATGAACCCGGGCTGGCCTATCGGACCTGCGACTCAGTACTGCTGCTTTTTGGCGAGGGCGAATGGGTATACGGTTCTGCAGACACCGTACTGACGGCTGAAAATCTTTCCAGGCTCTACGGCCATCCCCTGGTGCAAATTGACCGCGCCGATGAGCATGGCAACCAGCAACGCTGGTTTGTGCCAGCCTGAGGGCGTTTAGCGTAGGGCCGCCAGAGCGCCCAGGTAGAAAGCGACTTCACTGAGCTGTTGTACGGCACCCAGGCAGTCGCCTGTATAGCCGCCCAACCATTTCTGCAACTGACGCCCCATCCATATAGTGGCTAGTAGCCCGGCGACCAGGCCAAGCAGCATTGCCGGAAAGGGTAACAAAAGCAGTGGCACGAGTCCGAAGAGCGATGCAATGATCAGCGTGTTTCTAGATAACTTGTCAGCGAATGGCCTTGCCTTGCTGGATGCATCCGTGCGCACATAGTGCATGCCCGACATAATCAGTATTGCGCAGTAGCGGGAAAATGCGTGACCGCATACCAGAAGGACAGGAATCCAGATCGTTGCGACATCGCTTAGGCTGGCAAGTTTGAGCATCAGGACCATCACGATGGCGATGACACCATAACTACCGACCCGGGAATCCTTCATGATGGCCAGTATCCGATCTTTTTCCCATCCACCGCCCAGACCATCGGCCGTATCAGAGAGTCCATCTTCATGAAAAGCACCGGTCATGAGCAGGCTCGTTATCACAGCCAGAAGAACACTCACTGTCTTAGGAAAGACCAGTAGTGACAGAATAAACACCAGGGCGCTGGCCGCGCCAACGATCAGGCCAACTGCAGGAAGGTATTTTGTGCTTAGGGCCTGGAGTTCTGCCGTAAAGGGAATACGATCCGGCACCCGGATTCGTGTAAAGAACCGGATGCTATTAAGGAAAGCGAACCACTCCTGCTGCACGCCGGCACCCCGGTCCCTGCTCATCGTCTGTCGCCCGGCCGGTGATCACGTGCTGCTTGCAGCGCTTCGCAGAGGCGTTCTGTGCCATCCAGAATGCGTGGTCCGCTCCGGTTCATCAGGTCAGACTGGATGAAGAAGAAATTATTTCGCTGAGTTGCCGTCAGATTCGGCCATTTCTTCCATGCATCCAGCAACTCAGGGCTCTGGTCTGCCATGCCCGAGGTCACAATCGCTTCCGGATTCGCCGCGATGACGGCCTCAAAGCTCACGCGGGGCGCCAGTGGTTTCAGGTTGCCGAAGATATTCTCGCCACGGCATAGCGTGATGGCATCCGACATGATCTGCTGTCCACCAATGGTAATGAGCGGATTCTGCCAGACCTGATAGAACACCGTGACGGTTGAGCGATTTTTATATTTTTTGGCTAACCCGTCATGCCGTTTGCGAAATTCAGCCGCTGCCTTCTTGGCAACCGTTTCTGAGCCGGTAAGGGTACCGATGCGCTCAATCTCGCCGGGAATATCGCTCATCTTGTGGGGTTGCGACATATAGACAGGTATACCCAGCTGTCGGATTTTCTCGATGGCGCTTGGCGAGTTGCCTGATTCCCAGGCAATCACCAGATCAGGTTTCGCCGCGACAACGGCTTCAAGGTTGATTTTCGAGTGCCCGCCAACGCGAGGGATTTTTTGGGCTGCGAGTGGGAAATCGCTGTACTCAACTGTGCCCACGATCTTGTCGCCCGCACCGGCAGCATAAGTGACCTCGACAACAGAAGGCGATAGGGTCACGATACGGTTCGCCGGGCCAGGCAGGGTCACAGTATTGCCAAGGTCATCCTTGACACTGATCGGCGCAGCCGCCAGTGCGCCCGATACGATAAACAATCCGACGCATGTGAACCAGCGGCGACATATCTGAAATGAGTTAAATGCGTTCATGGATATAGTTTAAAAGAACAGCGTCAATAGGGCGCAAATTATCAGCGCGCCAAGCCAAATCCAGAGGGCTCTACGCAATAACTGCTGAGCGAGACCAATACCTTCGGGTGAAGGGGGCTGGCCATGCCCCAAATGGGGTCGTGATTCAGTGGCACCGTGGTATTCGGCAGCGCCACCTAGTTCCAGATTGAGTGCGCCTGCGCCGGCAGCCATAACTGGGCCTGCATTAGGGCTGTCCCAGTCAGGTGCTTGGACGCGCCAGCATTGGAATGCTTGGGCGGTGTTCCCAGCCAGGCAATAAGCCAGTGCGGTTAATCGCGCGGGCAGGTAGTTCAATACATCGTCCAGCCGCGCAGCGGCGCGGCCAAAGTTGATATAGCGTGGGGTGCGGTAGCCCCACATCGCATCCAGCGTATTGGCGAACCGGTAGAGAATGGCGCCCGCGGGGCCGAGCAGACAGAACCAGAATATGGGTGCAAAGAGGGCGTCGTTTCCATTTTCGAGCACAGATTCGATACAGGCTTTGCTGATACCG
The DNA here is from genome assembly GCA_041311015.1 of Rhodocyclaceae bacterium. Taxonomy (GTDB): domain Bacteria; phylum Pseudomonadota; class Gammaproteobacteria; order Burkholderiales; family Rhodocyclaceae; genus Fluviibacter. The sequence goes on along the minus strand of JBFYKG010000089.1, from coordinate 763 downwards.
GTCTCATCCAGTTGGCGCGTGTCGCGGGAAACTAGCCAGCTAACATGAGTGCGTGCATCCTGCAGGCGACCCGCATGTAAATCCTTGTAAACGCGCGTTGCATGCTCCTGCAAAGAGCGGCCGCCAATAACAAGATAGAGAATGATGGTGCCGAGGAGAATCTGGAGCCAGGTATCCAGCAAGGGCAACAATAAGGTGACAGTCAGCGCGGGCAAGGCCACGAGTGCAGCCCAACATAGGAGTCCATAGCGCTGCAGATTGGTCGCCGAGGTCTTGCTGATGTTGAATCTTTTTTCGAGACGACTCGCCAAATGACCGAAGCCGACGAGTGGGTGAAAGCGCGATGGTTCACCCAGCAACCGGTCCAGAGCGCAAGCGGCTAAGACCATCAACGTCAAGGTTGGCAGACTGAGCATTTTCAATCGTGTAGCAAGTCGGCCACAACGCGAGGCGCACTCGGAAAGTAGGCATGGAAATACGTGGCGGTCAGACGGTTGATGCCATAGACGGCCTCACTCTGTTTCTGATGTGTGTCTTGCGTATGGGCAATAGGTTCAAGCGGGCAATCAAATGTCGAATAGTGAAATGTATGTCCGCCCAGTCTGCCGCCGGATAATGTTAGCGATTGCATGCCCAAGGCAGCCAGCTTTTTCTGCATCTGTACTGTGCCCGGCAGAATGCCCATTAAAGGATGTTGAGTGCCATCGATATCGACCAGGGTTTCAGCCAGCGCAATCATGCCACCACATTCGGCGAGCACAGG
>JBFYKG010000023.1:0-19138 GCA_041311015.1 Rhodocyclaceae bacterium | reverse complement strand
TCGTTCCGGCGCACTCCGCAATTCTTCCGCGCGATGTTTCCCTGCAAACCCGTCTGACGCGCGACATTACCCTCAATATGCCACTGCTATCGGCCGCCATGGACACGGTGACCGAAGGCCGTCTCGCGATTGCGCTGGCGCAGGAAGGGGGCATCGGGATCATTCACAAGAATCTCACCCCGGCGCAACAGGCGGCTGAAGTCGCCAAGGTCAAGCGTTACGAATCCGGTGTGTTGAAGGATCCGATCACGATCAACCCGGGCATGCTGGTCCGCGATGTGCTCGAATTGACCCAGCGTCACCGTATTTCCGGTTTGCCGGTGGTCGATAAGAGCGGCAAAGTCGTCGGTATTGTTACGAACCGCGATCTGCGCTTTGAAACCAATCTGGATCAGGCCGTGCGCCAGATCATGACGCCCAAGAAGAAGCTGGTCACCGTCCGCGAAGGCGGCAGCGTCGAAGACGCCAAAGCCCTGATGCACCAGCACCGCATCGAGCGTGTACTTGTCGTCAACGACGAATTCGAGCTCTGCGGCCTCATTACCGTCAAGGATATTCTCAAAGCCACCGAACACCCGAATGCCGCCAAGGATGCCGCGGGCCGCTTGCGGGCGGGTGCTGCAGTCGGCGTCGGTGCTGGTACCGAAGAGCGCGTTGAATTGCTGGTCGAGGCTGGCGTGGACCTGGTCGTCGTCGATACGGCGCACGGTCACTCTCAAGGTGTGCTCGATCGCGTGCAGTGGGTCAAGAAAAATTACCCGCAAGTGCAAGTCATTGGCGGCAATATCGCCACGGCCGAAGCGGCCCGGGCACTGGCCGATCATGGCGCTGATGGCGTCAAGGTCGGTATTGGCCCGGGATCGATCTGTACCACCCGTATCGTTGCCGGCGTGGGTGTGCCGCAGATCACAGCCATTGCCAATGTCGCCAAAGCGCTGCAGGGGAGCGGTGTGCCCCTGGTTGCCGATGGCGGTATCCGCTTCTCGGGTGACATCGCCAAGGCCATCGCCGCCGGCGCCAACTGCGTCATGCTCGGTGGGCTTTTTGCCGGTACCGAAGAAGCGCCGGGCGAGGTGGAGCTGTTCCAGGGTCGTTCGTACAAGAGTTATCGCGGCATGGGCTCGCTGGGCGCCATGCAGGCTGGCTCCAGTGACCGCTACTTCCAGGACAACACGGCCAACGTGGATAAATTCGTCCCGGAAGGCATCGAAGGCCGCGTTCCGTACAAAGGCTCCGTGCTCGCCGTCATCCATCAGCTGATGGGTGGTCTGCGTTCTTCCATGGGGTATCTGGGCTGCGCCACAATTGCCGACATGCACAAGCAGGCGCAATTCGTCGAGATCACCTCGGCCGGCGTCCGCGAATCGCATGTCCACGATGTGCAGATCACCAAAGAAGCCCCGAACTACCACGTTGATTAATGTTTCGCTGAATTGCCTATGTCCCGCTCGCACCAGAAGATCCTCATCCTTGATTTCGGTTCACAACTGACGCAGCTCATCGCGCGTCGTGTCCGTGAACAGCAGGTCTACTGTGAGTTGCATCCGTTTGATGTGAGTGACGACTTCGTTCGCGAGTTCAAACCCCAGGGCATTATTCTTTCGGGCGGCCCGAATTCGGTGTACGAAGCCACCGACTGGAAGGCCCCGCAGGCTGTATTCGAGCTGGGTGTTCCCGTGCTCGGTATCTGCTACGGTATGCAGACCATGGCCGAACAGCTCGGCGGCAAGGTTGAAAGCTCGAACAAGCGTGAATTCGGCTACGCCGAGATGCGTGCACGCGGCCACTCCAAGCTCTTCGAAGGTCTGCAGGACCGCGGCAACGATCAGGGTCATGGCTTGCTGGATGTCTGGATGAGCCACGGAGACAAGGTCACCCAGCTGCCGCCCGGCTTCAAAGTCATCGGTGACAACGCATCGACGCCCGTTGCCGCTATGGCCGACGAAGATCGTCGTTTCTATGCGGTTCAATTCCACCCCGAAGTGACGCACACGCTCAAGGGCAAAGAGATGTTTGCCCGCTTCGTGCACGACATCTGCGGTTGTGGTCGCGACTGGACCATGCCGAATTACGTGGATGAGGCTGTCGAGAAGATCCGCGCCCAGGTGGGTAAAGAAGAAGTCATTCTTGGCTTGTCGGGCGGTGTGGATTCATCGGTTGCCGCTGCGCTGATCCACCGTGCGATTGGCGATCAGCTGACCTGCGTGTTCGTGGATAACGGTCTGCTGCGTTTGAACGAAGCCGAGCAGGTGATGGAGACCTTTGCCCGGGGTCTGGGGGTCAAGGTCGTACATGTGGATGCCTCGGAACAGTTCCTGGGTCACCTCAAGGGCGTTAGCGATCCGGAACAGAAGCGCAAGATCATCGGTCGTGAATTCGTTGAAGTCTTCGACGCCGAATCCAAGAAACTGGTCAATGCCAAGTGGCTGGCCCAAGGCACGATTTACCCGGACGTGATCGAATCCGCCGGCGCCAAAACCGGCAAAGCGCACACCATCAAGTCACACCACAATGTGGGTGGTTTGCCCGAACACATGAAGCTCAAGCTGCTGGAGCCTCTGCGCGAACTCTTCAAGGACGAAGTTCGCGAACTCGGCGTGGCCCTAGGTCTGCCGCATGACATGGTCTATCGCCATCCGTTCCCGGGCCCCGGTCTGGGTGTGCGTATCCTGGGCGAAGTCAAAAAGGAATTCGCTGATCTGCTGCGCCGCGCCGATGCCATCTTCATCGACGAGTTGCGTGCCGCCGGTTGGTACGAAAAGACCTCGCAAGCCTTTGCCGTCTTTCTGCCGGTCAAGAGCGTTGGCGTCATGGGCGATGGCCGTACCTATGAATACGTGGTGGCGCTGCGTGCTGTCGAAACCCAGGATTTCATGACGGCGCATTGGGCCGAACTACCGCACAGCCTGCTGGGCAAGGTCAGTAACCGCATCATCAATGAGGTGCGCGGCATCAACCGCGTGGTCTACGACATCTCCGGCAAGCCGCCGGCCACGATCGAGTGGGAGTGACCGGTTGACACCGTATAAACCCGCTTCGGCGGGTTTTTCTTTGCCATGACAAATTCGCCGCGCCCCTTCAGAATCCTCAGCCTCATCCCGCCGATGACGCAGCTGAATACGCCGTACCCGTCGACGGCGTATCTGACGGGTTTCCTACGGAGTCAGGAGCTCGCAGCCGTTCAGGATGATCTGGCCCTGAAACTGGTCTTGGCGTTGCTATCGCAAGAAGGGCTTGCAGACATCCGGGTCCAAGCTCTCAAGCAACCCGAAGCAGCTCGCAGCGCCAGCGTGAATTTCTATCTGGATCATTACCAACGCTATCAGATCACCATAGATCGGGTCATTGCGTTTCTGCAAGGTGCAGACCCGACCCTGGCGCATCGTATCGCCGCGCGTGGCTATTTGCCGGAAGGGCCACGATTTGCAACGCTGGATGCCTATGACGATGATTCAGGTGACCCCCTGGGCTGGGCCTTTGGCGCGCTCGGGACTCATGACCGGGCACGGCACTATGCCACGTTGTATCTGAATGATCTGGCTGATGTGATCCGCGATTGTGTGGATGAACGATTCGAGTTTGTGCGCTACGCCGAGTCATTGGCTGCAAGCCAGCCAAGTTTTAACCCGTTGGCCGATGCGTTGGCAGCTGAACCAACGCTGGTAGATAGGCTACTTGACCGTCTCACCGTTGAAGCGGTCGAACGTGAGCAACCCGACCTGGTGCTCTTGTCCGTCCCGTTTCCGGGGACTGTCTACGCGGCCTTCCGCATGGCGCAAACCATCCGGCGTGTGGCACCCGAGGTACGGATTGCCCTGGGGGGTGGTTTCGCCAATACCGAATTGCGACAACTGGCCGAACCCGCCGTTTTTGATTGGGTCGATTTTGTCACCCTGGATGCGGGTGAGCGACCAACGCTGGCCATTGTTGACCATCTGCAGGGTCGGCGTGGCATTGATCGCCTGGTGCGGACCTTCGTGCGGAACGATTCAGGGCAGGTCAAGTTCATGAACTGGCCCGAACCCGATATCCCGTTCGCGGATCTGGGTACGCCCACCTGGGACGGCCTGCCACTGAACCGGTATCTGTCGTTGCTCGATATGCTGAACCCGATGCACAGGCTGTGGAGTGACGGTCGCTGGAACAAGCTGACAATCGCCCAGGGCTGCTACTGGAAGAAATGCAGCTTCTGCGACATCAGTCTGGACTACATCGCGCACTATGAAACCGTTTCTGCTGAGATTCTGGTTGATCGCATCGAACAGATCGTCGCCGAGACAGGGCAGACGGGTTTCCATTTTGTTGATGAAGCCGCACCGCCGAAGATGCTCAAGGCGCTGGCCGAAGCGTTGATCCGCCGTCAGGTACAGATCTCCTGGTGGGGCAATATTCGTTTTGAGAAATCATTTACACCGGAGGTCGTTGATCTCCTGGCCGAGAGTGGCTGCATTGCCGTATCGGGCGGTCTGGAAGTGGCTTCCGATCGATTGCTGGCCCTGATGCAGAAAGGCGTGACCGTTGATCAGGTGGCCCGGGTAACGCATGCGTTTACCCAGGCCGGCATTCTGGTGCATGCCTACCTGATGTACGGCTTTCCGACCCAGACCTTGCAGGACACAGTGGACGCGTTGGAGTACGTGCGCCAGCTCTTTGAGAACGGCTGCATCCAGAGTGGCTTCTTTCACCGCTTTGTCTGCACGGTGCATTCACCCGTGGGCATGACCCCGCAGGCCTATGGTGTCGAGCTGCTGCCGTTACCGCCCACCACCTTTGCCCGAAACGATGTCGGCTTCATTGACCCCACGGGTGTCGATCATGACCTATTGGGGCAGGGGCTCAAGAAAGCCATCTACAACTATATGCACGGCGTTGGCCTGGATGCTGATGTGCGCGACTGGTTTGATCTGCCGCCGGCCTTGCCCAGAAAACAGGTTCCCCGAACCACCGTGCCCCGACATCAAATTGCCCGGGCGCTGGGCTTTGATTGATACGTCTTTTAGAGGAGGGTCTTGGCGTACAGTGCCGGATCAAATCCGACAAGCAGTTTTTTGCCGGTATCAAGTACAGGGCGTTTGATCATGCTGGGGTATTGGATCAGCAGGCGGTGCGCTTTAGCCTCATCCACATCGGCACGTTCTGCATCGGTCAGCTTTTTCCACATCAGGCCGCGGGTGTTGAGCAGGGTTTCCCAACCAGCACGGTGGAACCAGTCGGGTAGCTGGTTTTCTGCCACGCCGGCCTTCTTGTAATCGACAAAGGTGTATTCGATGCCATGTCCGTCAAGCCAGGCAAAGGCCTTCTTCATGGTGTCGCAGTTCTTGATGCCGTAGACGGTGATCATCAGGTCATCCTTACTTTTTGAGCTTGGCAAAGGCAGCGGCCATGGCGCCGTTGGGTGGTGGTGCGCTGGGTCGCTGCGGTCTGGTTGAAGCGGGTTGACGCTGCGGGCTGCGATTGACCGATGGCGCTTCGTGCCGATCACGGCGCGGTGCCGCATCATCAGTCAGACGCATGGTCAATGCAATCCGCTTGCGCGGCAGATCAACTTCCAGCACCTTGACGCGAACGACCTGGCCGGCCTTCACCACATCGTGCGGATCCTTGACATAGGTGTTGGAGAGGGCGGAGATGTGGACGAGGCCGTCCTGATGCACGCCGATATCCACAAAAGCGCCAAAGGCCGCCACGTTGGTCACCACACCTTCGAGCAGCATACCGGGCACCAGATCCTTGACCTCGTTCACGCCCTCGGCAAAGCTGGCAGTTTTAAATTCGGGACGTGGGTCGCGGCCCGGTTTCTCGAGCTCTCTGAAGATATCCTGTACGGTCGGCAGGCCGAAACGATCATCGGTGTACTTGCCAGCGCTGAGGGAACGCAACATGCTGTTGTTGCCCATAACCTCTTTGATCGGCTGTTTAATGTCGGCGAGAATTTTTTCAACCACCGGGTAGGCCTCGGGGTGAACCGACGAGGCATCGAGCGGATTATCGCCACCGCGTATACGCAGAAAGCCGGCTGCCTGCTCGAAGGTCTTGTCCCCGAGACGCGGCACATTGAGCAATTCCGCACGGCTCTTGAATGCCCCGTGCGTATCGCGGTAGCTGACGATATTGCTGGCCAGCCCGGCATTGAGCCCCGAGATACGGGTGAGCAGCGGGGCGGATGCCGTGTTGACATCAACGCCGACCGCGTTGACGCAGTCTTCGACCACCGCATCGAGGTTACGCGCCAGCTTGAGCTGGGAGACATCGTGCTGGTACTGGCCCACGCCAATCGACTTGGGTTCGATCTTGACGAGCTCGGCCAGCGGATCCTGAAGGCGGCGGGCAATCGAGACGGCACCGCGCAGCGACACATCGAGTTCGGGGAATTCTCGTGCCGCCAGTTCCGAGGCCGAATAGACCGATGCGCCTGCCTCCGACACCACAATCTTTGCCAGCTTGAGTTCCGGGAACTGTTTCATCGTATCGATGACCAGTTTGTCGGTCTCGCGACTGGCCGTGCCATTACCAATGGCCACCAGGCTGACGCCATGCTTTTTGGCCAGCGCGGCAAGGGTGGTCATGCTGCCGGCCCAGTCACGACGTGGCTCGTGCGGGTAAATCGTTTCGGTATCCAGCAGTTTGCCGGTGGCATCCACAATGGCCAGTTTGCAACCGGTGCGGATACCCGGGTCGATGCCCATCGTCACGTGCTGGCCGGCCGGGGCGGCGAGGAGCAGATCTTTGAGGTTCTTCCCAAAGATGCGGATGGCTTCATCTTCTGCACGCTCACGCAATTGTCCGACCAGATCCAGCTCCAGATGCAGGGCCAGCTTGACGCGCCAGGTCCATCTCACCGTGTCATTCAACCATTTATCCGCAGCACGGTTGAGTTGCTTGATCCCGAAGCGATTGGCAATGCGCTGCTCGCACGGGTTGGGGGTGGTTGAGGGCGTTTCCTGTTCCAGCTCGCTATCGAGCACCAGAGACACCTGCAGAAACCCCTCGTTGCGACCCCGCAACAGGGCCAGCGCGCGGTGGGACGGCATGGCGCTGAGCGGTTCGTGGAAGTCGAACCAATCACGGAACTTGGCGCCTTCGGTCTCTTTACCCTCGATCACCTTCGAGCGCACCATGCCATGCTCGGCAAGGTATTCGCGTAACTGGCCTACCAGTTCCGGATCTTCGGCAAAACGTTCCATCAGGATCTGGCGTGCACCGTCGAGCACGGCCTTGGCATCAGCAAAGCCGGCATCAACGTTGAAATATTTTTCCGCTTCGGCTTCCGGGTTGAGTTCCGGATCATTCAGTAGGGCATCGGCTAACGGTTCAATCCCGGCTTCACGTGCAATCTGTGCCTTGGTACGCCGTTTCTGCTTATAGGGCAGATACAGATCTTCGAGCCGCTGCTTGGTTTCGGCCGCATCAATGTCGGCCTTGAGTTCGGGCGTCAGTTTGCCCTGTTCTTCAATGCTGGCCAGAACGCTCTGACGCCGCTCTTCCAGTTCTCGCAGATAGGTCAGCCGTTCTTCGAGGGTACGTAGCTGGGTGTCATCAAGGCCGCCAGTCACCTCTTTACGGTAACGGGCGATAAAGGGCACGGTAGCGCCCTCGTCGAGTAGCTGGATGGCGGCGCGGACCTGAGCCGTTTTAACGTTCAGCTCGGTGGCGATTTGTTCTTCAATGATCAGGGGCATAAGACATCACATCGTTCACCGCACAGGGTGAACCGTTATTGAATCGGGCGTTATTGCTGGGCGCTCTGGCTCAGCCAGACACATTTGCCACCGGACTCCTTCTGGATCTGTTCCAGGACGTTCTGGTGGGCCTGCAGGTCTTCGTCGCTAGCCGTGATTCTGGCCAGCCGACCAAGACGTGCCGCATCGTTGCCGGCTTCCAGGCTCCGGGCGGATTCTTCGAACACCATGGCCAGGCCATCCTGACCGCGGGTCATCATCAGATACACCTCGGCCAGCAGCTCGGCATCGAGCAGGGCGCCGTGCAGATTGCGGTGCGAATTGTCGATCTCCAGCCGCTCGCACAGCGCATCCAGGCTATTGCGTTTGCCCGGATAGTTGTCACGGGCCATCTTGAGGGTATCGGTGACCGAGGTGCAGAAATCTGTCACTGAAGATTTGCCGAGCAGCTCGAGTTCGGCATTCAGAAACCCCACATCGAAGGGTGCGTTGTGAATGATCAGTTCGGCGCCGTCGATGAAGTCGAGAAAGCCATCGACGATATCGGCAAAACGCGGTTTGTCGGCAAGAAACTCGCGCGAAATGCCATGCACAGCCTGGGCGCCTTCGTCGATGTCCCGGTCCGGGTTGATGTACTGATGAAAATGCCGGTTGGTCAGACGGCGGTTCACCACTTCAACCCCGGCCACCTCGATGATCCGGTGCCCCTGGCGTGGGTCGAGTCCGGTGGTTTCCGTATCGAGAATGATCTGACGCATGAGGTGCTTTCGTAGTGGCCGTATCAGCGTCTAATTTTACAGACTTTGCAGCGCATCAATGCCACGGTTTGCCAGGGCGTCTGCCTGCTCGTTTTCCGGGTGGCCGGCATGCCCCTTGACCCAGTGCCAGGAGATCGTAAACCGTTGTGCCAGCTGATCCAGTTGTTGCCAGAGATCAGCGTTCTTGACAGGCTTCTTGTCCGATGTCTTCCAGCCATTCTTCTTCCAGCCATGAATCCACGACTGCATGCCCTGTTGCACGTATTTGGAATCGGTGTGAATTTCTACCGGTGCGGCCGTATCGTTCTTGAGTGCGCCCAGCGCGGCGATGACAGCCATTAGCTCCATCCGGTTATTCGTCGTCTCCGGCTCGCCGCCGTATAGGGTCTTTTCGTGGCCGCGGTAGCGCAGCAGGGCGCCCCAGCCACCGGGACCCGGGTTGCCACGGCAGGCGCCATCGGTATAGATGCGGATGGGTTCAGGGTGTGTGGTCATGATTTCTGGCTTTGTTGTTCGGTGACCAGCGAGGCCTTGGGCGCGAGTTTCTGCTCCTTGCCTAACCAGTTGGGGGTAATGAGGGTCATGCCTGCAATGCGTTTGACGGCCATCACCGCGTAACAGGCACCGGCGAATCCCCACCAGCGATCACCGGCAAACTCCAGCCACTTCATGTTGGCCAGCGTGCGTTCGCTGCGGCAGGGCGGCGCATAGCAGCCAAAGCGGCCACGGGCCACCTCGAAATCGAGGAGCTTGAGCCAGTCTTTCAACCGGTGGATGGCCAGATAATGCCCCGGCCAGGGGAAAGCCACCTTGCCCGGCATCCGGGCCTGACTCAGGCTATTACGTAGCCCCCATAGCGATAGCGGATTAAATCCCAGAACCAGAAGCCTTCCCTCCGGTCGTAATACCCGTTGCGCTTCGCGCAAAACCTGATGCGGGTGCGGATGAAATTCGAGCACATAGGGCAGCACCAGAAGATCCAGGCTGTCGCCATCAAAGGGAAGCGCGGCCGCATCGGTGCTCAGGACAAAGGGGGTATTCCCCGGCAGCGTCCGGGCATCCGGCTGGGCGATACCGCAGCGGAATCGGTGCTGTGCCCGGTTATTCGCCAGAAAATCCAGCGCCTCACAACCCACCTGGGCCGCCTGTAAGCCGAAGACATCAAGCAGCAGCGCATCGGCCGTCTCCAGTGACCAGTCGGCTATGTAACGGCCTGCCGGTGTCTGAAACCAGGCTGGGGGAGGCGAAGAGGCGGGGGGATTAAACATCCGTGGGATGGCCTAATGGGGTAAGCCCGGGTTTGACAACATGACTGGCTCGGGGAGAATCCGAGACTTCTTTGTCCATTTTACCTGCTCCGGTATGCCTTCCCAATGTTCCCCAACCGCCGGCCTCTTCGAGGTCATCGGGTTGCCCGCCTTCAGTGACAACTACATCTGGCTACTCCGGGCGCCACAGAGGCAGGGTGTGGTCGTTGTCGATCCGGGCGATGCCGCGCCCGTGATTGATGCCTGTCGTCGGCAAGGCGTGTTGCCAGATCAGATCTGGCTGACGCATCACCATGCGGATCACACGGGCGGTGTTGCAGATATCGCTGCATGGGTCGCGCAACAGGGCGGCATGCTCAGCGTGATTGGCCCGACTTCGGAATCGATCCCCGGTGTCACGCGGGCGGTGCAGGGAGGTGAGGCGTGGACGATCGGTTGCGGGCTGCAGGTCCGTGTGTTGTCTGTGCCCGGCCATACCCGGGGACACATCGCGTATCTGGTCGAGGCGCCGGCCGCTACCGAAGCCCCGGCGCTGTTCTGTGGTGATGTCCTCTTTGGTCTGGGCTGTGGACGGCTTTTTGAAGGCACCGCAGCGCAGATGGCGGCATCGCTCGCGCAGATCCGTGCCTTGCCGCCCCATACCCGTATCTACTGCGCGCATGAATACACGCTGATGAATCTTCCGTTTGCCGAAGCCGTCGATCCGGATAACGCCGCATTGCAAAACCGGGGCGCTGAGATACGACGCAAACGTCAGGCGGGTGAATCTACGGTGCCACTGACGCTGGCGGTGGAATGTGCGACCAATCCCTTTTTACGCTGCGATCAACCGGCGCTGCGCGAGGCGGCCATGTTGCCGGCAGATGCAACGCCTGTTGAAGTGTTTACCCGCTTGCGCCAGATGCGCGATACCTTTAAGGCCAGCTTTTAGCGCCGCGTTAATAGAGCTGGTACCAGGGCTTGCTACGCTGGATGCCTTCGGTGAGGAAACGGCTGTTGGGGTAGTTCTTGCGAAGAATGCGATCGCTGTCCGATTGCAGATCGGCCAGCCCCAGTTGCCCGTAGCTGTAAGCCATCACGGCTAGCGCTTCTTCAACGGCCGGTGCATCCGGATAGAAACGCACTACATTCTGGGCGCGATTGGCCGATGCCAGCCAGGCACCGCGGCGCACGTAGAAGTTGGCCACATGCAGTTCGTGTGAGGCCAGCGCGTTGACCAGATAGATCATCCGCTTGGCCGCGTCGTCGCGGTACTTGCTGTTCGGAAAATTGTCGTAGAGGTAGCGGAATGCCAGAAAGGATTCGCGCATACTCTTGGGGTCGCGTTCGGTCGGGTCCTGCTGCATCACATAGCCGCCATAACCCAGATCTTCGTTGAAGCCGATCATGCCCTTCAGGTAGTACACGTAATCCAGATTCGGGTGGTTCGGGTGCAGCTTGACGAAGCGGTCTGCCGCGGCATTGGCTTCGGCCGGTTCGTTTGCCTTGTAATGGGCGTAGGCGGTTTCAATCTGCGCCTGCTGGGCGTAGGTACCATAGGGGTAACGCGCTTCGAGCTTCTCGTAGTACTTGACCGCCTGCTCGTAGTTGCCTTCGTTCAGCGATTCCTTGGCCGTCGTGTACAGCTTGTTGGCCGACCAGCCCTTGGTCGGGTCGGTGTCGTCCTGGAACATCGCGCAGCCACTCAGTACCGACACGGCCAGCACGATCACCAGCGCGTGGCGGGCGGCCAGGGCGGAAAGTCGGGTTCGGATCGATGGGCCAAACATGCGTTCGTAGCGTCTGCGTTCAGAGGATTGGTGGCGGTGAGTCAGGTGTTGTCATGCCAGAAATGGTCGATAGCGCCGATAACCGCTAGACTACGCCTCATGAAAACGCAGTCCGGATCCGTCACACCCATCGAAAACCCGTTGCCGGAGGCCCTGGAGGATCTGGAAGACAACGTTGCGGATGATAGCACGCTGCAGTGCATCGCTGCCGGGGGTGGCCGGCTCGACCAGGTGCTGGCCGATACGGTGCCGGAACATTCGCGCAACCGCCTGCAGCAATGGATTAAGGCAGGGCGGGTGGATGTGGATGGCCGGACCATCACCGAGCCCAAATACAAGATTTACGGCGGCGAAAACCTTGCGATCCGCGTTGATCAGCTGCTGACAGAAGCTGAAGCCGGGCAGTTTCAGCCCGAAGCCATGGATCTGCCCATTGTCTATGAAGACGCGCACATCCTCGTCATCAACAAACCACCCGGTCTGGTCGTGCATCCGGCGGCAGGCAACTGGCAGGGCACGCTGCTCAATGGATTGCTGGCCTATGACCCGGTGTTTACACATCTGCCGCGGGCCGGCATCGTGCACCGGCTGGATAAAGATACCTCGGGCCTGATGGTGGTCGCCAAAACCCTGGCGGCCCATACCCATCTGGTCCGTCAGCTGCAGGCCCGTTCCGTTAAGCGCCTGTATCGCGCCATCGTCTGTGGCGTGCCCCGGGTTGATGGCACCGTTAACGCCCCCATCGGGCGCGACACCCGCCAGCGCACCCGCATGGCGGTCAGCAGTCAGGGCAAGGAAGCCATCACGCATTACCGGCTATTGGAGATGTTTCCCGGCTGCAGTCTGGTCGAATGCGCGCTCGAAACCGGGCGTACGCATCAGATCCGCGTGCATATGGCGCATCTGGGCCACCCGCTGGTCGGCGACGAAACCTACCTGGGCAACCGGCGCCATCCGCTTCCCGAACCGGCGGCGCAGTTTGGGCGTCAGGCGCTGCATGCCCGGCAGCTTGGCCTGATTCATCCCGATACCGGTGAGGCGATGCGCTGGACGGCCCAGGCACCTGCCGATCTGGCAGCGTTGCTCGACGATCTGCGCGATCTGGCGGCCGAGGCCTGAGCATGGGCGGGGTCGGCGCGCTGGATCGGATGCCCGCCTTTGTGCCCGACTGGGATCTACCGGCCGGCATCCGCGTTTTGCAGACCGAATGCGGGCAGGGCCCGCAACCCTATGGCGGCTTCAATCTGGGCGACCATGTCGGTGATGATCCGGCGCGTGTCATGCGCCGTCGCCAGCAGCTTGCCGATGCCATCTCGGCTCAACCCGTCTGGCTGCAGCAGGTGCATGGCACCCGTGTGGTCACGCTGGATACGTTGACCGCAACGACAACGCCCCCCGAAGCCGATGCGGCCATGAGCACTGTGCCAGGGCTTGCCTGCGCCATCATGACCGCCGATTGCCTGCCCGTGCTGGTGGCCGATCGGCAGGCCCGAGTGGTGGGCGCCGCGCACGCGGGCTGGCGCGGGCTGGCCTCAGGCGTCATTGAGGCCCTGGTTAGCGCGATGACCCGTGTCCCCGGCGTCACCCCGGCGGACCTGACGGTCTGGCTCGGGCCGGCGATCGGGCCGGCAGCCTTTGAAGTCGGGCAGGATGTCCACGATGCCTTTACCCATATCGATGCGGCCAATCGTGCCTGCTTCACGCCGCATCCGGCATCGGCCGGTAAATATCTGGCTGATCTGCCGGCTCTGGCGCGCAATCGGCTGTTCAGGCTGGGCATCGAGTCGGTTACCGGCAGCCAGCTCTGTACAGTGGCCATGCCCGAGCGGTTCTACTCCTACCGGCGGCAGCCGGTCACCGGGCGCATGGCCTCATTGATCTGGCGTGTCTGATCGCTGTGCCACGCCTATAATGATCGACCCTGTCATCCATTCCGTTTTTCATCTCGCCCAGCCCCGATCGTTATGCCCTTTACCGAGCTGACCCCTCTGACGTGGATCATCCTGATGTGCCTAGCCGGCGCGCTGGCCAGCACCGTGGTCTCGCTGGCTGTATCACTCGCAGCGCATCCGCGGGTAGTGCCGGTCATGGTCTCGTATGCGATTGGTGCCATGCTGGGCGCCGTCTTCCTCGACCTGCTGCCGCATGCGCTGGAACACAGTGAGCACGTCGACCGTATTCTGATGGTCGTGCTTGGTGGCATCCTGTTCTTCTTCTTGCTCGAAAAGCTGGTGCTCTGGCGTCACTGTCACGAACACCATTGCGAAGCGCACGAACACCCGGCGCACAGCCATAGTCAGCGCGCCTCGGGTTGGCTGATCCTGCTCGGTGATGTGGTTCACAACTTTGTCGATGGCATCCTGATTGCCGCCGCCTTCATGGGGGGTGTTGAAATCGGCATCGTCACCGCCATTGCCATCATCGCGCACGAAATCCCGCAGGAGACCGGCGACTTCGTCATCCTCATCCACTCGGGCTTTTCGCGGCTCAAGGCCATTGTCCTTAACCTGCTGGCCAGCACGGCCACATTAACCGGTGCGGTGCTTGCCTACCTGCTGTTTTCCGGGATGGAAGTCTGGGTCCCGTTCATGCTGGCGCTGGCAGCGTCCAGCCTCATTTACGTGTCGGTGGCCGATCTCATTCCGGGCTTGCATAAGCGGGCCGAGATCAAGGCAACCGTGTTACAGATTGGCATGATCCTTCTGGGCGTTCTGTCCATTCAGGGTGTGCAATGGTTGATCGGAGGGAATCACGCATGATGAACTTTCAGACGCCTTTCTGGCCGGGTGCCCAGGGCATACAGGATCTGCCCAAGCAGATCGAGCAACTGACGCAGAGCTTCAATCGTTTTCTGCAGGACCAGATGCCGCGCGAGGGTGTCGCACCGGCCAGCGTAGCGGCTTCCCGTCTGCCCCAGATCGACAAGATGCAGCCGCTGATGACCGAGTTGATGTCGGCCCACAAAGCCTTGTGGGATCAGATGCTCCAGCAGCGGACGGGCGAGCCCGCAGAGCCGGTCGTTGCCGAGGTTAAACGTGATCGCCGCTTCTCGTCGGCCGCCTGGACCTCAAGCCCGGTGTACGACTACATGCGCCAGGCCTATGTATTGAACAGCCGGTTTCTCAATGGGCTGGCCGATGTGCTGCCCGCCGAGAACGCCAAGGAAGCCTCGCGTCTCAAGTTTCTAACGAGTCAGTTTATCGATGCGCTGTCGCCAAGCAACTTTGCGGCGACCAATCCGGAAGTGATCCAGAAGGCGCTCGCTACCGACGGCAAATCCATCACCGAAGGCATCAACAATCTGCTGAAGGACATGGCCAAGGGGCGTATCAGTACCTCGGATGAAAGTGCGTTCGAAGTCGGTAAGAATCTCGCGACCACCGAAGGCGCCGTCGTTTATGAAAATGATCTGATCCAGCTGATCCAGTACAAGCCGCTCACCGCTCAAGTCGGCAAGCGGCCGCTGCTGATCACGCCACCGTGCATCAACCGTTTCTACATCATGGACCTGCAGCCTGAATCCTCGCTGGTGCGTTTTGCCATCGAGTCGGGGCATACCGTCTTTCTGATTTCGTGGAAGAACCCCGGCGCCGCTGAAGCGCAGCGCACCTGGGATGACTACATCGCGCTCGGTCCGCTGTCGGCCATCCCCGTCGTGCAGGATATTTCCGGCAGCAAGACGATGAACATGCTCGGCTTCTGTGTGGGCGGCACGCTGCTGTCGACGGCACTGGCGGTGCTGGCGGCGCGTGGTGAAGAACCGGCAGCCTCGCTCACGCTGCTGACCACCATGCTGGATTTCGCCGATACCGGTGACATTGATCTGTTCATCGACGAAGCTTCGGTGGCGGCCCGCGAAGCGGCCATCGGGCAGGGCGGACTTCTGGAAGGGCGCGAACTGGCGGGTATGTTCTCATCGCTGCGCCCGAATGATCTGGTCTGGCCGTATGTCTCGGGCAACTATCTGCTCGGCAATGCGCCCCCGCCCTTCGATATCCTCTACTGGAATGCCGATTCCACCGGTTTACCCGGGCCGATGGCCTGCTGGTATCTGCGTAACACCTATCTCGAAAACCGTATCCGCATTCCGGGCGAGGTCACGCTGTGTGGCGAAACGATCGATCTTGGCCGGATCACTGCGCCGACCTACCTACTGGCCACCCGCGAAGACCACATCGTGCCCTGGCACACCGCCTACCTGGTGACCCGGCTGCTGCCCGGCCCGCACCGTTTCGTGCTGGGCGCCAGTGGTCACATCGCCGGCGTCATCAACCCGGCCAGCAAGAACAAGCGTAATTACTGGGTGGATGGCGACCTCAAAGGCGATGCCGAGCAATGGCTGGCCAGCGCCACGGAAAAGCCCGGTAGCTGGTGGCAGGACTGGGCCGCCTGGCTGGAATCACAGAAGGGTGGGGAAAAAGCGGCGCCCAAGGCGCTGGGCAACAGGGATCATCCCGAAATCGAAGCGGCGCCCGGCCGTTACGTCAAAGCCCGCTGAAGCCGATAACCCGATGCGCTGACCAAGCCCGGGTCTTCGGGTGGCGCCATCGGAAAAATCCTGACAAAACAGCAGGATGGGAGCTACATTTGCTGCTTTGCGCTAGCCCGTTCCGGGCTGATTACGCCGGCAAAAGTTTCCTAGCAGCCGGAAACAATTGTTGCGGTGCGAAATGAGTTTGGATACACTTCGGGTAACGCGGTAATTATTGTGCCGCCCAATTGTCTGTCTCTCCCAGGTTACTCCCCCGAAAGGATTTTTCATGTCTCAGCACATCGCATTCGTGACCGGCGCCATGGGTGGCCTCGGCACCGCCTTCTGTCAGGCGTTCGACAAGGCAGGTTACAAAGTTGTTGCCGCTTATCACCCGGAATTCGACGATAAGGAAGCCTGGCTGGCTGAGCAGAAGGCAGAAGGTTTTAACAACTTCATCACCGTATCGTGCGATGTGAGCAACCACGAATCCTGTGTGGCCGCTGCGGCCGAAGCCGAAAAGCTGGCCGGTGGCGTCGTTGACGTCCTGATCAATAACGCCGGTATCACCCGCGACAAGTTCTTCACCAAGATGGAGAAGGGTCAGTGGGACGCCGTCATCAACACCAACCTGAACAGCGTGTTCAACGTCACCAACCCGTTTGCGGCCAAGATGGCTGAAAAGGGCTGGGGCCGCATCATCAACATCTCGTCGGTCAACGGCGTTAAGGGTCAGGCAGGTCAGACCAACTACTCGGCCGCCAAGGCCGGTGTGATTGGTTTCACCAAGGCACTGGCGG
The DNA here is from genome assembly GCA_041311015.1 of Rhodocyclaceae bacterium. Classification (GTDB taxonomy): domain Bacteria; phylum Pseudomonadota; class Gammaproteobacteria; order Burkholderiales; family Rhodocyclaceae; genus Fluviibacter. The sequence goes on along the minus strand of JBFYKG010000023.1, from coordinate 2,393 downwards.
CCGAAATGGCCACCAAGGGTGTGACGGTTAACGCCATCGCCCCGGGCTATGTGGCGACCAAGATGGTCATGGCCATCCGTGAAGACATTCTCCAGAGCATCGTCGACACCGTGCCGATGAAGCGTCTGGCCAAGCCGGAAGAAATCGCCGGTCTGGCGGTGTACCTGTCGTCGGATCTGGCCGGCTTCATCACCGGTACCACGATGAACATCAACGGCGGTCTGTACTACCAGTAATCTTCAGCGGGATGGGCATAGCCGAATATGCTATCTGCATCCCTTTGATTTGAAAGCCTTGCCGGGTTTTACTTGGCGAGGCTTTTGATTTTATAATGCGATGCAAAATACGGGGCCCCGGTTCCGTCGGTTCCGTTTATCAACGTAGTACAGAATGAGTTCAAGGCCAGACGCATGACTGAAACACAACGCTTGATCAAGAAGTATCCGAATCGCCGTTTGTACGACACCCGTACCAGTGCGTACATTACGCTGGCCGATATCAAGGAACTCGTGTTGCAGCACGAAAACTTTACGGTGGTCGATGCCAAGACCGGTGACGACCTCACCCGTGCCATCCTGCTCCAGATCATTCTGGAAGAGGAGAGCGGCGGCGTGCCGATTTTCAGCAGCGAAGTGCTCTCGCAGATGATCCGCTTCTACGGCAACGCCATGCAGTCGGTACTGGGTCAGTATCTGGAAACCAACATGAAGGCCTTCGTCGACTTCCAGAAGAAGATGCAGGGCAACAGCAACAGCAGCGACCTCTGGTCTCAGTTCCTCAACTTCCAGGGCCCGGCCATGCAGACGCTGATGTCGACCTACATGGATCAGAGCCAGAAAATGGTTCAGAACATGCAGACGCAGATCCAGTCGCAGGCGCGCAACATGTTCCAGGGCATGAACTTCCCGCAGGGCAACAAGGGCTGATTGGGGCCTTGCTGACCGAAGACACCGGTGGCCCTTCGGGGCCATTTTTCATTGAGCGCGCGCCATGAACACCGTATCGGCTTCGACTACACCGGATGCACCCTCGAACATCATTCTGCTCGGGCTGCCGGGTGCCGGTAAATCCACCGTCGGTGCCCGCCTGGCGCAGCACCTGAATCGCCCGTTTCTGGATACGGACCGCCTGATCGAGGCGCATACTGGTTGCTTGCTGCAGCAGATCGTTGATACCGAGGGCGCCTTGCAACTCCGCGCGATCGAAGCGCAGATCGTGGCCGGCCTCATGGTGCGCGATGCCGTCATTGCCACCGGGGGGAGTGTGGTCTATAGCGATCCCGCCATGCGTCATCTGGCGGCCATTGGCCGCCTGGTCTACCTGCGCGCCCGCGAGGCAACCATCTATGAACGCATCGGCGATTACAGCCAGCGTGGCATTGCCCGGCTGCCGGGCCAGAGCATTGCCAGCGTCATTGAAGAACGCCTGCCGCTGTATGCGCACCATGCCGAAATCGTGATCGATGTCGATGATCTTGATGAGACTGCAGTCGTTGAGGCCTGTCTTGCCGCCCTGGCAGCATCCGGGTCGCGCTAGGCGCTTGGTAAAATACCCGCTATGACCACAAAAACATCCAAACAACATCCCCCCAAGGTGGGCATGGTCAGCTTGGGCTGCCCCAAAGCCACGGTTGATAGTGAAGGCATTCTCACGCGCTTGCGTGCCGAGGGCTATCAGGTCGTGGGTGATTACGCCGGCGCCGATCTGGTCGTGGTGAATACCTGCGGCTTCATTGACTCGGCCGTGGAGGAATCGCTGGATGCCATCGGCGAGGCCCTGCGTGAAAACGGCAAGGTCATCGTCACGGGTTGCCTGGGTGCGCGTGAAGGCGTCGTGCAAACCGCGCATCCCGATGTGCTGGCCGTCACTGGCCCGCACGCGCTGGAAGAGGTCATGTCGGTGGTGCATCACCATCTGCCGATGCCGCATGACCCATATACCGATCTGGTGCCGCCCCAGGGCGTGCGCATCACGCCCAAGCATTACGCCTACCTCAAGATTTCCGAAGGCTGTAACCATCGCTGTACCTTCTGCATCATTCCTTCGTTGCGCGGTGATCTTGTCTCGCGGCCGATTGGCGATGTGCTCAAAGAGGCCGAAGCCCTGGCCAAGGCGGGGGTGAAGGAAGTGCTGGTCATTTCGCAGGACACCAGCGCCTACGGCGTTGACGTTAAATACCGCACCGGTTTCTGGGAAGGCCGCCCGGTCAAGACGCAACTCAAGGCATTGTGCGAAGCGCTGGGCGAATTCGGTATCTGGGTACGCCTGCATTACGTGTATCCGTACCCCAGTGTGGATGACATCATCCCGCTCATGGCGGAAGGCAAGATCCTGCCGTATCTCGATATTCCGTTCCAGCATGCCAGCCCGCGCATCCTCAAAGCGATGAAGCG
>JBFYKG010000022.1:0-19398 GCA_041311015.1 Rhodocyclaceae bacterium | reverse complement strand
GACCTGGCTGGTGAAGAAGCCCGACGGCAGCGTCGACATCGTCAACACCGGCGCCGCCGGCACCCCGCTGACGACCGCCGACACTGCGCTGCTGACCGTCGACGTGTGGGAGCACGCCTACTACATCGACTACCGCAACCTGCGCCCGAAGTTCGTCGAGACTTTCCTCGACAAACTGGCCAACTGGAAGTTTGCCGAAGCAAACTTTGCCTGATCGGTTAATGCCCATCATAAAAGAACCGGCTTCGGCCGGTTTTTTTATGCGTCGCGATTATTCAAAGGCGGTCGCCGGTCAGAGGTCAGTCGTTCTTTTCCAGCACGACCTTGACGGGTACGCCTGCCTTGTCGGCACTCACACTTTCCACATCCCCGATACGAACCCGCGCTGTCAGCTCTGAATCCACGCCTAACAAACGTGCCCTGACGGCCTGTGCGCGCTGTGTCGCTAGTGCTCTGAGCTGATCCTCGCCGACCTTGTAACTCTCAATGAGTTCCTGACGCATCTGCGCATCGCGTTCGGGGCTATCGGGCAAGGACAACAATCGTTGCCCAAGTTTCAACCGCCCCACCTGGCTGGCATAGGCCGACTTCAGGCCTGTTCGAACCTGCGGGTCCGTCAGATTGGGTAATGGCAGCGGCTCTCCGGCCACCACCTTAATCCCCGACGCCTGCAGTATGGCGGTATCTGCCAACGCGCGCGCCAGCTCGGGTGCATCCACCGCTTGGTCGTAGGGGCCGTGGATGATCAAACGGGTATTGGGATGTTTCACCAGGTAGTCGGCAATCCGGTTCAGCGGTTCCTCCCCTTCCAGTGGGAGCGCGCTCTCCCCCGGTACAAACGCCAGCGCATCCATGTTTTCAATGCCCAGCAATGCCCCAAGTGCTCGGAAGGGGGCGGTCACCACATTATTGAGCAGTGTCTTCACGGCTTGCCAGACCAGATGCCCGACACTGAATTCCGGTTCATTCACATTGCCCCGCACCGGAATATTGACGTCGATCATGCCATCCGAATCTTCAAGCAGTGCAATCGCCAGTCCCAGTGGCAGGCGTGCACCTTCATAATTGGCCACCGGTTCACCCAGTCTGATCTTCCTGATCACGAATCGGTTCTTTCCCTGCAACTGCGCATCTTTGGTGACATAGCGCAGATCCACATCGATCCGGCCATCATCAATGACATAACCGGCAAAGGTCATCACGTAGGGGTTGGTGGCGTTAAGCGGAATATTCCGGAAGACCAGGCTGACATCATGATTGAGGCGCGGATCGGCAAAAGCCAGCTGGCCTCGTGCGCGCAGGCTACCCGTTTTGGCGGCACGTCCGTTAAGCACCATCGTGGCGTAACGGCCAGGCGCATTGCTGATGCCCTGAACCGATCCATTCAAATCGGTCACGTTGACGCGAAACACCGGATTGATCGACTCGTCGGCAAAAAACATGGACCCGTTTTTAAGGCGTACTGAACGGATGTCATAACGAAACGCGGGAGTCTTGTCGGCACCCGCGATGGTGTTGGCCTCAGGCGCAGGCGGCGCTGTAACCGTGCCATCTCCAGCTGTCGTAGTAACCGGCCCGGGCTCTGGCCGGTTGAACAGCGCCCTGAAGTTTGAATAGCCCTGCGCATCGATCCCGAATCGGATCTTCGGATTCTCGACCACGACTTCGTCGAGATTCAATTGGCCCGACTGCGAGGCTACAGCAGGTAATTCCAGGCGCAATCGGTTCAATGCGGTGGTATCCCAGGCGATCAACGGGTCCCGACTGCCGGCAATGCGTACATCTAGCGCATTGAATTTGATATTGGCCCCCAAATTAATCGCAGCAGCGTCCTGCCGGATCTCGACCTCACCATCAATCACGCCCGAAAGACTGTCGAGTGGTTGATAGGTCGGCACCAGACTAAGTAGCGGCTTCACGGGTAGCGACTGCAGCGCCATCTTGCCACTGAGCGCGCCCTTTGCATCCACCTGCCAGGTCGATTGAATGCTGCCCTCATCCAGCTTCAGATCCAGGGCCGCCCTGAGGTTCGAACCTGAGTCTCCCTCAAACTGACCCGATGCCACCACATTTTCAAAGCGGAGCAGGCGATCCGGCATCCCCGCCTGACCGGGCAGCGGGATCTGCACCCGGCCCAGGTTGAACGTGTAGTGCGACTGCACAGACGAGCCGCCCACATGGCCCGCGTCATCCTGATTACGCAGATCCGTGAGATGCAGATTGAACGGCCCCAGATCGTATGCTGACTTCTGGCGAGGATCACGAACCATGACCCGGGCGTCCTTCAGAACAAATTCATCCACGCTGACTTTGATGGCGCTTTGTTGTGCCGGGTCTGCCGGCGGCGACTGATCGCCCAGGGCCTTGAGCCGGTCGACAAATACCAGCCAGTTCCACACGCCTGCCTGACGACCTCTATCCGCAGATCGCACAAGCCCGGCCTGCGGCTGATCTAGCACAATGCGTTCGAGGCTCACCCGACCAGTCAACAGCGGCCAGAAGCGCGCATCAACTTCCAGCTGCTTTAGCGTCAGTAGCGCATCATCGGCGTTACCGTTCAGCGGCATTAGTGCCACATCATTCAAACGGGCACGCAGCATCAGCGGTTCAATCTGGATCGCTCCGATCGCGATCCGGGCACCGATCTGTGTTTCCAGGTGCTGCACTTGACTCCGGATTACGCCGGGTAATAACTGGCTGGCGGCGACCCAGAACAGGGCCAATACGGCAACCAGACCAAACACAATGCGCTTCAAGGTGTGCTTCATACGAACGACCTTGTTAATTGGGCCTGAAACTGGCCTCACAGAATACCTCTGTCACCTGCACGGATTGCTGCGGAAAACGTGACAGGCTATACACAGCACGGCGGGCCCATAGCCGTTCGGGTGTCGATGAATCCTCTACCCGCGTCAACCGATACAACGGATGCCGGCGATCCAGAAAGGCCCATTCCCTTTGCCGGCGAACAAAACCCCGGTGCGTAAACAGCAGCGAACCCAGCGCCTGCCGGCCCAGCTTGCGAATCATGACCGAGAGCGGGCCACGTGGCACGGCAGCCAGAATGGAATGAGCGACCACCAGTGGCTGACCGTTATCTGACGATAGAACGACTGCACGACACACCGCCAGCGGTAGACGGCCGGCACCCTCGTCATTAAAGGGTTCGCCGAGGGATTGGGCGATCACCCGCAGGTGGATATTGCCGCAGTAGCGTTGCAACCTGACGGTGAGTGATTTGGGTTCCGTAAGCCAGGGCCGCAGGCGCTCGGGCGGGCGCAAGGCTTTTCCGAGCGGGTGCCAGTGACTGCCACGGCTGCGCCCCTGAAATCGATGGGCCTTGGTCCGGCTCTCGCGTATGCCCATTGGTCAATACTCGGCCCGGGGGATTTTTTCCAGACCAATCACCTGGGTCCCGGCGCGCACACCATGCCGAGCAAACCAGCCCTGATTCACTTCCAGCGCAAAGGTCGCGTTACGCTGCGTGCAATGATTCGTCTCGGTCTGTGGCGCCATATCGGCAATGTTGATCACCTGCCCCTGGGCATCAATAAACGCCACTGACAGCGGAATCAGCGTGTTCTTCATCCACATGCAGAAATAGGCGGGGGCCGGATAGGCAAACACCATTCCGCGGTCTGACGGCATGCTGTTGCGGTTCATCAGCCCCTGCGATCTCTGGCTCTGGGTGGTAGCCACTTCCACATCGAGCACCCCGTCTCCAAGACCAAGGCGAACCAGATCAGGTGCAGCGCGGGCCGGCAGCGACCCGATGATGGCAACGAGGACAATAGCCAGCGATTGAAACGGTTTTTTCATGGGACGGCTTGAAGTTGTGCGACCGCGACAGCGGTCGACTTCCCTAAGGATAAGGCATCGCCCCCGTCCGCATCAAACAGACTGATGCCGCCAACTGACACACGCACCAGACGCAGCACCGGAAAACCGACCGCGGCACACATCCGCTTAACCTGACGGTTGCGGCCCTCGGTCAACGTGATTCCCAACCAGGTGGTGGGAATATGCTGCCTGAAACGGATTGGCGGATGGCGCGGCCAGAGGCGCGTGGTCTCGATGTCATCGGGTAGGACCACGACCTGGCAGGCACGAGTCGGCCCATCATTGAGCACCGGGCCTGCACGCAACTTTTGAAGCGCCAGGTCGTCAGGGACACCCTCAACCTGCGCCCAATAGCACTTGGGCAGTTTATGGCGTGGTTCGGCGATGCGTGCCTGCAGCCAGCCATCATCGGTTAGCAACAACAGGCCTTCGCTGTCGGCGTCGAGTCGGCCAGCAACCCGGTATTCGGGCAAAGACAGGTAGTCGCTCAACCCCTGCCAGCGCCCTTCGGGGGTGAACTGGGAGACAACGCCATAGGGTTTGTTAAAGGCAATCAGCGGCACGGCATCAGGTCCGGTTGTCGACACAAAAAAGCCCTGCGGATTCAGCGCAGGGCTCTATTGTCGGCGCAAAGTAATCAGATCGCCGCGTCGTCGATTTCACCGGTACGGATACGCACCACCTGCTCGACCGGCAGCACAAAGATCTTGCCATCACCGATCTTGCCGGTACGGGCCGATTTGATGATCGATTCCAGAACGGCATCAACCCGGTCGTCCTGCACAACGACTTCGAGTCGTACCTTAGGCAAAAAGTCGACTACGTACTCGGCACCCCGGTACAACTCAGTGTGACCTTTCTGGCGACCAAAGCCGCGCACTTCAGTCACGGTCAGGCCAGTAATGCCGATTTCGGACAGCCCTTCACGGACTTCATCGAGTTTAAACGGTTTGATGATGGCAACAATCTGCTTCATGACGACTCCATGCGGTCAAGGACGGATTTCTTGATAACCCATAGCTTACCACTCATCGGCATATCGGTTGGTAATCGGATAGCGCCAGTCTTTACCAAAACCCCGGCGCGTGAGACGGATGCCGACCGGCGACTGGCGGCGTTTGTACTCAGAAATACGCAAGAGGCGCACAACCCGCTTCACGTCGGCCTCACGGTAGCCCCGGGCCATGATCTCCTTCGGGCTGAGATCCTGCTCCATATAATCGGCCACGATGGCGTCCAGCACCTCGTAGGGTGGCAAAGAATCCTGGTCGGTCTGATCCGGTCTCAGCTCTGCCGACGGTGGCCGTTCAATGATCCGCCAGGGAATGATTTCCTTGTCGCGGTTGATCCAGCGACATACCTCGTAGACCCGGGTCTTGAACAGATCCTTGAGCACGGCAAAGCCACCCGCCATATCCCCATACAGGGTGCAGTAACCGACGGCCATTTCGGATTTATTGCCGGTGGTCAGTACCAGCCAGCCACTCTTGTTGGATAAGGCCATGAGCAGGTTGCCGCGGATACGGGCCTGCAGGTTCTCCTCCGTCGTATCTGCTGGCAAACCGACAAAGTAGGGTCCGAGCAGCTGCTCATAGGTTTGCATCGCTGGCGCGATGTCGACGACCTCAGAGGTGACGCCAAGGTGCTTGCTCAGGGTGAGCGAATCGTCGATGCTCATCTGTGCGGTATAAGGTGACGGCATAATGATCGGGCGAACGCGTTCAGGGCCAAGCGCATCGACAGCTACACAGAGTGTCAGCGCCGAATCGATTCCACCGGACAGCCCAAGATAGGCACCCGCAAAGCCGTTCTTGGCAAAATAGTCGCGCACACCCAGTACCAGGGCGTTATAGATCTGGGCATTGATTGATTCCGGCGCCGAGCTGCTCGCCGTGGTCGACCAGACGCCCTGCCGGTAATCGGCCATGGCCATGCACTCGCAAAATTGCGCCAGTTGCAGCACGGTCTTGCCCCCGGCATCGACAACGCAGGAGGCGCCATCAAAGACCAGCTCATCCTGGCCGCCGACCAGATTGCAGTACACCACCGATAACCCGGTCTCTATGATGCGATCACGGATCACGGTCGCCCGGTCCACAGCCTTGTCCAGGTGATATGGCGAGGCATTCAGCACCAGCAACACCTCGGCACCGGCTGCCTTGGCATTTAATGCCGGCCCGGTGTACCAGACGTCTTCGCAGATCGCCAAGCCGAAACGCACGCCGGCATGCTCAAAGACCACGGTCTCGCGACCCGGCTTGAAATAACGGCACTCGTCAAAGACTTCGTATTGCGGCAGGTGCTGCTTGCGGTAGGTGCAGAGCCGCTGCCCACCCAGCAGCACCGTAGCCGCGTTGTAATGATCACCGCCATCGTTGAGCGGATGTCCAACCACAATGGCCAGATTGATATCGCGTGTGGCATCGGCCAGTTGTTCCAAAGCCGCTTCGGATTGACGGTAGAAATCCGGTCGCAACAACAGGTCTTCCGGCGGATAACCACACAGACTCAATTCGGGCGTGAGCAGCAGATCCGCGCCACCAGCAACAGCGGCCCGGGCCGCTGCAACAATGCGCTGCGCATTACCCGACAGATCGCCGAGCACCACGTTCATCTGAGCAACTGCAACCTGCACACAACTCTCCAACAATGGATGGCCCTACAAAAAAATGGCCCCGACGAACGTCAGGGCCACGGTACGAATTCAGGCCTGACCAGGCCTTGAATTACTTACCAGCCTTAGCGCGGGCAACACCCGACGTGATTTCGGCTTTGGCGGCAGCAGCATCCTTCCAGCCCTTAACCTTGACCCACTTGCCGGCTTCCAGATCCTTGTAGTGCTCGAAGAAGTGCGTGATCTGCTTGATCAGCAGTTCCGGCAGGTCATCGGTGCTGTTGATCTTGTCATACAGCGAGGTCAGCTTGGAGACCGGCACAGCGACCAGCTTGGCATCTTCACCAGCTTCATCTTCCATGGCCAGCATACCGATGGCACGGCAACGGATGACCACACCCGGCGGCAGCGGAAACGGCGAAACTACCAGCACATCAACGGGGTCACCATCTTCCGACAGGGTCGACGGGATAAAACCGTAGTTGCAGGGATAGTGCATCGGCGTGGCGATGAAACGGTCGACGAAAACGGCGCCCGAATCCTTGTCCAGTTCGTACTTGATGCCCGGGGCGTTGGCCGAGATCTCGATGACGACGTTGAAATCGTTCGGGACATCCTTGCCGATGGAAATGTTATCGATGTTCATGTCTGCTCCCTAATTCTGGTTTGGTGTAGGTATGGTGTTGGTGCGGTTGGTTGAACGCAGGATGAATTGCGTCGAACCTGAAAATTATAGCGGTTGATCAGGATTTGTCATGCGTCTGAGGCGATCGGCGACGCAATAAGAGCGAATTTCCCACGACCGAGATTGATGAACAGGCCATGGCCGCGCCGGCAATGACCGGGCTTAGCGCCCCGCTCATCGCCAGGGGAATCGCCAACACATTGTAAATAAAGGCTAAAAATAAATTCTGGCGTATCTTGCCCAGGGTCCGACGGGATAAATCGATGGCTTCAGGGACACCCGTGAGCCGGTTATGCATCAGCACAATACCGGCACTCTCCATGGCGATATCCATGCCGCCGCCCATGGCGACACCCACTGAGGCAGCGGCTAGGGCCGGAGCATCGTTGATGCCGTCCCCGACCATAATCACGCCGGCCGGTGATTGGGCCATGAGCTGGTTGACCTGCCCTGCCTTGCCGGCAGGCATCACCCCGGCGTGAACTTCCTGGATCCCGAGTTGCCGGGCAACCACACCGGCGGCTTCCGGCTGATCGCCCGTCAGCATCACAGGGCGCAGCCCGAGTGCGTGGAGTCGCGAAATCGCATCCGCAGCATCGGGCCGGAGCGTGTCGGCAAAGGCCAATAGTGCGACCGGTTGTCCTGCCCGGGTGAGAACCGACACACTTTTGGCATCTGCCATCAGTCGCTGCGCGCGTGGCGCCCAGAAACCCGATGCCGAGTCGGTAAACCGGTCGGACCAGCGTTCCACGCCAAAACGCTGACCTTCGATATCCGCAAAAACGCCAATACCGGGTTCCGTCCTGAAATCACGCACCGCCGGCGGCGGCACTGCTGCAGCATCACTAGCGGCAGCAAGACGTATGGCGTGCGCAATCGGGTGTGCCGACCCCGCTTCGAGCGCCATGGCAAGCACCAGTACGTGAGCTCGGTCAAAGCCGCCATCGCTCTCAGTCATGAGATCCGTCAGTCGGAGCTGACCTTGCGTTAGCGTACCGGTTTTATCAAACACTACTGCAACGGCTGTTGCTGCGCGTTGCAAGGCATCGGCATCACGCACGAGGATGCCCTGACGGGCGCCCTCGCCGATCCCCACCATGATGGCCGTCGGCGTGGCCAGGCCCAGTGCACACGGACAGGAAATTACCAGTACCGCCACAGCGCGCACCAGTCCCGTTTGCCAGTCATTGAGCGCAAACCCCCCGTAAAGCAAGGTCAGCAGCGCAAGAACCACGACCACGGGTACAAACCAGGCCGAGACCCGATCCACCAGCGCCTGCACCGGCGCCCGCGATCCCTGCGCCTGGGATACGAGCCGCGCAATGCCCGCTAGCACAGTAGTCCGGCCCACACCGGTAACACGGCAAACCAGCACACCGTCACCATTCAGCGTGCCGGCATAGACCTTGTCATCGCGATGTTTTTCTACCGGCACAGGCTCGCCGGTGAGCATGGCTTCACTCACCGCTGATTGGCCATCAATCACCACACCATCAACCGGCACCAATTCACCGCTCATGATGCGTACCTGATCCCCCGGGCGAATCTCGCTGAGGGGAACGCTCACAAAGGGGTCGGCGGCAGGAGCCGCTGCCACGCATTTCCAGGCGGTTTTGGGCGCTAGGTGCATCAGACGCGTAATCGCCGAAGCACTCGACTGCTTGGCGCGCTGCTCCAGAATTTTGCCGGCCATAACGAGGGTAATCACCACCACCGAGGCCTCGAAGTACACATCTCCCTCGGCACCCGTCCACCAGAGTACGGAAGAATAGATGTAGGCAGCCAGCGTGCCCAGGCTGATGAGCACATCCATATTGGAAGTCCGTAGTCTGAGCGCATGCCAGGCGCCGCGGTAGAACGGCCAGGCTACCCAGAGCTGCACCGGCGTGGCCAGGGCAAATTGCCAACCATGCGACAGGTGCTCATGCACACCCACCCAGGCCAGGGGCATCTGCAATGCAAGCGGCAGCGCACAGAGCACCGCGACCCAGAAACGGGCGCGAGCCATGGGTTCGGTTTGCGGAACGGCTGCGTCCAGGTCATCCTGGATTTCCGTGGCGCCATAACCTGCCCCACGGATTGTTTCGATAATCTGCGTCACCGTCACCGCTTCGGGTGAACGGACAATCGCTTCCTCGGTAGCGAAGTTGACCTCGGCGCTGACGTGGGGAATCTGCTCCAGGGCTTTACGCGCCGTATTGGCACAATTGGCGCAGCGCAGACCAGTGATTCTGAAAAGATGTTCGTTCGTCGACATGATCAGGCCCCGACACCGATACGCTGCGACGCCATCAACAACCATACGCCATAAGCGCCCCAGCCAGCGACCAGCAGACCCGCCAGCCAGCGCAATGACGACTGCCGCAGTTGCTGCAGGGTATGGGCACCGACCCACCCCGCCAGCAGCAGATTAGGTAGCGTACCCAGCGCAAAGGCCGCCATCCAGACGCCGCCCGCAACAGCCGAACCGGCGGCAAAGGCCGTAGCCAGGGCGCTATACACCAGACCACAGGGGAGAAAGCCCCAGAGCAAGCCCACGCCCAGTGCGCGTGGCAACGTGTTGACCGGAAACAGGCGGCGGCTCAGAGGTTCAATATGACGCCACAGGTGCTGCCCCCCCTGCTCCAGTGGGCGCACTAACCAGGGTAGACCCAGCAGATAAAGACCCATACCAATGAGTAGCAGGTTGGCCAGGGCGTACAGAACGGTGGGCGCCACGCCCAGGGCTTGCGTGCTAAGTTGACCCAGTGCGCCGGCGAGGCACCCGAGCACCATGTAGGTAACGCATCGCCCCAGGTTATACGCTAGAAGAATCCGGGAGCGCCCAGCTTGGGGGGCCGATAGAGCAAGCGCGCTGACAATGCCGCCACACATCCCCAGGCAGTGCACCCCACCCAGCCAGCCAATGACAACGGCAGAGAGGAGTGTGAGTTCGGGCACGGCAGACTCGGAATCAGATCACGCGCGAATATCGCTGCCGCCCTTCAGGCGACTTCTGGCGGTCGGCCTGAAGATAACGGTCAAAGGCCATGGCGATGATGCGCACTAGCAGCCGACCCTTGGGCATGACGCGGATACCCTGTGCATCGATCTGCAGCAGGCCGGCCTCGGCCAGCGGCTGCAGTTGCTCGAGTGCATCGGCAAAGTAATCGGCAAAATCGATCGCCCAGGCTTTAGAAACGGCCGCAAAATCCAGACCGAAGTGACACATCAGCTCCTGAATCACGGCGCGGCGCAACGTGTCGTCGTGATCCATCCGGTAACCTCGGCGCACCGGCAGATGGCCGGCATCGATATCGTGGTAGTACTCATCCAGCGATTTGGCATTTTGTGCATACACCCGCCCGACCTTGGCAATGGCCGACACCCCGAAGGCCAGCAGATCCAGCTCGGCATGGGTCGAATAGCCCTGGAAGTTACGATGCAACTTGCCAGCCTTTTGCGCCAGCGCCAGTTCGTCATCCGGTCGGGCGAAGTGATCCATGCCAATAAATACGTACCCCGCTGCCATCAGGGTATCAATGGCCATGGCCATAAGCGACAGCTTCTCTTCGGCTTTGGGTAATTCGGTTTCGTGTATGCGTCGCTGCGGCATAAAGATCTGCGGCAGGTGGGCATAACTGTAGAGCGCAATCCGGTCGGGCTGCAGGCTGAGGGTTTTCTCCAGCGTGGCCCTGAAACCCGCCAGCGTTTGGCGTGGTAGGCCATAAATCAGATCCACCGAGACCGACTTGAAACCGGCCTCACGCGCCGCCTGCATCACATCGCGCGTTTGCTCGAAGGTCTGGATCCGGTTAACCGCCATCTGTACCAGGGGATCGAAATCCTGAATCCCCAGGCTCATCCGGTTGAAGCCCAGCTCAGCCAGTAACTGCGCGCGCTTCGGGTCAACCGAACGGGGATCAATCTCGATGGAATACTCGCCCTCGGGCAGAAAATCAAAACGGCGATGCAGGATACCCATCAGCCGCGTCATTTCTGCATCATTCAGAAACGTCGGCGTTCCGCCGCCCCAATGCAACTGGGCGACGGTATGACTGCCTTTGAGCTCGGCCACCTGCATGTCAATCTCGCGCTCCAGGTAATCCAGATAACGCGAGGATTTGCTGTGATCCTTGGTGATGACCTTATTGCAGCCGCAGTAATAGCAAACCGTGCTGCAGAAAGGCAGATGCACATACAATGAGAGCGGCTGGGTGGCCTCGGGCCGACTTTGTAGCGCGTCTACCAGTAACTGCGACCCGGGGTCGGATTGAAACCTGTCCGCAGTGGGGTAAGATGTGTATCGGGGTCCGCTGATATCAAAGCGTCGGCACAGATCCCGATCGACGAGTGATGCTTGATCCATAGTTGCACTGTTCATAGACGAATTATATGTCCAGCAAGACCGAAATTCAGGATTCCCAGTGCGCCAACCCGCAAGGGTCGAAGCCGCGTGGCATTGATGTCGCCGAGCTCAAGGCACAGTGCCTGCACTGCGACATGAATCCTGTCTGTCACCCCCCCTCGCTCGACATGGCCGAGCTGGAATCGCTCGATCAGTGGTTCCCGACCCGGCGCCGTCTGCAACGGGGTGAAACGCTCTACGACCTCGGCGAACCCTTCAATGCCATCTATGCCGTGCGCAGCGGTTTCTTCAAGACACTCCTGCCGGGTCGACAACAGCGCGATCAGGTCACCGGATTTCTGATGACGGGCGAAATTCTGGGCATGGATGGTATCGGCTCGGGGCATCATGCCTGCCGCGCAGTGGCACTGGAAGTGAGCGAGGTCTGCCTGATGCCTTATGGCAATGTAGATGAGATCGCCAAAGCCTTTCCGACCCTGCACGCGCACCTGAACCGACTAATGAGCCAGCGGATCGTACAGGATCAGGCGGCCTTTCAGATTCTGGCCAATATGCGTTCCGAGGCACGCCTAGCCGCTTTTATTCTTGACCTCGGCAAACGTTTTGGTCACCTGGGCTATTCTTCCCAGGCCTATGTACTCCGCATGACCCGTGAAGAGATTGGTAGCTACCTCGGTCTTTCCCTGGAAACCGTCTCCCGTCTTTTCTCACGGTTCCAGGAGGACGGTCTGGTGGATGTTCAGACCAAGCATCTCCAGATTACCAACCCGGACGGCCTGGCAGAGATTGCCAGCGGCCACCCAGCTCACTGAAAGCCTTACCCATGTTCAAGCACCTGCTACTGCCCATTGATGGTTCGGAACTGTCACTGATGGCCACCCGTAAAGCCGCAGAATTTGCCAGTGAAACCAGCGCCCGGATCACGATTCTCTTTGTTAAGCCGGAGTACCCGGTCAGCTTCTACGGGGATGGCGCCATGATCGACCCAACCCCACCGGACGAATTCAACAAACTGACGACCACCATTGCACACCGCAACCTCAAAGCAGCCGAGGAGATCTGCGCCGCAGCTGGAGTTACGACGACGACGGTGACCGAGACAAGTGACGTCCCCTACGAAGTGATCGTCCAGACGGCACAGGATAAGGCTTGTGATCTGATTTTCATGGCGTCGCACGGGCGACGCGGCATTAGCGGTCTATTGCTGGGCAGCGAAACCCAGAAGGTTCTGACCCATTCCAAGACGCCGGTACTCGTTTACCGATAGAAAGAGCGACCTAAAAAAACAGGCCCGGCCAGTGCAAACTGAGCCGGGCTTACTTTTTGAAGCGATTTGACGTGGTTACTGGTCGCTTGGCTTCTCGTTCATCTTCTTGTGGAACATGCGACCAAAGAAGATCGACATGCCGACCACAAAAGCAATAACGGCCAAACTACCCAGACCAACGTCCGTCGTAAACAGTTCTTTCCAGGCCATGATGGCACTCCTTTCTGTTAAGTAAATTCCTACTGGGGTTTTGCTGAAAATGCGACATGAGGGACGGCGCGAAGATCCCAGAGCGTCTCCATACGCCAACCGGCGACCGGGTCATCGAGAATCACCTTCCAGCGACCCTCCGCCGGCGTGGTTGCCAACTGACCCCGATAGACCGCACCGTCACGCGTCAGAGTGACCGTCTGGTCCTCCCCCTTACGCGTGGGATGAACCAGTTTGAATTGCAGAGCATCAGGCATGGCGCCCGCCTGCAAACCAGAAATAGCCACCTGTAGCTGATTTCCGGATTCGAGATAAGCGAGTTTCGCGCCAAGTCCCAGTTCGGCTGCCAGTTTCTTCTGCTGAAGTTGCTGGTTTACGGCCAGACCGACCTTGTAGTAATTGTCTTCGACCAGACCATCGTAGCTCTTGATCGCCAACCAGGCCGTGATAAAGCCGGCCACAATCACAATGGCCGGACCCGCCATCAGGATCCAGGGCCAGCGATGGCGGTACCAGGGGGCGGTCGAATTCTGCGACATGGGGCTCATACCTTCAGATCAGTTCGGTTGAATGAACGTCGACTTCTCATCGCGCCGTACATCCGGGTTCTGGGTATCCACAATCACGAAGGTGATCGGGTTGGCACCCGGCTTACCCTCACCGGCCGGGACACGGACGTTGATCGGCTGCGTCAGGTTTTCCAACGGTTGAACTTCAAACGAGCTTTGGCCATCCATGCGGATGCCCGGCATGCCTTCTGGTGTCACGGTAAAAGTACGTACCGTGTCCTGCATATTCATGACGTGCAGCAAATAGACGTTTTCCGTCAGGCCATCTGCTACTTCGCGTGACATGACGCCACGGTCGCGCAGCACATCAACGCGCAGCGGGATACGTGTGCCCAGTGAGTAGATGAAGGCGGCCAGAATCACCAGCAGAATACCGGTGTACAGCATGATGCGTGGGCGGAATACGTGACGCAACATCTCGTTGCCGGTGTAATGCTTGGCCACGGAGTTCTCAGTCGCATAACGGATCAACCCCGGCGGATAATCCATCTTTGCCATGATTTCATTACAGGCATCAATACAAAGCCCGCAACCGATGCATTCGTACTGCAGGCCTTTGCGGATATCAATACCCGTCGGGCATACCTGAACACAGACTTTGCAATCAACGCATTCACCCAGACCCTTGGCCTTGAGGTCATCCGTCTTGCGGCGCGGGCCACGGGGTTCGCCACGACCTTCATCGTAGGTCACGATCAGGGTATCCGGGTCAAACATCACACCCTGGAATCGGGCATACGGACACATGTATTTACAGACCTGCTCACGCATAAAGCCGGCCTGCAGGAAACAGAAAGCGCTATAGAAAAACACCCAGAATGCAGACCAGCCGCTGATCGTCAGTGTCAGCAAATCGTGCATGAGGTCGCGCATCGGCATGAAGTAGCCGACGAAGGTAATCCCCGTCCACAGCGACAAAATGCCCCACAGCAGGAACTTGCTGGACTTGATGCGGAACTTGGTCGCCGTCATCGGCGACTGATCGAGTTTGATCCGGGCATTGCGGTCACCCTCGATGCGGTTCTCGATCCACATGAAGATTTCGGTGTACACCGTCTGCGGACAGGCATAGCCACAGAACAGACGGCCGGCAACGGCTGTAAAGAGGAAGAGCCCGAATGCCGACAACAGGAGCAGGACCGAGAGATAGATTACGTCCTGCGGCCAGAGCACCAGGCCAAAGAGGTAAAACTTACGCTCGGCCAAATCAAACAGTAGCGCCTGACGACCATTCCACTGCAGCCACGGGCCAAAGTAGAAGATGATCTGAGTCAGGAAGACCAGTGCCCAGCGCAGGTTGTTAAACTTGCCCGGCGTTTCGCGGGCATAAACTTTCTTGTGCTTGGCGTAGAGCTCCTGCTCGACGACCTCGACCTTGGCTTCAGGTTGCGACTGTTGTTCTGGCTGATTCATTGATCTACCTGTAGTCATGTTGTGATACCAACATTCTACGCTTCAATATACCGTTCACAAACTCAAAATAAAACGCCCCGCGGAAAACCGAGGGGCGTTCTGTAACCACTGCCAAAACTACTTGGCAGCAGCAGGATGCGACAGATTGTAGATGTAGGCAGCCAGCAGCTTCAGCTTACCCTCATTCAGGCGCTCACCGAAGGCCGGCATCATGTTCTGACGACCCTTGGTAATGGTCTCGGTAATCGTCGCTTCGGAGCTGCCGTAGAACCAAACGTTGTCGGTCAGATTCGGCGCACCGATGGCCTGGTTACCCTTACCGTCGGCACCGTGACAACCGGCACAACCAGAAGATGCAAACAGTTCTTTGCCCTTGGCAGCCAGCAACGAGTCATTGGCCAGACCCGACAGCGAACGAACATAGTTGACCAGATCCTTGATCGCCTCATTACCCAGATGAGCATGCGGCGGCATCATGCCGTTGCGGCCATTGGTAATGGTCTGCAGCAGCACTTCCGGCGAACCACCGTAGAGCCAGTCGCCATCCGCCAGGTTCGGGAAACCCTTTGAACCACGGGCATCCGAGCCGTGACACTGGTAGCAGTAGGTTAGGTAGAGGCGCTTGCCGACTTCCATGGCTTGCGGGTCCTGCGTCAGATCAATCACCGACGACTGGGCATACTTGGCAAACAACGGGCCATACTGCTCATCGGCCTTGTTGACTTCCTTCTGCCACTGGCCGGTCGACGACCAGTCCAACACGCCCTTGTTATTACCCAGAGCAGGATAGAGGAACACATAGGCCAGCGAGAAGATAACCGTGATCCAGAACATATACATCCACCACTTCGGCAGCGGATTGTTATATTCCTCGAGGCCATCCCATTCGTGACCGGTGGTTTCTATTTTAGTGGGCAATTTCACGCGGCTCTGGTTCCACAGAATGAAACCGCAACCGATGATGCTGCCCAGCACCACGATGGTGACAATTATCGAAGCAACACTAGTTAGCATGATGATTCTTCCGTAAGTTCGTGACGGGTTCGGGTTACTTCAGAGACGATTCGCGGGCCTCGTCCTGCTTGGCCTGCTCAAGGGTTTCAAACGGAATGCGCGACGCCACATCAAAGCCTGGCTTCGACTTCCGGTTGTATGCCCAGAACACAATCGCGAGAAAGGCGATAAATGAAACCACCGTTACCGCGATACGAAAATCGTTCTGATCCATGATGATTACTGAGCCGCAGGTGCTGTAGGCGCCGCATTCGCTGCTGTAGCATTCGGCAGCAGCGTACCCAGACCCTGCAGGTAGGCAACCAGAACTTCCATCTCGGTCTTGTCACCGATGGCATCTTTGGCGCCCGCGATATCCTCATCGGTATACGGCACGCCGACACGGCGCAACGCAACCATCTTGGCATCCACGTCCGAACCAACCGTGGCCGAAGCCTTGGTGGTCATGAGGTGCGGGTAAGCCGGCATATTCGACTCGGGCACCACATCACGCGGGTTGTTCAGGTGAACCACGTGCCAGGTATCCGAATAACGGGCACCCACGCGGGCGAGGTCCGGACCGGTGCGCTTCGAGCCCCACTGGAAGGGGTGATCGTAAACCGATTCACCACCGACGGAGTAATGGCCGTAGCGTTCGGTTTCAGCACGGAACGGACGGATCATCTGCGAGTGGCAGTTGTAGCAGCCTTCGCGGATATAGATATCGCGACCAACCAGACGAACGGCATCGTACGGCTTCAACCCGTCAATCGGGGTCGTCGTCGACTTCTGCCAGAACAGCGGGATGATCTCGATAGCGCCACCGACCAGAACGGTCAGGAAGGTCAGCACGATCAGTAACCCTACTTTGCGCTCAACGAGTTCTTGCGTAATTTTCATCGTTTTCTCCGATTCTCTTGAGCTTAGTGGTGGGCCGGTGCCGGAACAGCGGCATCGTCAACCATGCGGGCACCCTGCATCGTCTTGATGACGTTGTAGAGCATCAGCAGCATGCCGACCAGATACATCAGGCCGCCCAGAACACGGATCGCCCAGAACGGGTAGCTGGCCTTCACGGCTTCAATGAAGCTGTAGGTCAGTGTGCCGTCGGCGTTGACTGCACGCCACATCAGGCCTTGCATCACGCCCGAGATCCACATCGAGGCGATATACAGCACCACGCCCACGGTGGCGATCCAGAAGTGCGTGGTCACCAGCTTGGTGCTCCACATCTCCTGCTTGCCAACCAGCTTGGGAATCAGGAAGTAGATCGAACCGATCGACACCATGGCCACCCAACCCAGGGCACCCGAGTGCACGTGACCCACGGTCCAGTCGGTGTAGTGCGACAGGGCATTCACCGTTTTGATCGCCATCATCGGACCTTCAAAGGTCGACATGCCGTAGAACGACAGCGAGGTGATCAGGAACTTCAGGATCGGATCGTCACGCAGCTTATGCCAGGCACCCGACAGGGTCATGATGCCGTTGATCATGCCGCCCCACGACGGTGCCAGCAGGATCAGCGAGAAGACCATACCCAGAGACTGGGTCCAGTCCGGCAGTGCGGTGTAGTGCAGATGGTGCGGACCTGCCCACATGTAGGTGAAAATCAGGGCCCAGAAGTGAACCACCGACAGACGGTACGAATAGACCGGGCGACCGGCTTGCTTTGGCACGAAGTAGTACATCATGCCCAGGAAGCCTGCAGTCAGGAAGAAGCCCACGGCGTTATGGCCGTACCACCACTGGACCATCGCATCCTGTGCGCCGTAGTATGCCGAGTAGGACTTCATGCCGAACAGGCTGACCGGCATTTCGGCGCTGTTCACGATGTGCAGCAGCGCCACAGCAATGATGAAGGCACCGTAGAACCAGTTAGCCACGTAGATATGGCCGACTTTACGCTTGGCGATCGTACCGAAGAACACGATGGCGTAGGCAACCCACACCACAGCGATCAGGATGTCGATCGGCCACTCAAGTTCGGCGTATTCCTTGCCCGACGTCATGCCCAGCGGCAGAGTTACTGCAGCCAGGACAATGATCAGCTGCCAACCCCAGAAGGTGAAGGCCGCAAGCTTGTCGCAGAAAATACGGGTGTAGCAGGTGCGCTGAACAACGTAGTAGGACGTTGCGAACAGCGCACAGCCACCGAACGCAAAAATCACGGCGTTGGTGTGCAGCGGACGCAGACGGCCGAAAGTCAGCCAGGGAGCGAAATTGAGTTCAGGCCAGACGAGCTGGGCGGCAACAATCACCCCCACCAGCATGCCGACGATCCCCCAGATCACCGTCATTACGGCAAATTGCCGAACAATCTTGTAGTTGTATACAGATTGCGTATCCGACATTACAGACATTGGACGCACCTCTTTGATTAAACAAACACCCTGATTTTGCTACAAAACCAACCCTTAACGAAGGCTTAATTCTAACTGAATAAGCATTGTTTGATCTAGGTCAAATTTGCCGGCCGGGCTGAGATTTCGCTTAAAAAATAGGCTAGGCACGGCATCCGGGCAAAAAAAAGGTGCACTGTTTAAAACAGCGCACCCTCAACCCCAACAGAGAAGCAGGGTGAGAACCGAGTTCTATAACCCTGCAGGCGCTAGTATGGGCGGGGTCTGGTGTCTGTTACAAGACCCAACTTGCAGAAATGACTGCTCAATTGAAGACTTGTTGATCCAGGTCAAATTTGGTTGCATCGCACAACGGCGATCACTGCCCTCCAGGGGCGAATCAATCCGGCGTCCGCCCTTGGGGGCTTCTCGGATCGTGCGCAGACGGGTCCGGACCCTGCTCCTGATCCATCATGATTCGGTGCGCCGGACCCTCAAGGTCATCAAACTGGCCGGAACGGACCGACCACCAGAACAGGCCGGCAATCACAAAGACCAGAACGATCGAAACCGGGATCAGCAAGTAAAGGGATTCCAACTGGCAACTCCGTCACTAGAAACAGTCGGCACGCCGACTTACTTGATCACTTTGCGCTGTAATCGCAGCGAATTCAAGACCACCCAGAGCGAGCTGAACGACATGCCAATCCCCGCAAGCCAGGGGGTCAACAGGCCGGCCATCGCCACAGGCAGGGCAACGGCGTTATAGAGGACTGCCCACCAGAGATTTTCGCGGATTGTTCTGCGGGTGGCTCGGGCCAACCCGATACTGTCGGGCAATACCGCCAGATGCCGGCCCAGCAGGATGCAATCGCCCTGGGTTCTTGCCAGCTCGGTGCCCTCGCCCATGGCAACTGATACCTGCGCCTGCGCCAGCACCGGGGCATCGTTGACCCCATCGCCCACCATGCAAACCACCCGGCCGGCCGCCTGCCAGGCAGCCACCTGCTCGAGCTTGGATTGCGGCGTCTGCCGTCCATGGGCTTCGGCAATCCCGAGGCGCTGCGCCAGATCAGCAACCACCCAGGCGTCATCACCCCACAACAAGGCCACCCGA
>JBFYKG010000021.1:0-19640 GCA_041311015.1 Rhodocyclaceae bacterium | reverse complement strand
ATCGCACACATCGCCCCTGACCCCCGAACTGCTGGAAATGGTTCGGCTGATTGCCAGTTCCGGCAGTTTTGCAGCGGCTGCACGCATCCTCGGCAAGGTGCCTTCGGCGGTGACCTACAGTATCCGCCAGCTTGAGGAACAGCTTGATGTCCTGTTGTTTGATCGTCGATCTCGACAGGCACGGTTAACTGAGGCGGGTGCTGCACTGGTGCGCGAAAGTGAACGGCTGCTCAATGAGCTAGAGTCGGTAGCGCAACGCATCAGACGTGTGGCAACCGGTTGGGAGGCTGAGTTGACGATTGCGGTGGACAGCATCGTGACCGAAGCGGCAATCCTTGATCTGGTGAGTGACTTTCTGGCCCAGCAACCGCCCACGCGGGTCCGTCTATTGCGCGAAACCTTGTCCGGTACCTGGGAGTCATTGCTGACAGGACGGGCCGATCTGGCGATCGGTGTTGTCGATCAACCGGGCCCTGCGGCGGGCATCGAGAGTGCGCCGTTGGGCGAGGTTGCTTTTCTTTTTGTTGTGGCCCCGGGACACCCGCTGGCGCGCGCCAAAGGTCCGATTACAGATGATCTGCTGAGGCCACACCGGGTGGTTGCGCTGGCAGATAGTGCGCGCCAGCTGACGCCCATGACGGTGGGATTGTTGCCCGGACAGGATGTGCTGACATTGCCGTCGATGGCGCTCAAGATTGATGCGCAACTTCGTGGGTTGGGCTGTGGCTATCTGCCCGAACCACTGATTCGCGATGCGCTGGCCCAGGGCCGGTTGATCGAAAAGCCCCGATCGCCTGCGCGGCGGCCGGCCATGCTCTCGTATGCCTGGCATGTGGGTCGCGGGGAGCGGGGCCCAGCGCTACGCTGGTGGCTGGAACGTCTTGCGCTACCCAGAACCCGGAAGGCCCTGTTGGGTGGGCTGGCAGAGAAGCCCGTTCGCCGACGCATCTAAAGTCTTGCAAATGAGAATAATTACCATTAAAATGACCGCAGATTCGCTGTTTTTCATAAAGGTCAGGCCAATGATGTCCAGAATTCACGCTCTCTTCGATTCCCCTGGGCGCATAGCGCTCTTGGGCTTGTTTCTGGCCGGATCGGTCGCTGCCGACACGGTGACGGTCTACTCGGCACGCAATGAACAGCTGATCAAACCGCTCTTTGATGCCTACACGCAGGAGACAGGTACCCAGATTCAGGTGTTGACCGACAAAGAAGGCCCGCTGCTCGAGCGCCTGAAAGCGGAAGGTGCAAAAACACCGGCAGATGTGCTGATTACGGTTGATGCCGGCAACCTCTGGCAAGCCAGCGAGATGAAACTCTTACGTGCCATCAAGTCGCCGGTGCTAAACGCCAATATTCCGGCCAACCTGCGTGATCCCCGAGGGGAGTGGTATGGGCTATCGATTCGGGCACGGACCATTATCTATAACAAGAAAGCCGTCAATCCGTTGAACCTGTCTACGTACGAAGCGCTGGCCAATCCGGAGTGGAAGGGCAAGCTCTGTCTGCGCACCTCGAAAAAAGTCTACAACCAGTCACTGGTCGCAACCATGATTGCAACGCTGGGCGAAAAACAGACGGAGCAGGTGGTACGCGGCTGGGTCGCCAACCTGGCGACCGATGTGTTTCCTGATGACAATGCCCTGATCAAGGCGGTTGCGGCAGGTCAGTGCGATGTCGGCATTGTGAACACCTACTATCTGGCGCGCCAGCTGGATAAGGATCCGAATCTGCCCGTGGGATTATTCTGGGCCAATCAGAAAGCACGCGGGGTGCACGTCAACATCTCGGGTGCGGGTGTTACCCGTTACGCACCCAATGCCGCCGGTGGCCAGAAACTGATCGAATGGCTGTCTGCCGGTAAGGCTCAGGAAATATACACGGACAAGGATTTCGAATATCCCGCCAACCCGCATGTGAAACCCGATTCGATTATCCGTCAGTGGGGGCCCTTCCGGATGGATCTGATCAATGTGTCGAAAGCCGGGGAGTTGCAGGCGGCGGCAACACGGCTGATGGACCGGGCTGGGTATCGTTGATGTCTGGCGGTTCATCGGGACCCTAATTGCGGATGCTGGGGCAGCGATCTTTCTGGAACTGGCGAGGCTGGGGCCCACTCAGGGCCCTGGCCATTGCTGCTTTAACACTCATACCGTTGCTGGTGGTGTTGGCATCGTTTTTCGAGCCACAACCAGAAGCCTGGTCTCATCTGGCTGCTTATGTGCTTCCGGGCGTTTTGTGGAACACAGGCATATTGATTGTCGGGGTGGGTGTGGGCGTGCTCTTTCTCGGTGTGCCCTTGGCGTGGCTGACAGCCGTTTGCGATTTTCCGGGGCGGAAGTTTTTTTCATGGAGCCTCATGCTGCCCCTGGCGATGCCAGCCTATGTGCTGGCTTTCGTGCAAGTTGGGCTGCTCGATTACACGGGCCCGGTACAGACACTACTGCGGGATTGGTTCGGGTCATCGCAGTGGTTTCCGCCGATCCGATCAACGGGCGGCGTGGTACTGGTGCTCACGCTGGCGTTTTATCCCTATGTGTATCTGCTGGCGCGAAATGCCTTTATTACCCAGGGGCTGCGTGCGGTTGAGGCGGCCCAGGCCCTGGGTTACACGCGGTCACAGGCATTCTGGAAAGTGGCGCTGCCGATGGCGCGTCCCTGGATCGCGGGTGGGATGACGCTGGCGCTGATGGAAACACTGGCCGATTTCGGTAGTGTGTCCATCTTCAGCTTTGATACCTTCACGACGGCCATCTATAAAGCCTGGTTTTCGCTGTTCAATCTACCCGTTGCCAGTCAGCTGGCGTCGTTGCTGGTACTTTTTGTACTGATCCTGGCCGCGATTGATCAGCGCGTGCGACAGAATCGTCGCTATGCCGCCAAGCACTTCAGCCCGGTCCGGATCCGTTTGCAGCGAGGTGCCCGCTGGGCAGCGCCCCTGTATTGTTCGCTCGTTCTGGCCATGGCCTTTGTCGTACCGGTCATCCAGTTGCTGGTGTGGGCACAGTCAGTCTGGCAGGAAGATCTTGATAGCCGGTATCCGGTCTTTCTCCTGCACTCCATATGGCTAGCAGGTCTGGCCGCGACCGTGGTGACGGTCCTGGGCCTGTTACTCAGTGCCATTCGCCAGCATCACCGGGATCCGCTTACCCAGTGGCTGGTGCGGTTAGCCACACTCGGTTACGCCATACCCGGAACGGTGTTGGCCGTCGGTGTTTTTATTCCTGTCGCCTGGCTGGATAACCGGCTCATCACCCTTGCAGGGTGGCTGGGTTGGGAAACATCGCAAATTCTCAAGGGCTCCATGCTGGTGATGTTGCTGGCGCTATCGGCCCGATTTCTGGCCGTGGCTTACCAACCTGTGGATGCCGCCATGCAGCGGATTACCCGTAATCAGGGTAATGCCGCCCGCTCGCTGGGACTTTCTCCGCGGCAGGTGCTGTTTCATCTGCAGCTGCCGTTGGTCCGGGGTGGCTTGCTCACAGCCGCGCTCATTGTTTTTGTGGATGTCATGAAGGAGATGCCCATTACCCTGATGACACGCCCCTTTGGCTGGGATACGCTCGCAGTCAGGGTGTTTGAAATGACATCGGAAGGTATGTGGGACCGCGCCGCGTTACCCAGCCTCGCGATTGTACTGGCGGGTCTGTTGCCCGTCATACTGCTGGTCAGGAAATCCGAATCCGGTTTGCACTAGGAAAGACAGAACAGAGTACGTATGGACGCATTGATTCTTGATTCGGTCGCGCTGGGTTATGGTGCACATCCGGTCGTTAGCGGTTTGTCTTTTTCCCTGGCGCCGGGCGAAATCGGCTGCCTGCTCGGGGGCTCGGGCTGTGGTAAGACAACAGTCTTAAGGGCCATTGCCGGCTTTGAGCCTTTGCGTGAGGGGCGTATTGCCCTCAATGGCCACTGGGTTGCCGATGCGCGCTGGCAGCTGGCGCCCGAGCGTCGACAGATTGGCATGGTGTTCCAGGACTATGCGCTCTTTCCACATCTGACAGTGGCCAACAATGTGGCCTTCGGCCTGCGTGAGTGGTCACGTATCGACACAACGCGTCGGGTGGAAGAGATGCTCGCCCTCGTCGGTCTTGAGCATGCCGGCACACGCTATCCGCATGAGTTATCCGGTGGCCAGCAGCAGCGCGTCGCTCTGGCGCGGGCGTTGGCGCCTGGGCCAACGTTGCTGCTCATGGACGAGCCATTTTCCAATCTGGATGTCGAGTTACGTGAACGACTGTCGATTGATGTGCACAACATTCTCAAGGCGACCGGCACCACGGGTCTGCTGGTAACGCATAACCAGCAGGAGGCTTTTGCCATGGCCGACCGGGTAGGTGTAATGCTGAACGGGGGCCTGCAGCAGTGGGCGCCACCATACGCGCTCTATCATGAGCCAGCAACCCGCCATGTGGCGACCTTTGTGGGTGATGGCGTGTTTTTGCCCGCCACGGTGAGTAACGGCAATTGTATCGATTTTGAATTGGGCCAACTCTGTCGCATCCAGCCGGTGGATGTGGCGGATGGGGGTGAGGTGGATGTCCTGATCCGCCCGGATGATATCCAGCACGACGATCACAGCCCCGTGCGCGCCCGGGTGCTCGAACGGGTCTTTCGCGGCGCTGCATTTCTGTATACGCTTGAACTGGCATCGGGTCATCAGGTATTGTCACTGGTACCCAGTCATCACGATCACCAGATCGGCGAAATGATCGGGATCCGGTTGGAGATTGATCACCTGGTGGCATTTCCGAAGGTATCGAACAACGCATAGGTGTTTTGCAGCGGGGAGCGGTGATGAACGACGTTCATAGTAAGCCGATCGAACAGCGGATTGCCTGGCTTGAAGCCCTGGCTGGGCGCCATGGCGAAGCTTACCGGAGCCCCGAGGCGATGCTGGCCCGAACGCGTTATCAGAGCCGGCACCCGACAGCGATTGCCGTGCTGAAGTGCATGGATGGGCGCATCAATATTCCGGTGGCAACCGGGACCCCGGTGGGGATCCTCATGCCCTTCAGAAACCTGGGCGGGCGGTTTGATCTGGGCTGGCCGCATCTGGGTGAAGTGCTCACCCAGTACGTGATGGATCGGGTGCATGAAGGCCGACAGGTGCTGTTTCTGGTGACCTATCATTTTTCGCGCGGCGATCACCACCGTGGCTGCGCCGGCTTCGGCTATGACCAGCAGGCGGCCTTTGAACATACGCAGGCGATCCACCAGCAGATATCAACGATCTTCGGGGCAGGGCACGGAACGGTGTATCCCCTCATCTGCGGGTTTGAAACCGACGAGGATGCGCTGATCTTGCACGGCGCGGATGGGCAGTGTCTGGATGTGGGCGCCCTAGGGCCGGATGCGATGGCTGATTTGCCGATCCGCCTCTCGGCGCTTTTGCCGGAGTTGCCACTGGGGATGCGGGATGATCTGTTGCCGTTGCTCCAAGGCAATGTCCGTCATGTGGCTCAGGTACGGGAACAGGCCCGCCGTGGCGAGCGCCTGCTGGACATTGAGCATCGCGAGTGGATGATCTGTCTGGGTCGGGGCTTCGATTTTCTGCACACGCCCAATCTGGCACTGATTATCGGGCCCTATAGTCCCGATCTGTCCGAGCCGATTGCCCGTGCCGCTGGCATCATCGAGGCCAATATGGCCGCAGGACGGATTCCCGATGACGGATTTCTGTTGCTCTCCTCTGTGCCCTACGAAAGTATTGGTGTCGATCGGGCGCGCGCCGAACTCAAGGCATCATTTCTCTCTCAGTTTGCCCGACAGGTGATCGCGGCAGCGCATCCTGAACTCGCTGGAAAGATGATCAGTAAAACGGCCGTGCTGGACTGGCATGCCCGCCGGCTCAGCTGGCTGGCCGCCTAGTCAGTCGGAAAGCTCGCCATAAGAGGCGGGCAGCGCTTCAATCATCTCATGCAGCACCTGGCGGATCTGAGATTCGCTGCAGCCCATGAGTAGGGCGTCGTCCAGGGTTTCTTGCGCCAACACCCGTAACTCATCGTAGTTCTCGTTCAGAACCTTGATCTTTTCGGTGCAGGAGACGGGGGCGCCGCTGGGTTTACGCCAGGTCGGTTTTTTGCTCATGCGCGCATTTTAACGCAGCAATAACCGGCGGGTTTGGTCACGTCAGTTTCAACCGTGGTGAATATATTGTGTGGTATAGTGTAGGTGCGTTAAATCGTTCCAACAGAGAATCATGGCAACTAAAAAAGCACTTAATTCCCAAAAAATAACGAAGGCATCGGCCCGGGCGGCTTTGCCCCAACTGGATCTGGAATGGATGCGTGGTCAGGCGGGCGAGGTGGTTTCGCTGCTCAAGGTCATCGGCAATCCCGATCGGCTGATGCTGCTCTGCCAGATGTTGCAGGGCGAGTATGCCGTCGGCGAGCTTGAGGAAATGCTCGACATTCATCAACCGACGCTATCCCAGCAACTCGGTGTGCTCCGCAAGGAGGGGCTGGTTGCAACCCGGCGTGATGGTAAGTACATTTATTACACGGTCAGCCACCCGCACGTCCAGGTGATTCTGGGGACCTTGTATCAGCTCTATTGCGCGCAACCAAAAACGGGCAAGCCTGTGGTTGATCAGGTGGGCAAATCGTGAGTATTGATTGGCAATCCTTCACCCTGGCAGCGGCCATCGCCGCCCTGGTGGGCGGCGCGCTGATCGGTGCAGCCGCCGTCTGGCTGGCGTGGACGCAGAGCCGCATCGCCGGTATTAGTGGCATCATCGGTCATCTGGTGGACCTGCTGGTTCAGCGAAAGCGCGAGCCCTTCGGGTGGCGCGTGGCCTTTCTGCTCGGGTTGATTCTGGCGCCCGTGGTTTGGCAAGTGTGGGCGGCGCTGCCGCCGGTCACCGAGCAAACCGGGGTGGCTGGCCTGGTGGTTGGGGGTATTCTGGTTGGCATCGGAACCCGTTATGCCAATGGGTGCACGAGTGGCCACGGTATCTGTGGTCTGTCCCGGTTTTCTGCCCGTTCGCTGGTGGCGGTGGGCACGTTCATGGCTGCGGCCATGATCACCGTCTATGTGGTGCGTCATCTGGTGGGGGGTGCGGTATGAAACACCTGCAATGGCTCACCGCGCTGCTGGCTGGCCTGATGCTTGGTCTGGGACTGATTCTTTCCGGTATGGCCAATCCGGCCAAGGTGGTCGGGTTTCTCGATGTGACCGGTCTCTGGGATCCCTCGCTGGCACTGGTCATGGGCGGTGGTCTCGTTGTCGGCGCCCTGGGCTATCGCTGGTTGCGTGCTCGTCCGGTCACGCTGCTGGGGGAACCCCTGAATTTGCCGACCAATTCGGTGATCAATTTACGCCTGATCGGCGGCTCGGTGTTGTTCGGAATCGGTTGGGGGCTGACAGGCATCTGCCCGGGCCCCGGCTTAGTGCTCTTAGGTGCTGGCCTGGATGCCGGCATCATCTATGTGCTGGCCTTGCTAACCGGTATGCTGATCTACAGCGTCGTCGAGTATGTGCGGCACCCGCATCAGCGTCATCGCGTTTGACGTGACAGGGCCGCTTGGCTAGACTCGGCGGTCTTCGTATTACCCCCAGAGAACTCAAAGAAACGGAATCACGATGAGCGACAACAATAATCCCGTCCTAAGCCTCATTGACGAACAGGTCAAAGGTCATCCGGTCGTCCTGTATATGAAGGGTACCCCGCAGTTTCCGCAGTGTGGTTTCTCGCAACGCGCCTGCAAGCTCCTGCGCGAAAGCGGCGTCAGCAAGTTTTTCAGCGTTAACGTGCTGGAAAACCCCGAGGTTCGTGAAGGGGTCAAGGTTTACGCCAACTGGCCAACGATTCCTCAGTTGTATGTCAACGGTGAGTTTATCGGCGGCAGCGACATCATGATGGAAATGTTCCAGGCAGGCGAATTGCAGACGCTGGTTGAGCCCTACAAAAACTGATGGATGCATTTCTGATCGCCACAGGTGTCGTGGCGCTTGCCGAGATCGGTGACAAGACCCAATTACTGTCTTTGGTGTTGGCAGCACGCTATCGTGCACCCTGGGCGATCAGCGCCGGTATTTTTGTGGCGACCCTATTCAACCATGCGCTGGCGGCCTGGGTGGGGGAGTCTGTGTTCGAGTGGATTGGCCCGGACTGGATGCGCTGGATCGTTGGTCTCTCCTTTATTGCCATGGCCATCTGGACCTTGATTCCGGACCGTCTGGATGAAGATGAGGAAAACGCGGCCGAAAAGAATCTGCGTCGTTATGGTGTCTTCGTGATGACGACGGTCATCTTTTTTCTGCTGGAGATGGGCGACAAGACTCAGGTCGCAACGGCCATACTGGCGGCGCGGTTCAATGAGTTGTTGCCGGTCGTGATGGGCACCACGGTAGGCATGTTGTTCGCCAATGTGCCGCTGGTGTTCTTTGGCAACCTGCTGTTAAAGAAGATCCGGATTGAACTGGTGCACCGGGTTACCGCGGTGTTGTTCCTGGTTCTGGGGGTTGCAACGCTGGCCGGCCTGTCGGTGGCATAGACCCGCGAGCAATCCTCAGGCTAGCCGTTTTCTGGCCCGATCTATCGCCGCTTTTACCTGATTGGGTGCGGTGCCACCGATGTGGTTGCGGGCGGCTAGAGAGCCCGAGACCGTCAAGGCATCAACCACATCGCCTGCAATGAGTCCGGAGAAGGCTTGCAGCTCCTGCAGCGTGAGATCAGCCAGGTCGACCCCTTTCTTCTCGGCCGCTTTGACGGCCAGCCCCACGACCTCGTGCGCTTCACGGAAGGGCAGACCCTTGCGGACCAGATAATCGGCCAGATCAGTAGCCGTGGCATAGCCTTGAAGTAGCGCGTTGGCCATCGGTTCCGGGCGTACGGTAATGCCGGGTACCAGGTCGACGAAAATACGCAAGGTATCGGTCAGGGTGTCGACGGCATCAAACAGCGGTTCCTTGTCTTCCTGATTGTCCTTGTTGTAGGCCAGGGGCTGACCTTTCATCAGTACAAGCAGGGTATTCAGATCACCAATGACGCGGCCGGTCTTACCGCGTGCCAGTTCCGGTACGTCCGGGTTTTTCTTCTGCGGCATGATTGACGAACCCGTACAAAAACGGTCGGCCAGCATCACGAAGCCGAAACGCGGCGTCATCCAGAGCACCAGTTCTTCCGAGAAGCGGGAGAGGTGAATCATGGCCAGTGCGGCGGCAGCACAGAATTCGATGGCAAAGTCGCGATCCGACACGGCATCCAGCGAGTTTTCGCAAACGGCCTCGAAACCGAGTTGTTCGGCGACGAAGTGGCGATCGATTGGGTACGTGGTTCCGGCCAGCGCGGCGCTGCCCAGCGGTAGTCGATTGACTCGACGGCGCAGATCCGTCAGGCGTTCGGTGTCACGCGCCAGCATCTCCACATAAGCCATTAGATGATGGCCGAAGGTGACGGGTTGCGCGACTTGCAGGTGCGTAAAGCCGGGCATGGGCGTCGCTGCATGTTGTTCGGCCAGTGTGACCAAAGCCAATTGCAGACGTTTGAAGAGTTCGATCAGGAGATCAATGCTGTCGCGCAGCCAGAGGCGGATGTCGGTGGCAACCTGGTCATTACGTGAACGGCCGGTATGCAGCCGCTTGCCGGCATCACCCACCAGGCTCGTCAGGCGGTGCTCGATATTCAGGTGCACATCTTCCAGATCGAGCGACCAGGTGAATTCGCCCCGTTCCAGCTCACCCAGAATTTGCGCCATGCCCTGTTCAATATCAGCCAGATCCTGGGCGCTGATGATCTGTTGCTTGGCCAGCATGCGGGCATGCGCTAGTGAACCGCGGATATCCTGTTGCCAGAGGCGCTGATCGAAATTAACCGAAGCGGTATAACGTTTGACGAGTTCCGACATCGGTTCGTCAAAACGGCCAGCCCAGGTGTAGGGCGTGGTGGCTGGGGGTTTTTCGTTGGCAGACATGGCAGACGTGGCCCGGGGGCGCAAAGTGGCTAATAACCCCGCATTATAAGGGATGGCGCGTGCTACGATTGCATAGGCGGGCGCTTGGCCCCTCAGGTATTTGCAGGATCACTGTTATGTCTCAACCTCTTGTCATTGCTTCCCGAGAATCCCGTCTGGCCATGTGGCAGGCCGAGCATGTCCAGCGACGTCTGCGGGCGCAGAATCCTGACCGTGATGTGCAGATTCTGGGGATGACCACCCGGGGCGATCAGATTCTGGATCGTCCGTTGGCAGCGATCGGTGGTAAAGGGCTTTTCATCAAGGAACTGGAAGTCGCCATGGCCGAAGGCCGGGCCGATCTGGCGGTACATTCCATGAAAGATGTTCCCATGGAGATGCCTGAAGGGTTTGTATTGGCTGCGATCAGTGAGCGGGAGGATCCGCGTGATGCCTTTGTCAGCCCGCGCTATGCGGCCCTGGCCGATTTGCCCGAAGGGGCCGTTGTGGGAACCTCAAGTCTGCGTCGTGAAGCGCAGTTACGTGCCCGCTTTCCGCATCTGATCATCAAGCCACTGCGCGGTAATCTGGACACCCGGCTTAAAAAACTGGATGCCGGCGAATACGATGCCATCATTCTGGCCGCTGCCGGGCTAGTTCGCCTTGGTCTGGCCGACCGGATCCGGGCAAGAATTGATCCAGCCGACATGTTGCCGGCGCCCGGTCAGGGTGCGCTGGGTATCGAGATCTGTGCCGGGCAACCCGTCAATCAGCAAATCGCCGATGGCCTAGCGGATGCGGAGACCACGGCGTGTGTTCGGGCTGAGCGCGCTTTTTCACGCCGCCTGGGAGGTAGCTGTCACCTGCCCATCGCCGGATTTGCCGTTGGTGAGGCCGGTGAACAGTTCTGGTTGCGTGGGTTGGTTGCGTCGGTTGATGGCGCACAGATCGTAGCCGGCGAATGTCGGGGTGCCTGGGCGGAGGCCGAAGCTCTCGGCACGGCCCTGGCGGAACGCTTGCTGGCTGATGGGGCAGACGCACTCATTGCACAGCTTCAGCAACCGCCTGTCTGAGCATGACGCCGATGCCCCAATCAACCGGGCTTTGCGGCAGGTCATTTCTGGTGACGCGACCCGAAGGTCAGGCCGAAGGATTGCTGGCGGGGATTCGTGCCCTGGGTGGCCATGCCGCACACATTCCCTTTCTTGCCATTGAACCAGTGCCGGCACAGGGTGCGCTCGAAGCAATCGCTCGGGCATCCAATGATTACGCGGCGACCATCTTTATCAGCGCCAACGCCGTACGCATGGCCTGGCTTTCGCTCAGCGCCGGTCAGGATAGCTGGCCGGAAAACCGGGTTGCCGCGTGTATCGGTCCCGGTACGGCACGTGCCCTCGCTGCGTTGGGCGTTCATCAGATTATTGTGCCGGCGGCGCAGTACGACACAGAGGGTCTTCTGGCGGAGGCTTTCTTTGCCCAACCGCATTGCGAGGGCAAGGCCTTTGCCCTGATCCGGGGCGAGGGCGGCCGTGATGTTCTGGCGCAGTCCCTACGTGCACGTGGGGCACGTGTGGACGAGGTCGCCGTATACCGGCGCACGTTGCATCCCGATGCCCTTGAACGTTTGCAGGACTGGATGGCATCGGGAGGCGGTACGCTGTTGATCAGCAGCAGCGAATCCCTGCGATGCCTGATCTCAGCCGCCCCCAGAGCGGTGCAGCAGGAATTAATCACACAGCCGCTACTCGTACCTCACTCGCGTATTGCCGACGTTGCCCGCGAACTCGGATTCAATCGTGTCACGGTGACGGCAGGCGGTGACGTCGGGATGCTTGATGGGCTCCGATCGTATAATGCTGGAGATACCTGAACGACCACACGGGTATCTGTTGAAGATTTTTAGCCGCAGCACCCTGCCATTTAATACCGGATTGGAAACTTCATGAGTGACGCACAGACACAACAGGAAGCATCAGCCGCTACGGCACCGGGTAACCCCCGGAGTCGCCGGCCCAGAAAGCTGCCCGGTGGTCGGTGGATGTGGGTTGTTCTGCTGATACTGTTGATCGGTGTTGGTATCCAGCAACTGATGGCGGTACGTTTCTGGGAGACCTTGGATAACGAAGCCGGACAAATCGCCACCGTCGATGGCCGCTTGACCGCATTGGAAGCGGCCATGGCGGATCAGACACGGCTACGTGAAGATGTGCAGCAGATGCAAGATGCCCTCCTGCAGGAGCGGTCCTTGCTGGCGTTGGAACGATTCGAACAGCAACTCGATGCCGGGTGGCAGTCCTGGATCAGTACCGGTGACACGTCGATGCTGCTCAACGCCATGCAATCTATCCAGCGCCGTCTGGCGAATCAGCCGGGGGCGGCAGCACAGGCGCTGCGTCTGGCCGTTGGCCGTGATCTGGTGGCGATCAAGTCCCAGCGTACGCTGGATCTGCGGGCCGCCGTACAGAACCTGGATGCGGTCATTGCCACGCTCGATAAGTTGCCCCTGATTCAGGAAGGTCGAGTACCGACAGCACCGAATGCCAAGCAGCCTGCTTCGCCAGATGTACCAACGTCGGCGGAATGGCTGGAGCGTGCGCGCCAGTTCGCCCTGGCGCTCGGTCAGGATATCTGGAACGCCGTTCGCAGTATGGTCCGGGTTCAGCGGCTGGATCGTGCCGAGCCCGGCCTGATCGCTCCCGAACAGAAAGTATTTCTGCAGCAGGGGCTACGCTTACTGCTACTTGATGCCAGACATGCGCTCATCATGCGTAATACCGTAACGTATCAGCAGACGCTCTCCCAGGCGCGGGCCTGGATCCTGAAGTATGCCGATTCCACCGATGCGCTGGTCAAAGGCGATCTCGACACCCTGCACCAATTGGCCACCCTCAATATCGACTCCCAGGCCATCAGTCTGGAAGATACGCTGCAGGCATTGAGTGCAGCGCGGTCAGCGCTGACGGGTGAGTCTGCCGCCGATGATGACGCCCCGGTCGCCGCGAACGCCAATGCGGCGGTGGCCCCCGTTAAAGAGGGCAACGGTAATACCGCACCTGCCAAGGAGGCTGCCCAATGAGAAGGTGGCTGATCTGGGGGCTGTTGCTGGGGGCGCTGGCGGTTGTAGTTGCCGACCTCATGGCCCGTAACGATGGCTACGCCCTCATTGTCTGGTCGACGTGGCGCATCGAGATGTCGCTTAATTTCCTCGTGCTGGCCATTATCGCCACACTGGTGGCGGGTGCAGTCTTGCTCAAAGTGTTGCAGGGCGCCTGGCAACTCCCGGCCCGCTTGGCCCGCTTTCGTATCCTACGCCGGCACAAACGCGGCGAACAGGCATTGCTGTCATCACTCCGTCTGCTCCTGGAAGGTCACTACGACGCGGCCATCAAAGCTGCCGAGCGGGCTCGCAAGTGTGGTTTTGCTGCTGGTTATGCCGATCTCTTGGCGGCACGGGCTGCTCAGGGGCTGGATGATGCCGACCGCGCTGCAGTCTGGTTAGGACGGGTTGAAGCCGACGATGCAGCACTGGTGGCCGCCCGCATGGAGCAAGAAGCAGAGATGCTGGTGGCACGTCGTCAGTACGAGCCAGCCTTGCAGGTGCTTGAGCTAGCTAACCATCAGGGCGCAGGCTCAAGAAGTACCGCCGCGCTGCGAACCGAATTGCGGGCGCTGTTAGGCACCGAACGCTGGGAAGATGTATTGGTTGAGGTGCGCGAGTTGCGGCCGCGCGATGGCCTCTCCTCGGCGTTTCTCGCGAGCTGCCGCCGTCAGGCGCATCTTGGCATTCTGCGGCACTATCGGAGTGATCAGGAACGCTTCTCAATGTATCTGACGCAGATCCCGTCACAGGAATGTGATGCTGATCTGCTGGATGCAGCTGATGCCATGCTCAGTCGTATGGTGGCCGATTCTTGGACGGCCAAGGCGCGGACGTTTATTGATGCGCACAAGGCTCAGTAACACAACAAACCGCAACACGTCTGTTAAACCGAAGCAGCAGCCCATGGCGCAAGCCCGGCTCTCATAGCGCAAGCGCTCGAAATCGAGCCAAACTTGCACCATAGACTGCGCTCAAGCACTTTCGGATTTAAGCCAACCAATCCTGATGCGGCAGAAAATCGGTGTACAGCGCCGCTTCCGGTGAGCCGGCTTCGGGTTGCCAGTCGTAGCGCCACTTCACGATCGGTGGCATCGACATCAGAATCGACTCCGTGCGGCCACCCGACTGCAGGCCAAAGAGTGTGCCGCGGTCGTAGACCAGATTAAATTCCACGTAGCGACCCCGGCGATACGCCTGGAAATCACGTTCGTGCTCGCCCCAGGGTGTATCCCGCCGACGCGTGAGAATCGGGACATAGGCGTTGACGAAAGCATCACCCACCGAGCGTGTCAGTGCAAAGCTGGCGTCAAACCCAGGCTCATTGAGATCATCAAAGAAGATACCGCCAACACCGCGTGCTTCATTGCGGTGTTTGAGGAAGAAGTAACGGTCACACCACGCCTTGAAGCGCGGATAGTAATCAGCGCCATGTGGGGTGAGTGCATCCTGGCAAGTCTGATGAAAATGCACCGCATCTTCACGAAAACCGTAATACGGTGTCAGATCCATACCGCCGCCAAACCAGAAGACCGGTGCCGCATCTGGCTGATCCTTCGGCGGGTGCGCGACAAAGTAGCGCACATTCATATGGGCGGTCGGGCAGTAGGGGTTGCGCGGGTGCATGACCAGCGATACGCCCATGGCTTCATACGGGCGACCAGCCAGTTCGCTGCGGTGTGCCGAGGCAGATGGTGGTAGCTGATCTCCCATGACGTGTGAGAAATTGGCACCACCACGTTCGATCAGGTTGCCTTCTTCAATCAGGCAGGAAACACCGCCACCACCAGCCGGTCGGGTCCAGCGATCTGTACGAAAGGGTTGGCCGTCCAGCGATGATAGCGCCTCGACGATGCGCGCCTGCAGTCCGCGAAAGTAGGCCTCAACGATCGATGAGCGTGTTTGGCCTGAGGTTTCAGACATGACAGTCCGGCTTGCTCAGCGGTTGATGGCGCGGTAGCCGATGTCCTTGCGGTACTGCATGCCATCGAAGCGAATGCTTTCAGCCGCTTCATAGGCCCGCTTCTGCGCCTGCGCCACGTTCTCACCCAGAGCAGTCACACAGAGGACGCGCCCCCCGTTGGTGACGACCTCCCCATTCGCATCGGCAGTGCCGGCATGGAACACGTGAGCGTCATCACCGGCCGCGTTACCCGCGGGCAGGCCATGAATCACATCACCCTTGCGCGGCGTTTCGGGGTAGTTCTGCGCCGCCAGCACAATACCCAGGGCGACGCGGCGATCCCATTCGGTTTCTGCCTGGTCGAGCGTGCCATCAATGGCGTGCTCGAACATCGTCACGGCGTCTGATTTCAGACGCATCATGATCGGCTGCGTTTCCGGGTCTCCCATGCGGGCGTTGAATTCCAGTGTCTTGACCGAACCGTCTTTGCCGATCATCAACCCAGCGTAGAGGAAGCCGGTAAACGGAATACCATCGGCCGCCATGCCCTCAACCGTTGGCAGGATGATTTCACGCATGGCCTTGGCGTGGATCTCAGGCGTTACCACGGGGGCCGGCGAGTAGGCACCCATGCCGCCAGTATTCGGGCCGGTGTCGCCATCGCCAATGCGCTTGTGATCCTGGCTGGTGGCCATTGGCAATACGTGCTTGCCGTCTACCAAGACGATGAAGCTGGCCTCTTCGCCATCCAGAAAATCTTCGATGACCACGCGGGCACCCGCACTGCCGAGTTTATTGCCCGAAAGCATGTCGTCAATCGCTGCATGTGCCTCGTCCAGAGACATGGCCACCACCACACCCTTGCCAGCGGCCAGGCCATCGGCTTTGATGACGATCGGCGCGCCACGGCGGTTGATGTAATCGTGGGCGGCGGTTGCATCGGTAAATGTTTCAAACCCGGCCGTCGGGATGTTGTGACGTGCCATGAACCGCTTGGCAAAATCTTTAGAGCTCTCAAGCTGTGCGGCCGCCTGGGTTGGCCCGAAAATTTTCAGGCCACGGGCACGGAAAACGTCCACGATGCCAGCGGCCAGCGGTGCCTCTGGGCCGACCACCGTCAGGTGGATGTTGTTCTGCGCGGCAAAGTCAGCCAGCGCGTTGATATCTGTGACCGGTAGATTCTCCAGCTTGGCTTCGCGGGCAGTGCCGGCATTACCGGGGGCAACGAACACGCGGGTCACACCCGCGGCTTGGGCCAGTTTCCAGGCCAGTGCATGTTCACGGCCACCAGAGCCGACAACGAGAATCTTCATGAAACGTTCCTGCCAGAAAAGGGATTGCCTGAATTACTTGAACGAGTACTTCGCCCACCAGAAGAGGACGTTACCGTAACCTTCGCCGCCGGGAATGTAGGCGACCTGAACGTCGATCGGGCCATAGCCGATCGACCCCATCGGCAGAATGCCCGGTGTGGGCGCGTAGTAGTTGATGTCGGAGCGCATGAACATGAAGACTGTCGCGCCGACGCCAATACGGGACTTCTCGTTGATCGGGTTCCAGGTCGGGATCCAGCCATAGCCGCCCATATACATCGGCTTGCCATGCGAGTCCTGGAAGGCCATCAGATAGACGCCTTCCCAGTTGCCGCTCTGGTTGTACCAGCCTTTACCGATACCACCACCGGCCGGATATTCTGTGTAGTCCGAACGTTGCGAGGGCGAATAGGCGAACGGCAGGTGATACGTCCAGAACGGGACATAGACCTCAACATCTCCCTTCGTCCACAGATCAGACAGATGCTGACCCGCGGTATTCCAGGCCTTGCTGTACCAGCTCTGGCTATCTGTGCTGGCGGGGGCTTTGGCATCGGCAACTGGTTTTTCTGTTGTGGTGTCGGGGCTGCCAACCACAACCACATTATTCGGTGCGTTCTCCGTTGCGGGGGCCGGGGCATCATCGGCCGCGTGCGCGAACGATGCCGTTGCCAGAGTAATCGCCGTCAGAAGATTCAGCGTCAGTGTTGAGCGGGACATAAGGGTAATCTCGGACAATTAATGGCGGAAATGACGGGCACCAGTGACAACCATGGCGAGACCATGTTCGTCCGCGGCAGCGATAACCTCTTCGTCACGCATCGAACCGCCGGGCTGGATCACGGCCTTGGCACCGGCTTCGGCCAGAACGTCGACACCATCACGGAACGGAAAGAATGCATCAGAAGCAACCACGCTGCCGGCAAGCGAGAGCTTGGCGTTGGCAGCCTTGATGGCGGCAATGCGGGTTGAGTCCACACGCGACATCTGGCCGGCACCCACGCCAAGGGTCATGCCGTTGCCGCAGAAGACTATAGCATTTGATTTGACGAATTTTGCAACGCGGTAAGCAAACAGCAGATCGGCGATCTGGGCCGGGGTGGGCTGAACCTTGGTGACCACCTTCAGATCGCTGGCCTGAACATTGAAGGCATCGGGCGTCTGCACCAACAGACCGCCGCCAACGCGCTTGAGTTCCAGTGCGTGATAAACCGGTTGGTCGCCGCCCGGCAGCGGGACGGTAAGCACACGCAGATTGGCCTTGGCGTTCAGTAGCGCCATGGCAGCTGGCGTGAATGCCGGGGCGATCAGCACCTCAACGAAATGCTTGCGCTCGTTCATGGCTTCGATGACGTCCACGTCGACTGGGCCGTTAAAGGCGATGATGCCGCCAAAGGCCGAGGTCGGATCGGTCTGGAAGGCCTTTTCGTAGGCTTTTAGCAAATTGCCATCGACGGCGACGCCACAGGGGTTGGCGTGCTTGACGATAACGCAGGCGGGTTCTCGGAAGGTTTTAACACACTCCCAGGCGGCATCGGCATCAGCGATGTTGTTGTACGACAGCTCCTTGCCACCATGTTGCGTGTAGTTGGCAATCGCACCAGCGGTGGGTGTGCTGTCCCGGTAGAAGGCCGCCTGTTGCAGCGGGTTCTCACCGTAACGCAGGGTTTCCGAGCGATCAAAAGCGAGTTGCAGGGCGCTCGGGAAGATCGATGGCGTCGGCGCAGCTTCCGCCGGTTGGTCTTCGGCGCCGGCATCCAGGCCGGTCAGCCAGTTGGCAATGGCCGAATCGTAACGGGCGGTGTGGGTGAAGGCTTTTTTGGCGAGCCCAAAGCGCGTGGTCAACGACAGAGCGCCGGCATGGGCTTTCATTTCATCGATGAGCGGGGCGTAGTCGGCTGGATCGGTCACAATGGCGACACCGTTGTAGTTCTTGGCCGACGAGCGCACCATGGCCGGGCCGCCAATGTCGATATTCTCGATGGCGTCTTCCAGCGTCACACCGGCCTTGGCCACGGTCTCGCGGAACGGGTACAGGTTGACGCAGACCAGATCAATGGTGGGGATCCCGTGTTGTTCGATGGTGGCCATGTGCGCAGGCAGATCACGGCGGGCCAGAATGCCGCCGTGGACTTTCGGGTGCAGGGTCTTGACGCGACCATCGAGCATTTCCGGAAAGCCGGTGTAATCACCAATCTCCGTCACCTTGAGGCCGGCATCGCGAAGTAACTTAGCGGTGCCGCCCGTCGAGAGCAGGGTAACGCCCTGGGCATCGAGTGCCTGGGCAAATTCGAGAACACCGGTTTTATCGGAAACGGAGAGCAGGGCCTGGCGGATTTTCATGATAATCGGGCGTTGATGTCGTAAAAAGTTCGTGGATCAAATGGGAAAACGGAAAACACGGGCCTCAGAGTAGGCCGTGGTCGGATAATTTTTTGCGCAGGGTGTTGCGGTTGATGCCGAGTATCTGGGCGGCCACCGTTTGATTGTTGGCGGCTTGTGCCATCACAACCTGCAACATGGGTCGTTCGACACAACTGATGACCATATCGTAGACATCGGTCGCGGGTTCGCCACCGAGTTCGGTGAAGTACTTTTCCAGGGCCGTCGTGGCGGCCTGGGCAAGCGGGGACGGTTGATGCGTCGTCATGCAGCAAGCTCCTCGGCCTCGGCGGGGGGTGCCTCTGCCGAGCTGTCATAAACCAGATGTGCGTGGCGTTGCGCCAGGGCACTGAAAAAATCATCGACCGTGGCGCGCTGTTCGATCACACTGTCGAGCCGGTTCATCTGATGCCGGAACGCCGCCGATCCGGACAGACCCTTGGTGTACCAGGAGATATGCTTGCGCGCGACCCGGACGCCGGTTTCGGCACCGTAGAAGCCGTACAAGTCTTCCAGGTGCTCCAGCAGAACGCTATGAATTTCGGATACGGCCGGCGGAGGCAGTTTTTCACCGGTGGTCAGATAGTGTTCGATTTCACGGAAGATCCAGGGTCGACCCTGGGCGGCGCGACCGATCATGACGCCATCGGCACCGGTTTTTTCGAGCACGGCTTTGGCTTTTTCCGGGGATGAGATATCGCCGTTGGCGATCACCGGAATCCGTGCTGCGGCCTTGACGGCGGCCACCGTATCAAACTCGGCTTCGCCGCGATATTGCTGACAGCGGGTGCGGCCGTGGATTGCCAGAGCGCGGATACCGCTTTCTTCAGCAATGCGCAGAATCGACGGGGCATTTTTATTTTCGATGTTCCAACCGGTCCGGATCTTCAGTGTCACCGGTGTATCCGGCACGGCATTGACGACAGCACTCAGAATGCGGCCAACCAGCGTCTCGTGTTGTAACAGAGCGGAGCCCGCCATCACGTTGCAGACCTTTTTGGCCGGGCAACCCATGTTGATGTCAATGATCTGGGCGCCGCGATCGGCGT
>JBFYKG010000088.1:0-5239 GCA_041311015.1 Rhodocyclaceae bacterium | reverse complement strand
ATGGTGGGAAACAACGTTTCTCACGCCAACAACAAAACGAAGCGTCGCTTCCTGCCGAATCTGCAGTACCGCCGTTTCTGGGTTGAGACCGAAAACCGCTTTGTGCGCCTGCGCGTTTCTACCGCCGGCCTGCGCCTGATCGACAAGAAGGGCATCGAGACTGTTCTCGCTGACCTGCGCGCCCGCGGCGAAGTCTAAGCCACCCACCGAATTCTAGGAGAACATCATGGCCAAAGGCGGACGTGAAAAGATCAAGCTCGAGTCGAGCGCCGGTACCGGTCACTTCTACACCACCACCAAGAACAAGCGCACCACGCCTGAAAAGCTGGAAATCACCAAGTACGACCCGAAAGCACGCAAGCACGTGCCGTACAAGGAAACCAAGCTGAAGTAAGCGTTAAGCGCGTCCCAAACGCCACAAAGCCCACCCTTCGCGGTGGGCTTTGTCTTTTCTGCTCACGATGAACTAACCCATAAAAAAACGCCGGCCCGGTTTTCACCGGCCGGCGTTTTGATTGTACAGCGCGTCTTTAGACGACGTAGCGACGCACACGCACCGAAAGTTCTTCCAGGGCGCGCACACCCGAGGCTTCGGCCTGCTTGCACCAGTCTTGCAGGCTATGCACCAGCTGCTCACGCGAGGCGTTGGTCTTTTCCCAGATCGAGACCAGCTGGGCGCGCATGGCGCACATCTTGGTCAGGGCCGGGCTTTCGGCCAGCACACTGTTGACCGGCTGACGCAGCTCGGCCGGAATCTGATCCAGATCACCGGCAACCCAGCGCGAGGCCTGACGCAGCGTCTTCTTGTCGGCCGCGGTATGGTCTTGCTTGTGATGCTCCAGCGTGCGGGCAAACTCGTGACGAATCGCCTTGCCGTAGGTGGTCATCAGGTCATAACGGTGGGTAATCACGGCATCCAGCGTCTCTTCGTTGACTTCAGCCGCAGCAGCACCCAGCTTCGGACGTGGCGCAACCTTCTTCACCTTGGCCAGACCCAGCGTTTCCAGGGTGCGGATGTACAGCCAGCCGATATCGAACTCATACCACTTGTTCGACAGCTTGGCTGAGGTACCAAATGCATGGTGGTTGTTATGCAGCTCTTCGCCACCGATGATGATGCCCCACGGAATCAGGTTGGTTGATGCATCCGGGCAGGTGAAGTTGCGATAGCCATAGAAGTGACCCACACCATTGACCACACCGGCGGCCCAGAACGGAATCCACATCATCTGGACGGCCCAGATGGTCAGGCCGATTGGTCCGAACAGGATCAGGTTGATGATCATCAGAATCGACACGCCGATCACCGAGTGGCTGTAGACATGATGTTCCATCCAGTCATCCGGCGTACCGGCGCCATAGCGCTTCATGGTTTCGTCGTTCTTTGCTTCGGCACGATACAGCTCAGCACCTTGCCACAGCACTTTCTTCAGACCAACGATCTGCGGGCTATGCGGATCTTCCGGCGTTTCGCACTTGGCGTGGTGTTTACGGTGAATAGCAGTCCATTGCTTGGTGACCATACCGGTGGTCAGCCACAGCCAGAAACGGAAGAAATGCGACACGATCGGGTGCAGCTCCAGCGCGCGGTGCGCCGAATGGCGATGCAGATAGATGGTCACACCGGCAATCGTGATATGGGTCACGATCAGGGTGTAAACGATATAACCCCACCAGGGCAGATCAATCAGTCCGTTGTACATGGATACACTCTCCTCGATTGGCAAAACATGGTGGCGTGCCACGGTGCGGGCCCGCCTGCTATTTGGGCAACATCGTATGCCGCCCGAATAAAATCAATGCATTATAACACTTTGCTGCACCACATCATGGCCAAAACCGGAATTTCAACCCCCGATTCTTTGACCTGGCGCAAAAAAGCAACAGATATCAGAAGTCATCCAGCGAGAAACGGATGCGTAGGGGAATCCGTAAATTCCGCCCCTGCAGCTCGGTAGGCACCGGCGTCCGCTCAACGGCCACCCGGGCCATCACCAGCGCGCCCTCATCCAGCGCGGCGCTACCGCTCGTTTTGCCGGGCAGGACAACTGGCTGCCCACCCCCCTTGGAGAGCACCACAAAGACCTCGGCCGTGCCCTCCTGGCCCCGTGTCCGCGATACCTCCGGGTAGCGACGTGCCTTGCGCGCCTCGGCGCCC
This sequence comes from Rhodocyclaceae bacterium, assembly GCA_041311015.1. GTDB lineage: Bacteria > Pseudomonadota > Gammaproteobacteria > Burkholderiales > Rhodocyclaceae > Fluviibacter. The sequence continues at coordinate 3,081 of JBFYKG010000088.1, read as the reverse complement.
AGAGCCAATCGATAACGATGCAGCGCATCGGCCTCCACCCCGTCACGGGCGGTGTCCGGGGCGCCCCCCAGCGTCGCCGCGCGCGATGCGGTGTTGGGCTGCGCTGACGCATCGCCCTGCGTTACCCCGGCAACCGTCGTGGCCGGCGTGGGTTGCGCCTGTTCCCGCAGTGCGTGTTCCTTCAACGGCACTGGCCGCGGCTTGGGTTTGCTGTTCTTGGCGGCATCGCCCGCCGACAAAGGCGCCACGCGGGGCGCCGTCTGCTTGGCGGCCTGAGTCTGCTCACCCGGCCCCTTTAGCACCGCGCTCAAGGGCGCCTGCGGCATCGCGATCGGCGTATAAAACATGATGCTGAGCGGCAAAATGACCAGCAAGTGGATGCCCAAAGAGACGCCCACCGCCCAGCGCAACGAGACCGGCCATGCCTGCCAGAAAACGGTCTTAGACATCGCCGCCTCCAACGACAGGCAGTGCTTTGCGGCCCGCCGTCATGCGTGGATTGCCCGAAAGATCCTGCCGACTCTCTACCGCCACCAGCCCGGCATCTCGCCATAGTGCCGCCACAGCCTCAACCTGATCATGGCCGTGCTCCACCAGCAGCCAGCCGCCCGGCTTTAAACGGGGCACGGCCTGCAAGGCCAACGCCCGGTAGGCTTCCAGTCCGTCTGCCTCGTCCGTCAGAGCTCCACGTGGCTCGAACCGGACCCCGTCTCCGACCAGATGCGGGTCGGCTGCCGGAATATACGGAGGGTTGCTCATGACCAAATCAAACACCGGGTCTTCCGGGTAAGCATCAAACCAGCTCGCACAGCGCAGCGCCACGTTATTGCGGGCCAACCGCTGCCGGTTCTGCGCCGCTATCTCGAGTGCCTCGGCTGACACATCCACCGCCAACACCTGCGCGTCCGGTCGCTGCCCGGCCAGCACCAGCGCAATCGCGCCACTGCCGGTGCCCAGGTCTGCGATCTGTGGCTTTGGGCACCCCGTCAGCAGCGCTAACGCCCAAGTCACCAGATCCTCGGTTTCCGGGCGCGGTACCAGCACAGCCGGCGACACCATGAGCATCTCACCGTAAAAGCCCGCCTCCCCCGTCAGATAGGCCAGCGGCTCACCAGCGGCGCGGCGCGCCACCTGCGTACGATAGGCCTCGATCTCGGCAGCACTGAGCGCCGTCTCCGGGTAAGCCAGCAAGGCGGCAGCCTCAACCCCGCACACCGCCTGAAGCAACAGGCGTGCATCCAGCCGGTCAATCGATTGCCGTGCCCACTGCAGTGCCGCTGCGCGGGTGGTCAATAAGTTTTCGGGCAGATCCCGTGCCCCGACGGATTCGGGCATCACGAGGCTTAGTCCTGCTCAGCCAGCGCGGCCAGCAATTCAGCCTGATGCTCGGCGGCCAACGCCTTGACCAGCTCGTCCAGGTCACCATCCATCAGATAGGCCAGCTTATAGAGCGTCAGGTTGATCCGGTGATCGGTCAGGCGGCCCTGCGGAAAGTTATACGTCCGGATCCGTTCCGAGCGATCGCCGCTACCGATCAGGCTCTTGCGGGTCGCTGCTTCCTTGGCATGCTGCTCGCGACGGCGCTGATCTTCGATGCGCGCCACCAGAACCCGCATCGCCTGATCGCGGTTCTGATGTTGTGACCGACCGTCCTGGCATTCAACGACCGTGCCTGTGGGCAGGTGTGTGATACGGACAGCCGAATCGGTTTTATTGATGTGCTGCCCACCGGCACCCGAGGCGCGGAAGGTATCAATACGCAGATCCGCCGGGTTGATCGTGACTGCTTCCAGCGCATCGGCTTCCGGCATCACAGCGACCGTACAAGCCGAGGTGTGGATCCGACCCTGGGTTTCGGTTTCGGGCACGCGCTGCACCCGGTGACCACCCGACTCGAACTTGAGTGCCGAATAAGCCCCCTGACCGAGTACGCGGAAGATGACTTCCTTGTAACCGCCCAGATCCGAGTCGCTGGCTGAAATCACTTCGGTCTGCCAGCGACGCCGCTCGGCAAAACGCGAGTACATGCGGAACAGATCGCCGGCAAACAGGGCCGATTCATCGCCACCGGTACCGGCGCGGATTTCTACGATCACATTCTTGTCATCGTTGGGGTCGCGCGGCAGGAGTAAGGTCTGTAGTTCATTCTCCAAGCTGGGCAGATCCGCCTTGACGGCCGCGATCTCTTCCTGCGCAAAGCCCTTCATATCCGGGTCGGACAGCATGGCCTCGGCGGCCTCCAGATCGGCCATACGCTGACAATAGGTGGCGTAAAGCGTCACCACCGGCTCGATCTCGGCCCGCTCCTTGGAGATGCGACGAAACTCATCCAGATCGTTGTGCACATCCGGCTCACTCAGACGCTGATCAAGCGTCTGTAAACGGTCAGCGAGTTGGCGCAGTTTTTCTTGGAGGCTGGGTTTCATAGGGGTACAGATCAAGTGGTGCGGATGGCCGGAATCGAACCGGCAAGGCTATTCGCCGGCAGATTTTAAGTCTGCTGTGTTTACCAATTTCACCACACCCGCATCAGGCCGACATTGTACCTGCAGGAGCCGCTATTCGGCTCAGATATCAACCTAACAAATTCCAGAGCATTTTGGTCGCCAGCAGGGCAAGCATCACACCAAATGCGCGTTTAAGCTGTTTGACCGGCAGACTATGGGCCAATTTAGCGCCCACTGGCGCCATAAAAACCGTTGCAACAACCACACCCGCAAAGGCCGGCAAGTAAACAAAGCCGAGATTAGGGCCAGGCAAATCGGGCACGGACCAACCACCCAGGATATAACCAAACACCCCGGCCAATGCAATCGGAAAACCTAAAGCCGATGAGGTGCCAACCGCCTGCCGGATATTAACGTTACACAGCACCATAAATGGGACGGATAAAAAACCACCACCGGCCGCGACCAGGCTAGAAACGCCGCCAATAAGACCGCCCACACCCGCCAATCCGGCTACGCCGGGCAATTCACGCGTTGGCTTGGGCTTGATGTCCAGCAGCATTTGTAACGATGCCCAGTAAACGATGCACGTAAAGACGATCGCCATCGCATCGGTCGGCACACGGCTCGCAAA
>JBFYKG010000087.1:0-5260 GCA_041311015.1 Rhodocyclaceae bacterium | reverse complement strand
CCAGGGACCTACGGATTAACAGTCCGGCGCTCTACCGACTGAGCTATCGAGGAATTGCGGAGCGAATTATAAGGAAGCGCGGCCTGCTTGGCAAGCTTTTTCTTCCCTAGGACATGCCGTGAATGGACAGGATCGGCAGCTCGTCGAGGGCCGTGGTGTAGCGCCGGGAACGGCGCGAGCAGCTCATGTGCCATGCCGCTTTGGCATCGACGCCCATGCTGGCCAGACGCACCGTGTCACGCCCGTAGCGCTGGTTCACCTGATCCATGAGTTTCATGACCGGGCTGGGGGCTGCGGCTTCGGGATAGAGCCCAGTCAGCCCCGGTTGCCGGATATCGGCGCTGGAAATGCCGCCAAGGATGACGCCGGCTTTTTTGTATTTGAGGCCGGCGTGATAGAGGTGGGCCATACCCGCCAAGGCTTGCTGGACCAGTAGACGGGTGTCGTCGCTGGCATGGGGGAGCGCCAGCGTCATGCTGTCTGTGCAGGGCGCGCCATCGGCCGGGTCTTTGGCGTGATAGTAGATTCGCATGATGGATGCGAGGGAGCGGTCGGCCCGCAGTCGTTCGGCGGCACGGGCCACAAAGGTGGCGAGCGCTTCGCCCAGCTCGGCCAGGGTGGTGATGGGGTTGCCGAAGGAGCGCGAGGCGATGATCTGCTGCCGGGGTGCCGCATCGCCCTGCAGCCCGAGCTGGTCCTGACCTTTGAGTTCTTCCACGGTGCGGAGCAGGGTGACCGAGTAGCGTTTGCGGATCCAGCTAACCGGTTTATCCAGCAGGTCGCCGACGGTGATGACCTGGGCAGCTTCCAGGCTTTGCGATGTCCGGCGGCCGATGCCCCAGATCTCGCCTACGGGCTGCGCCCGCATTTCAGCCAGCCGTTCCGGCGACATCGGGGTGCTGAAGTTGGCGACACCGCTGGCACCCGGGCGTTTGGCCAGGGATGCGGCCAGCTTGGCCAGGGTCTTGGTGGATCCGATGCCGATGCTGACAGGCAGGCTCAGGCATTGCAGCAGGTGCTGTTTTAACCGGAAGGCCTGGATCAGCGCCTGGTCCTCTGACAGGCCCGTCATGTCGATAAAGCATTCGTCGATGGAGTAGATCTCCTGCTCGGGGAACTGTTCAGCGATCAGGCGCATGGCACGACGGCTCATGTCGGCGTAAAGCACGTAGTTGGACGAGAGCACAGCGCCGTGGATGTCGGCCAGCTGCTTGCGGACCTGGAAGTAGGGCGCCCCCATCGGGATACCGGCTTGTTTGGCCTCGGCAGACCGGGAGACGACGCAGCCATCGTTATTCGAGAGCACCACCACCGGCCGGTTTCTTAGGGCCGGATTAAAGGCCTGCTCGCAACTGACATAGAAGTTGTTGCAATCGATCAGCGCCAGACGTCGGGCTGGCATGATTCAGCCCGTCGCGGTTTTGCGCGGCTTCTTCGGGGCGACGGGCTTAATCGTGCGTTTGCGTCGGCCGGTGGCGCGCAGGTCATGGATGACGCGGACAACGACGCCCCAGATCCGGATGTCGTCGCCGGGGGTGATGGGTACCGGCGGGTAATCGGGATTGGCGGGCATGAGAAAACTACTGCCGGCTTTGTGCACCAGGCGCTTGACGGTAAAAGAGCCGTTTAGGTCGGCAACGACCACGTCATCGTGCCGGGCCTCCAGCGAGCGGTCGATGATCATCAGGTCGCCATCGAGGATGCCCAGGTTGATCATGCTGTCGCCTTCGGCCCAGGCACAGAAGGTGGCGGCGGGGTTTTCCAGAAGTTCATTGAGGTTCAGACCCGGCTCGGCGTGGTCATCGGCCGGGCTGGGAAAACCCGCGCGCACGCCGGCGGCAAAGACGGGCAGGGTGGGTGCGTCGGCAGCAACATCCAGCGCGAGTGGCGTTAGCGGCGTTTCGGCAAAGACCCGGCCATGCAGAAAGGTGCGTACAGCGGCGATCTGACTGAGCGGGATCCGGACGGGTCGGGTTGCCTCGAGAAAGGTGGCTTTGCGACCGGCGCCGGGGCGCGCACCCCCGTGCTGAACGGATCGGGTTTTGAGGGCTTTGTTCATGGCCAAACTTGAATATGTAACGTTAACGAGAATAATGTGCCAGCCGTTATTTGGCAAGCATTTTGGCCTCCGGAAACGCTAGAATGGCGAAATGAGTTTTTTGAATAAACACCGCACCCAGTTCCGCCATCGGTTAACCGGCTGGCGGCAACATGCCACACGGACGCAGAAGCGTCTGGTTGAACAACTCAAGACCACCGACTGGCAACAGACCGCGAAGGATCTGCCCGGCCAGGTTCGTGCCGCGATCGCTCGTTTCAAGGGACGTCCGCGCCGTGACCAGATCCGTATTCTGGCCAAGGGCGGGGTGATTGCCCTGGCGATCTACGGGGTGCTCTGGTTATTCGATAGCGATAAGAGTCCGCTCGCCAAGGGACGCCCACCGGTACCTGTGGCGGTCATGGCAGTTACCGAGGGTGTGTTTCCCGTGGTGGTGGATGGCCTCGGCACGGCCACCTCGCGGCGCACGGTGACGATCCGTACCCAGGTCGATGGTCGTCTGGATCAGGTGCTGTTCCAGGAAGGCCAGATCGTCAAGGAAGGTGATGTGCTGGCGATTGTGGATCCGCGCCCTTATGAGGCCAAGGTGATGGAAGCCCAGGGCAAGCTGGAGCAGGACAAAGCCCTGTTGCGCGATGCCCGCTTGATCCTCAAACGCTATCAGCAGCTCTTCAAGCAGGATTCGATTGCCCGTCAGGATCTGGATACGCAGGCGGCCCGAGTGGTTCAGTATGAAGGGCTGATCGACACCGATCAGGGTGTGCTCGACAACGCCAAGGTGCAGCTTTCGTTCACGCGCATCGTGGCGCCCTTTGATGGCCGCCTCGGCCTGCGTCTGGTGGATGCGGGTAATGTGGTGAAGGCGGGCGAAGCCACCGGCATCGTGACGATTACCCAGATCCGGCCGATTGATGTGCTGTTTACGATTCCCGCCGACAAGCTGCCGCCGATTCTGGCCCGCTTTAACGAGGGTAAGGAAATGACAGTCCGGGCCTTTGACCGTAACTTCAAGACGGTGCTGGCCACCGGCATGCTGAAGTCGATTGATAACCAGATTGACCCGTCCACCGGCATGATCAAACTGAAGGCCGAATTCGCCAACGAGGACAACAGTCTGTACCCGAACCAGTTCGTCAACGCGCAGCTGCTGATCGAAGATCGGGAGAACAGTATTCTGGTTCCGGCCAACGCCATTCTGCGCGGTGCGCAGGGGACTTATGTCTATACGGTTGATGCCGAGAATGTGGTCGCTGCACGACCGGTCAAGCTGGGCGGCATCAATGGTCAGGTGGCCGAGGTGCTGGAAGGCGTGGCAGTGGGCGAATCGGTTGTGACGGATGGCTTTGACAAGTTGCGGCCCGGTGCCAAAGTGCTGGTGCCCAAAGCCGCCGGTCGCTAACGACCCGCCAACCAGACAGGCCTAGGGCAGGGTACGGATGAATCCCTCGCGTTTATTTACGCTGCGTCCGGTCGCCACCTCGTTACTGATGGTGGCGATTCTGCTGGTGGGCATGCTGGCCTACCGGTTGCTGCCGGTGTCGGCACTGCCCGAAGTGGATTACCCGACCATTCAGGTCACCACCTTCTACCCGGGGGCCAGCCCCGATGTCATGACGGGCAGTGTGACGGCGCCCCTGGAACGCCAGTTCGGCCAGATGCCGGGGTTGACCCAGATGACTTCGACGAGTTCGGGTGGATCATCAGTCATTGTCCTGCGCTTCATTCTGGACCTCGAACTCGATGTGGCGGAGCAACAGGTTCAGGCGGCCATCAATGCGGCGATGAGTCTGCTGCCCAAAGATCTGCCGGCACCGCCCATCTACAGTAAAGTCAATCCGGCCGATGCACCGATCATGACATTGGCGGTGGTCTCGCCCACGATGCAGGTGACGCAGCTGCATGATCTGGTTGAAACACGTCTCGCCCAGAAGATCTCCCAGGTTAGCGGGGTGGGGCTGGTATCAATGAGTGGCGGCCGCCGGCCGGCCGTGCGGATCAAGGTGAACCCCACCGTGATTGCCGGGATGAACCTGAGCCTGTCGGATATCCAGACGGCCGTAGCCAATGCCAATGTCAATGATCCCAAGGGCAATTTCGACGGCAAATTGCGGTCGTTCACGATCGATGCTAACGACCAGCTGAAATCGGCCGATGAGTATCGCAACATGATCGTTGCCTGGCGCAATGGCGCCCCCATTCGCCTGAATCAGGTTGCCGAGGTGGATGAAGGTCAGGAGAACAGTTATCTCGCGGCCTGGGTCAATGAACAGCCGGCAGTGATCGTCAACATCCAGCGCCAACCCGGCGCCAATGTGATCGAGGTGGTTGACCGGATCCAGAAGCTGATGCCGCAGTTGCAAAGCAGTTTGCCGGAAGCGGCCCGCGTGGAAGTACTGACCGATCGGACCATGACGATCCGTGCCTCCGTCAGCGATGTGCAGCATGAACTCTTCATGGCCGTCGTCCTGGTGGTGATGGTGATCTATCTGTTCCTGCGTAACGTGCCGGCGACGATCATTCCGTCGGTGGCCGTACCACTGTCGTTGATCGGTACCTTTGCCGTGATGTATCTGGCCGGTTTCTCGGTCAACAACCTCAGCCTGATGGCGTTAACAATTGCGACCGGCTTTGTGGTCGATGACGCGATCGTCATGATCGAAAACATTGCGCGTCATATCGAGAATGGCGCTTCACCGCTCGAAGCTGCTCTGGAAGGTGCGCGCGAAATCGGCTTCACGATCATTTCGCTGACCTTCTCGCTGATCGCCGTGCTGATCCCGCTGCTATTCATGAGCGACGTGGTGGGGCGCCTGTTCCGTGAATTTGCCATTACGCTGTCGGTGGCGATTCTGATTTCGGCATTTGTTTCACTGACGCTGACGCCGATGATGTGTGCCCGTCTGTTGAAGCCGGAAGATCACCAGCGTCGTCAGGGTGCCTTCATGCGCTGGGTGGAAACCTCGTTTGACCGTCTGATTGCGCGCTATGACGTGGCGTTGCAATGGGTGCTCGAACGCCAGCGTCTGACCTTGCAGGTGGCGTTAGGCACCCTGGTGCTCACCGTGCTGCTGTATGTAGCGATCCCCAAGGGTTTCTTCCCGATCGAAGATACGGGGGTCATCCAGGGGATTACCGAAGCGGATCAATCCGTATCCTTTGCCGCCATGTCAGAGCGTCAGCAAGCGGTCGCCGAGGCGATTC
>JBFYKG010000086.1:0-5352 GCA_041311015.1 Rhodocyclaceae bacterium | reverse complement strand
GCGCGACCACCGTTTCGGCCACGGCCAGTGGATTCGTCATGGCCTGAGGGGTCAGTATGACCAGCAGGCCATCAACGCTGTCATCAGTCGAGGCCAGGGTAATGGCATCCCGATAGCGCTCGGGCGTCGCATCGCCGCCGATATCCACCGGGTTGGCATGTGACCAGGTACTGGGCATGACCTGATTGAGTTGCTGGATGGTTGCTTCGCTCAGGTCCGCCAGCGGAATCCCCACCTCGCTGGCACGGTCGGCGGCAATGGCGCCCGGGCCGCCACCATTGGTGATGATGAGCAGACGTTTGCCCTTCGGCTGCAAACGATCGTTGAGCGCCTTGGCACCCTCGATCAGCTGGATGATGCTGTTGACGCGAACGACGCCGGCACGGCGCACGGCCATATCAAAGACCGCATCCGAGCCGCTGCGGATACCGCTATGGGTTAGGGCTGCGGCTGTGCCCGAGGCGAAGCGGCCTGTCTTGTAGAGCAGAATGGGTTTGATGCGGGCGGCAGAACGGAGCGCCGAGAGAAACTGGCGGGCGTTCTGGATTCCTTCTACGTAGAGCAGGATGTAATAGGTGCGTGGGTCGTGCACCAGGTAATCGAGAATCTCACCAAAATCGATATCGGTCGAACGACCGAGGGACACCACCGATGAGAAACCGACATTGTTAGGGAGCGCCCAATCCAGAATCGCAGAGCAGATCGCGCCCGATTGCGAGATCAACGCCATCTTGCCTTCGTGAGCGCGCTCTTGGGTAAAGGTGGCATTGAGGCGGCTCGGTGGCCGCATGATGCCGAGGCTGTTCGGGCCAAGGATCCGCACGCTGTAGCTGCGGGCAATTTCTAGAACCTTGCGTTCAAGTGCAGCGCCAGCATGGCCACGCTCGGCAAAGCCGCTTGAGACGATCAGCGCAAAACGGACGCCCCGTTCGCCACACTGCTCAATGATGCCCGGCACCGACATGGCGGGCGTACAGATGATGGCCAGATCAACGCGTCCCGGCACGTCGTGCAGGGATTTGAAAGCCGCCTTGCCCTGGACTTCTTCATGTTTGGGATTGATGGGGAACAGTCGCCCGCCAAAACCAGTCTGGAGCAGGTTGCGGAACAGCACCTGGCCAACGGCATTGTCACGATCAGTGGCGCCAAAGACTGCCACACTCTCGGGTTCGAACAGGGGCTTCAGATAATGTTCTTCACTCATGGCCATACCTCAAACAGCGCAGGGGGCGTTTCCCCAATGATATGACCGCATCATGTTGCGGTGCATAAAATCATTTTACGCTGATTTTGTGACTATTACAGGTCAGTTGGTCAGAAGCTTCGGCGGCTGCTGCAAACGCGCACTCCGGAGGAGGCGTGGCTTAGTCCCAGGGCTTGCAGGCGGCGCAGGCGACCTGTTCCACCCGGCGCTCGGGGAGGCTGACTGCCGTGAGGTTGCCACCCCACAGGCAACCCGAATCCAGGGCCACCAGGTTGGGCGTCATCTTCAGCCCCAGGGCAGACCAGTGGCCAACCACCAGCACATCACCGGCGGTTTTGCGGCCCGGCACATCAAACCAGGGCACATGCCCATCCGGCGCGTTTTCGGGTTTGCCTTTAACCCGCAGATCCATCTCGCCCTTGACCGAGCAGAATCGCATCCGTGTCATGGCATTCACAATCACCCGTGAGCGGTCGTCCTTTGACAGTTTCTTCTTCCACGAGAGGGGCGTGTCACCCCACAGCGATTTGAGGAAGGCCACAAAATCGGCGCCTTTCAGACGCGATGAGACTTCATCACTCAGGGCCACCGCATCCTGCGCTGTCCATTCGGGTAAGAGCCCGGCGTGCACCATGAGATGACGCTGTCCATCAAGCACTGCAGAATGCGCCAGCGGTTGCTCCTTGAGCCAGTCAAGCAGTTCAATCGCATCGGGTGCGGCAAAGATCGGGTCCAGCGTATCGTCCTTGCCGCGACGGGGCACTGCGCCGGCCGCGACCATAAGCAGATAGAGATCGTGGTTACCCAGAACCGTGATCGCCGATTTGCCGAGTGATCGTACAAAGCGTAGCGTTTCCAGCGACTGAGGGCCCCGGTTGACCAGATCGCCGACCAGCCAGAGCTGGTCCTGTGCCGGATTGAAGCGACACTGATCCAGTAGCCGCTGAAAGGAGTCGTAGCAGCCCTGAATGTCGCCGATGGCCCAGATCGTCATGAGCACATTCTAACGCGCTGCAGGATCTGGTTGGCCACGTTCATGCCAGTTTGCACAGCGGCCTCTAGCGTGGCAGGGTAGCTTGGGTGCGTCCAGTCTCCTGCCAGAAATAAACCGGGTAGGGGCTCCTGCTCAGCAGCGTGCATAGTCGCACTGGGCGTTGATGCCGGTGTTGCCCGGCGGATGCAGACGACTTTGTGCCACTGGCACGGCGCATTCAATCCGGCAGACTGGGCCAAGTTGGCGATACAGCGTGTTGCCAGCGTATCCGGATCGAGTGTGGTCCACGCACCCTCCGCCGACAGTGAGATGGCGATGGTACCCGGCTCGCCACAATGTGCCCGATCCATGGCCCAGACACGTGCATCGCTCGGAGTCGGTCCGGCAAGCTGAACCAGTGGCGCCGTTAGCCGCGTATCCGGGTCAAAGCCCAGATACACTGTGGTGATGGGTTGCGCACCAAAGCGTTGCGCCAGTGACCCGGTGTCAAAGGGTAGATCCATGTGGTCGAACGCCCAGGGCGGGACGGTACTGACGACGTGGGTGAAGCTCTGATCCAGATCGTTGTTGTCGGTGCGGATGCGGTAGTCGCCTGTCGGCAATGCCATCAGCGCGGCAACGCGAGTCCCGCAGAGTATGCGCCCGTTTGCAGCTTCAATCGATTTCACCAGGGGCAATACGATGGCCTCGCTCAGATCGCTAGCGGGCTGAAGCAGTTCGAGGGCGCTGCCCCCTTGTCCGAGCGTGTCGCGCAACACGCTGGCAAATCGCTGCATGCTGGCAGATGCCATGGGCGTGTTCATAACCGCGAGTGCCAGGGGCTCCCAGAAGTGTTCGACAAGGCTTGTCGGTTGGCGTGAGGACTGCAGCCACTGGGCCACTGTTTGATCTGCGGGGACCTTCCAGGTCCGGCACTGCAAACCCAGCAGGGCACGCAGCATCGCAAACCGCTCAGACCAGCTAAACCCAGTTGCCTGTACCAACGCGCGAATTAGCGCGAATAGATTACCGCGCCGAACGGTCAGCGTTCGATGGCCGTCCACATAAGCAAAGGGTGTGCGCGGCAGTTGCACGCCGATGAGTTGCAGCATGCTATGTACGGCGCTACATCCACCTAGCAACAGATGCTGCCCGTTGTCTCGCCAGTGCGCGTGCAGAAACGCCCGTCGGGCACGACCACCGGGCTCCGGGGCAGCTTCAAAAACTGTCGGCGCAATGCCCGCGCGGGCAAGCGTGAGCGCACAGGCCAGGCCTGACCAGCCCGCGCCAATGATCGCGACCCTGGGGCGCGATGCATCGGAGGAAACCATCAATACTTAAACCAGGTCTTGAGCGCAATCCAAAGTTTGCGCAACGGTGGGAGTGCTGTCTTCTGCTTAAGCACCTGGAATCCATCCTTCGTGATTTCATCGAGCAGTGTGCGATACACCGCGGCCATAATCAGCCCCGGGCGCTGGGCAGGCTGGTCCGCCTTTGGCAGGGTATCCAGTGCCGAGGTGTAGTAGCCTTGCGCCCGTTCAGCCTGGAAGGCCATCAGCGCCTTGAACTCGGGTGTCTCGCGCGCATTCATGATGTCGGCCGCAGGCACATTGAACTGTTGTAGTTCATCTACGGGAATGTAGATCCGACCGCGTCGTGCGTCCTCGCCCACATCACGGATGATGTTGGTGAGCTGCAGGGCCGTGCCTAATTCGGTGGCGTAGCGCAGGGTCTTGCGATCGGTCACGCCGAAGATTTCGGCAGATAGCAGACCCACCACGCCGGCAACGCGGTAACAGTAAAGTGACAGCGACTTGAAATCCGGATAGCGGCTATATTCGAGATCCATCGCCATGCCATCGATAATTTCGTTGAAGTATTCCAGCGGCAGATCAAAGCGCTGGCGGACCTCTTTGAGTGCAATCATCACCGGGTGGGTCGGTTGGGGGCCTCCGGGTGCGCTATCGAGTAATGCCACTTCCTTACGCCACCAGCTGAGCTTGGCCACCGCAATGGCCGGATCTTCGCACTCATCAACGACATCATCGACTTCGCGGCAAAAGGCATAGAGCGCATGAATTGCCTGACGCTTCTCAGGCGGTAGGAATAAAAAAGCGTAATAGAACGAGGTGCCGCTTTCGGCAACCTTTTGTTGGCAGTAATCGTGTACGTTCATGCGTGGATTGTACTAGGCTGTTACCAGGAGTCGTAACCAGTCGACGCCACGAAGCGTTGGTCGATGATCATAGACGTTGCCCCGAACGGCATCAATCTTGTCGAGAATGCGACGGCCGCCGCCAACCGTTAGGCGCAACTCCTGGCCGATTCGCCACGACTGACAACCTAGAACCACCGGCAGGCCGCGTCCTTGCTCGAAAAGCGAACGAACGCGGGCGGTCTGGAAGGCCATGAATTCGGCCCAGCGGTCCGGGTTGTTATGCACACATGTACCGGACAGAATATCCCTGTCGTCGTATCCCCAAAGGCTTAGTTCGTCTTTGGGGAGGTAGATACGGCCATCCATGCCCTTGCGTGCATCTATGGCGATATCCTGCCAGTGGTTGGTCAACTGTAATGCGGTGCAGATCGCATCCGACATCAGTCGGTTCTGTAGCGTATCGGCCTCGAACAGAAACAGCATCAGCTGGCCGACCGGGTTGGCTGAACGTGCACAGTAATCCAGCAAATCCGCGTAGGTGGCATAGCGCGTCTGACGCACGTCTTGCATAAAAGCGGAGAGCAGGGCATGGCAGGGCGCCAGTGGCAAGCCGATCCGGTTGTGTTGCTCGCGCAAAGGTTGAAAAACCGGCGCTAGGGATTCGGCTACGGGTCGGCCTGTGGCAATCGCTCTCAGGGCATCGTCGTAGGCCTGAAGCTGATCAATCCGTATTTCCGGGCTGGCCACCCCTTCGTCGGCAATATCATCGGCCGAACGTGCAAACCGGTAAATCGCCGCCACGGGTTCGCGCAGACGTCTGGGCAGCAGCAGCGAGGCTACGGGAAAGTTCTCGTAGTGATCCGTGCCGGGAGGTGTGGGAAAAACTGTGGGGGATAATGCCATCGTGAAAGTATAGCTGGCCGCTAGACAGCCTCAAATCTGCTAGAATCCCGGCTCGTAACGCTGCTGCCCAGGTGGCGAAATTGGTAGACGCACCAGATTTAGGTTCTGGCGCCG
>JBFYKG010000020.1:0-20319 GCA_041311015.1 Rhodocyclaceae bacterium | reverse complement strand
CGCTAAAGCTATAACTCGCGACCAGCAAAGCAAATTCATCCGTGGAGATGCGCAGGGCACTGATCAGAAATGGGCCTAGCGGCATCATGATCATGAAGTCCAGCACATGGCAGAACTGGATACCAGCCAGAATGAGCAGCATGGCGCGCTCAGAACGCGCCCGCTGCAGTTGTTGTGTCATGCGGAATCGATCAGGCGCGGCGCCAGATCGTGCCTTTTGGCGTATCTTCCAGAACCACACCCGCCTCGAGCAAGTCTTTGCGGACTTGATCGGCCGTGGCAAAGTCTTTGGCCTTACGCGCGTTCAGTCGTTCCTGGATTTTGGCTTCGATCTGTTCGGGTGTCAGGCCATCGTCATCGGCACCGGTCGAACGCTGCAAAAAAGCCTCCGGCGAACGCTGTAGCAGGCCGAGTACGCCGGCCAACGCCTTGAGTTGGCTCGCCAGGTTAGTGCATTGATCGCGGTTCACGGCCTGCGCCAGTTCAAACAACACGGCCATGGCTTCGGGGGTATTGAAGTCATCGTTCATGGCCGCCACAAACTTCTGGCCATAGGGGCTGTTCCAATCCACAGCCACATCCACCGCTGGTACGTTACGCAAGGCGGTATACAGGCGCTCCAGCGCATTGGCGGCATCATCCAGATGCGCGGTCGAATAATTCAACGGGCTGCGGTACTGCGCACGCAGAATGAAGAAACGAATAATCTCTGGGTCATAGACCTTGAGCACATCACGTATCGTGAAGAAGTTACCCAGCGATTTGGACATCTTTTCTTCGATGCCGTCTTTCTCGACGCGGATAAAGCCGTTGTGCATCCAGATATTGGCAAAGGTGCCGCCGTGCGCCCCTTCGGACTGGGCGATCTCGTTTTCATGATGCGGGAACTGCAGATCGGCGCCGCCGCCGTGGATGTCGAAATGTTTGCCCAGCAGCGCACTACTCATGGCCGAACATTCAATATGCCAACCCGGGCGGCCATCGCCCCAGGGCGAGGCCCAGGCCGGCTCACCCGCCTTGGCGTGCTTCCACAGGACAAAGTCAAGCGGGTCTTCCTTGGCGCCTGCCACAGCGACGCGCTCACCAGCACGCAGATCGTCCAGCGATTTGCCGGAAAGCTTGCCGTACCCAGGGAACTTGCGCACGGCAAAATTCACGTCACCATCGCCGCCTTGGTAGGCCAAACCTTTGCCTTCGAGTGTGCCGATAAGATCGAGCATTTCCTGCACGTATTCGGTGGCACGGGGCTCTTTGGTCGGACGCAGCACGCCCAACGCATCGCTGTCTTCGTGCATGGCGGCGATGTAGCGATCGGTCAGTTGCTGGATCGTTTCACCGCGCTCATTGGCGCGATTGATAATCTTGTCGTCGATATCGGTAATGTTGCGCACATACTCGACCTGATAGCCCTGCGCCATCAGCCAGCGGTACACCATATCGAACACCACCATGACGCGGGCATGGCCCAGGTGACAGAAGTCGTAGACCGTCATGCCGCACACGTACATGCGCACCTGCCCCGGGTGGATTGGCTTTAACGGGGTTTTTTCACGGGCGAGGGTGTTATAGATCGACAGCATGGGGCAATAACAGTCAGAAAAGCGGAAGAAATCCGGATAAAATGCGCCTTGGAATATAGCACGACCGATGGCAAACCCGTCTGCCACGCCACCCGGATACGCCGGCTCGGTCATCAAGGAGAAAGCTTTCATGCAAACCGTTGTCCTCAACACCAATTACGGCCCGATTACCCTGGAACTTGATAACGAGCACGCCCCGGTTACGGTCGCTAACTTTTTACAGTATGCCCGCGACGGCCATTACGACAATACGATCTTTCACCGCGTGATTAACGGCTTCATGATCCAGGGTGGTGGTTTCGAGCCGGGCATGAAGCAGAAACCGACCAATGCCCCCATCAAGAACGAGGCCAACAATGGCCTGAAGAACACGACCGGCACCATTGCCATGGCCCGCACCAACGACCCGCAATCGGCCACCGCCCAGTTCTTTATCAATGTGGCCGACAACGACTTCCTGAACTTCAAGAGCGAAACGCCGCAGGGATGGGGCTACGCCGTGTTCGGCAAGGTGAGCGATGGTATGGACACCGTTAACAAGATCAAGGCCGTTAAGACTGGCACCAGCGGTTTCCATCAGGACGTACCCAAGGAAGACGTGGTCATCCAGTCGGTTACCGTTAAATGATCTTTTTTGCGTCCGATGTCCACCTCGCATCGGACACACCGGCCATTACGGCGCGCTTCCTGAGCTTTCTGGAGCGCGCCCGCCGGGAAGCCACAGCGGTTTATCTGCTGGGCGATATTTTTGAGGCCTGGGTCGGCGACGAGGATCTGAAGCGGCGTTGTTACCAGCCGGTTTTTAACGCGTTACGAGGGCTCACCCAGGCCGGCGTGGCTGTGTACTTTATGGCCGGCAACCGGGATTTTCTGGTCAGCGACACGGCCCTTGCCGAGTTGGGCGTTCATCCCCTCCCAGATCCCTACGTGCTGTCGCTGCCCAACTGGCAGTTTGTGCTCACCCATGGCGATCTCTACTGCACCGACGATGTGGCCTACCAGCGCTATCGCGCCATGGTGCACGACCCCAAAATCCAGGCCAAATTCCTCAACTATCCCTACTGGATTCGCCGGATTATGGCGCGTTGGCTGCGGTGGAAGAGCGAGGGACGTCGTTATAACGCCGAGACGCTGGCGATGACCGATGTCTCGGAAGCCACCGTCGAGGACGAAGCCCGCCGTTTCGGCTATGCCACGATCATCCATGGCCACACCCACCGCCCGGCCACCCATGACCTTATGGTCGACGGCATCCACGTCGAGCGCTGGGTACTGGCCGATTGGTCCAACGAACGCGGCGAGTATCTGGCCTGGGACGAGCAGACCACCGCCGAAGACGCCCGTCTGACCCGGCACACGATTTAATCGTTTCGTCATAAGCCGCCTTTAAGCTGATTCGGCTTGAATTGGGGTTTTCAGATACCATATAGGCCAATAACCGGCTTACCGGTTTACAGCATGCTGTTTTTATTGAGGAATCTATCCATGGACATTCGCTCGACCCCGTCATTTGGCGGCATCACCATTAACGCCAATCGCAATCAGGTGCTACGTAACACCTACTGGCTGTTGGCGCTGTCGCTGATCCCGACCGTGCTTGGCGCCGTTGTGGGTATCAGCTCTGGCGTCCCGATGCTGATGGCTGGCAGCCCGATCATGGGCACCCTCCTCTTCTTCGGTATCGCTTTTGCCTTCATGTGGGGCATTCAGCGCAATAGCAACAGTGGCACGGGTGTGCTGCTGCTGTTGGGTTTTACCTTTTTCATGGGGCTGATGCTGTCGCAGATCCTGAGCGTGGCACTGGGTATGACCAATGGTGGCGCCCTGATCGCCATGGCCGGTAGCGCCACGGCAGCCATCTTCTTCTCGCTGGCCATGTACACCAGCGTCAGCAAGCGTGACTTCAGTTTCATGGGCAACTTCCTGTTTGCCGGCCTGATCCTGCTGATCATTGCCTCACTGGCCAATATCTTTCTGGCTATTCCGGCCATGGCGATTGCAATTTCGGCCATCGGCGCCCTGCTGTTCACCGGTTACCTGCTGTATGACCTGAGCCGCATCGTCAATGGCGGCGAAACCAACTACATTACCGCTACCCTAGCGGTGTACCTAGACATCTACAACCTATTCGTCAGCCTGCTCAATCTGCTGATGATTTTTAGCGGCAACGACCGCGACTAAGGCAGCACGCCCCAAAAAAGGGAGCCTTTTAGGCTCCCTTTTTTATTTAATATCAGTTGGTTACAAGAACGTTGCCAGACTCTGTCAACCGCCGATTCGACTCAGGCGTTATTGGCTCTACGCGGTCTGAAATTCGGGCCGATTACTGAACAGAGGTTGCATAAAATGGGCAAGAAAGCTTCAACAGAATTGGTCGTGCGCCAGCTGGAGCACTCGCTGCACATGACGTCCAAAGAAATCGAAGGCCTGGGTCGCAATTCCGCCGTTTGCGACTACGATCTCGGTCTGATGGATCAGCAAAGCCTGAAAAAGTGTCTGGCTGAATCGCTCCAGTTATTTGTCGATGAAATCGCCCGCTTCAAGACCAAGAACGGCGCCGCCTACCGACTGGCCCGCCAGATCTTTTCAGATGCGTACCTGAATAGCGCCAGCCTGATCGGAAAGGTTGCTGCCTAAGCACCTACCCGCTTTACCGGAATCACCAACGCCCGTGCAGTTGCCTGCCGGGCGTTTTGTTTTGGTGATACGAACTCGTCAGACGCAGCTAGTCGGCGCGGCGAAAGACGGCAATCGACTCGACGTGTGCCGTATGCGGGAACATATTGGCAATGCCGGCACCCTCCAGCGTATAGCCTTTTACATTGACCAGAACGCCGGCATCGCGCGCGAGTGTAGCCGGATTACAAGACACATACACAATCGTATGCGGTGCACCACCGCGTGGCTGGTCTGCATCTGGCAATGCCTTGACCAGTTCCAGTGCACCCTCGCGGGGTGGATCAATCAGCATCCGGTCCAGCTGTCCCATCCGTGTCAGCACCGGCTGACAATCCAGAAACAGGTTGGCGGCAAAGAAACTGGTCAGACCACCGAGACCATTCTTGGCCGCATTTTCGGCCGCTCGCTGTACCAGTGCCTCGCTGCCCTCGACACCCACCACTGTGGCGCCACTGCGCGCGATGGGCAGCGTAAAGTTGCCGAGGCCGCAGAACATATCGGCCACCCGCTCACCGGGCTGGGCCGCTAGCAGCCGCATGGCTTTGGTGACCAGCGCATGGTTGATCGACGGGTTGACCTGGGTAAATTCGGTCGGCGCAAAATCGAGGGATACCCCGAAATTCGGTAAATGATAGGTCAACAAAGGCCGATCCTGTGGATCCAACGGATGTACCGTCGCCGGACCGCCGGGCTGCAGGAACCAACGCACACCATACTGCCGGCCGAAGGCAGCCAGGCGGGTCTGATCCGCCTCAGTCAATGGCTCCAGGTGCCGCAGCACGAGGACGATGTCGAGCCCGCCAGCCGGCAGACCGGATCCTGCCGGTGCGTCGCCGACAGCCATTTCGATCTGGGGCATGCGGTCGGGCTGACTCATGCCCTCAACCAGATGACGCAGGGGCACCAGCATGTCCGACATCTGTTTGGGCAAAATCTCGCACGAGGTCATGTCGGCAATGTAGCTGCTGCGCCGTTCATGAAAACCCACCAGTACACCACCCTTCTTGGGCACCAGACGAACCGACACCCGGGCCCGGAAGCGGTAATGCCAGGTCGGACCGGAGATCGGGGCATACACAGCACCCGCTTTCACGTTACCGATATGTTGCAGGTTGTCTTCCAGCACCCGCTGTTTGGTGGCTATCTGCATCACCGGGTCAGCATGCTGCAGCGAGCAACCGCCACAGACGCCAAAATGGGGGCAGCGTGGTTCTACACGGGCCGAGGCAGCCTTGTGAATCTCGGTGACACGCGCCATTTCAAAGTTGGGTTTACGCCGGTAGCTGAGCCAGCTGACCCGTTCGCCCGGCAAACCGCCTTCGACGAAAATCGTTTTGCCGTCTGCCCGGGCGATGCCCTGACCCGCATGATCGAGGGACTCGATGATCCCCATGGTTGCAACCGTATTCTTGGCCATAAACAACTCCCAACCCCAACGCCATCGCGTTGTTGGCACGTTTCTGCCGCGCGCCCGCGCATGAAAATTCCGGCCGAACTACCCCCGGAAAGACCGCAAATTGTACTGGATCTGGCCCCGGTTTTACCCCCTGTTGACGACTCTCAAACTGTGTATAATTTACTCAGACTGCATCAGTAGTCATGTCCTGTTCGGGGCACTGTTCCGGGCAGGAGATTCTTCAACGACCTTTATCAAAGGGAAGAAAATGAAACAATCGCTCCTCGTCGCTGCTCTGCTCGCTCTCGCCGTTACCGCCTGTGGTAAGAAGGAAGCCCCGGCTGCTGCCGCTCCGGCCGCTCCTGCTGCTGCACCGGCTCCTGCCGCTGCCGCTCCGGCTGCCCCGGCTGCTGCTCCTGCCGCCGCTCCGGCTGCTGCTCCGGCTCCGGCTGCCAAGTAATCGCGTTTGCGATCTTGGAACCGCTTCGGCGGTTGCAAAACAAAACCGGCCTTCGGGCCGGTTTTTTTATGCGCTGATGGTCTGGAGCACCATCCAGTCAAAACCCGCTTCCTGGGTTGCCAGATGAAAATTGTCGGGCACCTGATCCAGCACTTCCTGCACGGCCGCCAGCACATGCGCGGGTGTATTGTTGGTTTGCGACAGATGGGCTGCCACAATGCGCTGCAGCCGGTCCAGATTCAGCCGCCCGAGCAACCCCGCCGCATCTCGGTTGCAAAGATGCCCATAGCGCCCGGCGATCCGCTGCTTCAGGCTCTCCGGATACGCCGAGGCTGCCAGCAGTTCGGGGTCATGATTAAACTCAAGGATCAGGCCATCGCAATCGGTCAGCGAACGCTCCACATGCGGCGTCAGCATCCCCAGATCCGTAAGCACGCCCAACCGGAGCGCACCGTGCGCCACCACATACTGCACCGGCTCACGGGCATCGTGCGGCACCGGAAAGGGTTGCACCTCAACGCAGCCGATTTCAAACGGCGTGTGGCTATCAATGATCCGTAAGGTCACGCCGTTGCAGGCATCGGTCGAACGGCCATGGACGGCCGCATGCGTACCCCGGGTCAAACACACCAGCGCACCCGTGCGACGGCCCAACGCCATCACCCCGCCGATATGATCGCCATGTTCATGCGTCACGAGAATGGCGTCCAGACCCATCGGGTCAACGCCGCGGGCTTCGATCCGCGCCAGGGCCTGACGCACCGGCAATCCACAATCGATCATCAGGCGGGTCGAGCCCGCCTCGATCAGTAGTGCATTGCCTTCGCTCCCGCTACCCAGGGAGGTGAAACGGATCACCGGAGTTGTTGCAGCAGAAGGTCCAAAATCTGACGGGCAATCGGTGACACATCTGCCTGGCCCGTATTGCCCGGTGCCAGTACGATCACATCGGTCGGGCCACCGGCCTTTTCTTCCACCACGCTAATACGGTACTGAACCTTGGTCGGCACTTTGTCATCCTTGCTACGCCAGAACGCCAGGCTGGCCCAGAAGCCGCCCTCGCTCTTTTCGACCACAGACTTATCATCCGAGTCGACATAACGCACGTAGTACAGACCCTGATTGCGCTCGCGGTCTTCCACCGTAAAACCAACACGATCCAGCGCCAGACCCACACGACGCCAGCTCCGGTCAAAGGAATCATCCACCACCAGCATCGCGCCGCCATTGGACGACTGCACCATGCGCGCCTTGTCGAGCGCCTTCGTGGTGCTGCTCTCACCCTTCTTGGCCAGTTCCTTGGCTTCCGGTTCGCTAACGCCGTCAAACTTGTACATCAGACGACGCAGCATCTCGGCCTCAAGCGTCGGATCAGCATCGCGTGGCTGCCAGCGTGTCTGGTCCTTGCCTTCGCTCACATACACTTCGATCATGCCGCGGTGACTGATAAAAATATCCGTGGTACCCGCCTGGTGCCCTTTTTCCAGGCGCGTGCGGTACATGTCCCGTTCGGGGGTGGAGTAAAGCGTGCCAATGACCTTGCCCAGGAAGCCTTGAATCGCTCCGCCCGGTACATTAGCCCGGTTCTCGGCCCAGTCAGTTTCCATGATGCCAGTCTGGGCGTTTTCCTTTTTCAGGACAAAGCCGTTTTCCTGCCAGAACGCTTTGGTGACGTTCCACGCCTTATCTTCCGGTACTGAGACCACCAGCCAGCGATGGTTACCTTGACGTTCAATACGGGCTACGCCGCGCGAGCCGTCGGGCAACACACTCTCGTCGCTCTTCTGGTTCTGCGCCACCTTGTTCTTGGCGTTGATCTGCGAGTACACCGCCGTACCGGTGGTCGGCACATTCGGTGCGGTGAACTGGGTGCTATTGCTTGGCCGGGTCAGATCCGGCGGAATATCCAGCGGCGGCGCCTTGGCTGCCGTGCCGTAGTCAATCTTCTTCGACTCGGGCAGATACGAACATCCGATCGCCAGCGATGCCAGCGTCAATACGGCAATACGCAACAACTTATTCATTAATCAGAGCCCTGCCTGTTTCATGGCAGCACGAATGCGCTCGTGGAATACCGGTGTCAGCGTGGTTAGTGGCAGACGGACGCCATGCGACATCAGGCCCATTTCGGCCACGGCCCACTTCACGGGAATCGGGTTAGCTTCGCAGAACAGGTGACGGTGCAGACCCGTTAGGCGACGATTGATACGCACTGCTTCGCTTGCGTTACCCGCTGCAGCAGCCACACACATATCGTGCATGGCGCGCGGCGCCACGTTGGCCGTCACCGAGATATTGCCGTGGAAGCCCATCAGAATGGTGGCCATGCAGGTCATGTCATCACCGGAATACAGCGCGAAGCCCTCAGGCGCACGCTCGATCAGATCACAGGCCCGATCAATATTACCGGTGGCATCCTTGACGCCGATAATGCCCGGCACCTGCGCCAGTCGCAAAATGGTGTCGTTGCTCATATCGGCCACGGTGCGGCCGGGCACGTTATACAGAATCACCGGCAGGTCAACCGCCTCGGCAATGCTGCGGAAGTGCTGGTAGAGGCCTTCCTGGCTTGGCTTGTTGTAATACGGCACCACCGACAGGCCGGCATCGGCACCGGCATCCTTGGCGCGCTGGTGCAAATGAATCGCTTCACGGGTCGAATTGGCACCCGTACCTGCAATAATGGGAATGCGTCCTGCCGAATGCTTGACGGCAATTTCGATCAGCTGGCAGTGTTCATCGACATCGACGGTCGGCGACTCGCCTGTGGTACCAACCACCACGATGGCGTCAGTCTTTTCCCGAATATGAAAATCCACCAGATTTCTGAAGGCGTCGAAATCGAGCCGCCCATCCGGATGCATGGGGGTCACAATGGCAACAATCGAACCGGTAATCATCTGGCAACCTATCCTTCGGCGGGTATCAGTCGGGGGGTATTAACCCCCATATTCTAGCCGAAATCAGATCTCGGCGAGCGCCCGCAAATGAGCGGCCACACTACGCGCCAGGGCCGACATCACGTAGCCCCCCTCGAGCATGGAAACGATCCGGTTACCAGCGTGGCGGGCAGCCACATCGCGCAGCTGGGTGGTTACCCAGGCGTAATCCTTCTCGAACAGCTTCATCCCACCCATGTCATCCTCGTAATGGGCGTCAAAACCTGCCGAAATGAAGATCATCTGGGGCTTGAATGCCTCCAGCCGGGGCATCCAGGCCTCCAGCACGGCCTGTTGCAGTTCCTCGCCGCCCGATCCACCCGGTAACGGCACATTGACCATATTGGCGGCCGGGTGGTCTATCCCCGAATAGGGGTAGAACGGGTGCTGGAAAATACTGCACATCAGGATCCGGTCGTCCCCGGCACAGATATTTTCGGTCCCGTTACCGTGATGCACATCGAAATCGATAATGGCCACGCGCTCCAGCTTGTGATGCACCAGGGCATGGTGTGCGGCAATGGCAATATTGTTGAAGAAGCAGAAACCCATCGGCGCTTCACGCTCGCAATGGTGCCCAGGCGGACGCACCGCGCAGAAGGCGTTTTCAGCTTTCTTGTCCATCAGCAGATCCACCGCCATGATGCCGGCACCGGCCGAACGCAGGGCGGCCTGCCAGGTAAACGGGTTCATGGCCGTATCCGGGTCGAGATGCGCGATCCCGAAGGCCGGTGATGTCTCTTTGATCTTCTTGATGTGAGACGCTGGGTGCACCAACATCAACTGCTCGGTCGTTGCCAGCGGCGCCTCGTAGTGGGTGAAGTACATATCGATCCCTTGGGCAATCAGGTGATCGTGGATCGCGGTCAGGCGTGCCGGGGCTTCGGGGTGCAGATCCCCCATATCGTGCTTCAGACAATCCGGATGCGTAATAAACGCTGTACTCATAAAACTCGACTCCCCCAAACGGGGCACGCTTGCCCCACGCATGCTATGGCATGACTTCTAATCGTTTCATTATCTGCCCATTCGGGGGCATGGACAAGCTGAAAACTGTGGAAAAATGGCGCCTGGTCCTCTCTTCCCTGCCATGCCGTCAACATGAACGATCACCGCCCCGCGCCCCTTATCCTGCCTGCTCTGGTTGCCCTAATGATTGGGGTAATCCTGATCAACGCCCCGGCCATGGCTGGCAGCAAGAAATCCAAGGCACCACCCACCCAGCCCCCGATGCTGCAGAACCCCGCCGTGCAGGCCTTTATCCAGGAGATGAGCGATCGCCATGGCTTTGATCAGGCCGCGCTCAGCGCCCAGTTCGCCGACCAGCGCCCCAACGCCCAGGTGATTCGCATCATGGCGCCCGCCCCCGCGCAACTCACCCCCAACTGGGTGGCCTACCGCGAGCGCTTCGTCAACAGCCGCCGCATTAACCGGGGCATCCAGTTCTGGGATGCCTACGCCGATACGCTCGATAAAGCATCTCGCGAATATGGTGTGCCGCCTGAAATCATTGTTGCGATCATTGGCGTAGAAACCGAATACGGGCGCAATATGGGCAGCTTCAACATCCTCAACGCTCTCGCCTCGATCGGCTTCTATGGCGAGCGCCGCCGTGAATTCTTCCAGTCCGAACTCGAGCAATACCTCTTGCTGGCCCGCGATAACGCCATGGATCTCGACACCACCCGGGGCTCGTTTGCCGGGGCGCTGGGGATTCCGCAATTCATGCCGAGCAGTCAACGACGCTGGGGCGTCGACTTCGATGGCAACGGCAAAGTCGATCTGATCCATAGCCCGGTCGATGCCATCGGTAGTGTGGCTAATTTCCTCAAATCGCACGGCTGGGCCAAAGGCGAAACCCCGGTCATCAGTGTCACACTGCCCGACCCGCTACCCGCCGAATTTGAAAAGGTGGATGTCAAACCGGGTATCCGCTTAGCGCAGTACCGCGATGCGGGCTTCCGTTTTGTGAGTAATGACACAGACCAGACGCTGGCAACGCTGGTGACGCTCACATCACCCAAGGCGCCCACACAAACCTGGCTGGGATTCAACAACTACTACGTCATCACCCGCTATAACCGCTCGGCGGCCTACGCCATGTCAGTCATTGACCTCGGTGATGCGATACGTCAGGCTCGAAGCACAATGGCCAACGGCGCGCCAGCAAACGCCGACGCAACATCATCGCGCTAAAGTAGGGAATCGGGCGTCAACTGCCGCCCGCGCACAATGCCCTGCAGGCGCGTCAGCGCTTCGGCCTGAATCTGACGAACCCGCTCACGCGTCAGCTGCAAATCGGCCGCAATCGCCTCCAGTGTTTCCGGCTCACCATCGCGCAATCCATAGCGGCGTTCGATCACCTGCCGCTGGCGCTCTGGCAGCATATCGACCCAGGCCAAGAGCAACGTGACCGATTCTGAACTGGCAAAGGATTCGTGCGGGTCGTCGCCCTGTTCATCGGGCACTACCTCGCCGAGCGTCTGATCTGACCCGGCCTCGAGCGGCTGATCCAGTGAGCGGACCTGGTCATTACGACGCAGCAACTGTTCCACCACGTCAGGTGTCTTGTCTGCAAGAGCGGCAAGCTCGTCCAGACTGGGCTCACGGCCATGGGCCATCACAAACTGGCGGCGGTGACGGTAAACCGCATTCATGTCGCGCACCAGATGTACCGGCAACCGCACCAGGCGTCCCTGATTCAACACAGCCCGCTCGATCCCCTGACGGATCCACCATGATGCATACGTAGAAAAACGAAAGCCGCGCTCCGGATCAAATTTATCCAGCGCATGCATCAGGCCGAGATTGCCCTCTTCGATCAGATCGAGCAACGGTAGGCCGCGGTTCATGTAGTGTCGAGCAATCGACACGACCAGGCGCAGATTACGCTCCACCATTTCCTGGCGTGCAGCGAAATCGCCCTCCCGCACCCGACGGGTCAGCGCCAGCTCTTCGTCAGCGGTCAGCAGCGTGTGCTTGCCGATCTCGTTGAGATACTTCTGCGTCACATCCGCGCTGGCTTCTACGCGCAGGTGCTCAATCTCGGCGTCCGCCAGCACCCGGTCGGCGTCTCCCAGGCTGGCCAGCACCGCATCATCCGGCTCGGTGGGCACATTCGCATCAAAGCCTGCCGCATCCAGAGGCGAATTTATGCGAACGTCATCATCGCGATCCGCACCGTCCGAACCCGCGTACTGCGCTGGGATGTCGGATCGGCGCGGGATCTTTTTCACGTCCCGCGCTGTGCCATGAACTTCATGGGGTCCACCGGCTTACCCTGTCGACGGACTTCGAAGTGCAGCATCACCGAATCGGCATCGCTGTCCCCCATATCAGCAATGCGCTGTCCACGCTTAACCGCATCGCCTTCCTTGACCAGAATCTTGCTGTTATGGGCATAGGCCGTCAGGTAATTGCCATCGTGCTTCACAATCACCAGGTTGCCATAACCACGCAGCCCGGAGCCGGCATAGACCACCTTGCCATCGGCTGCCGCATCCACCGGCTCGCCCATCTTGCCGGCAATGTTGATGCCCTTGTTCGACGATTCGTTAAAGCTGGCAACCACCTTGCCTTTCGCTGGCCACGCAAACTTGATGCCATCTGCCATGGCCGCATTGGTTGCTGCCGATGTGCTCGGCATCTCTTCCACCGGCTTCATGGCTGCGGCTTTGCCTGTGTCCTTGTTCGGCTGGTCAGCCTTAGCGGTTGTTTGTGGCTCTGCCGCCGGCTTCTTCGACTTCTGCGCACTCCGACGCACACACAACGTGCGGTCAAGTTGAATCTTGTTGATATCGGCCAACTGGTTCATCGCAGCAATATCGCGATAATCCGCTCCCGTATTCAGCGCGATGCCAATTAGGGTATCCCCCCGCTTGACCGTCCAGGTCTGCGTGCAATCCTTGGGCAACGGCGGGTACGGCGAGGCAGTCGCACTCTTACTGCCATCATCCACCGGCGCGCGGCTTAACGATGTACAACCCGCCAGCAGAAGCAGCGACAACAGACCCAGAAAAACGTTTCTCACCACTTGCCTCATTCCACACCCGGCAACATCGGAACAAATTTGACCGGATCACGCAGCTGCTCGTTCCAGCCACTTTCTGTCCGTTCGATCACCAGCATTCGCTGTACCGCCGATTCGGTGCAGGCACCAAACGGCATGACCATTCTGCCACCAACCGCCATTTGCTGTAAGAGGGCATCGGGCACCTTCGGCGTGGCGGCGGCCAGAATGATCGAATCAAACGGCGCTGCTTCCGGAATCCCCAGGTAGCCATCGCCATGCTTGAGCCGCACATTGAAACACTTGATCGCCCGCAGATTCACCTTGGCCCGATCGATTAACCCGGCCAGACGCTCCACGGAATACACTTCCTTGGTCAACCCAGCCAACACGGCTGCCTGGTAGCCACAACCGGTACCAATCTCCAGCGTTTTACCTAGGGGCCGATCATCGGCCCGCAGACATTCGATCATGCGCGCCACAATAAACGGTTGCGAAATCGTCTGACCCAGACCCAGGGGGAGCGCGGTGTCTTCATAGGCACGGTGCGCAAAAGCCTCGTCAACGAAAAGATGACGCTCGACCTTATTGATCGCTGCCAGAACACCCTTGTCGGTAATGCCCTGCTGCTGCAGACGTTCCACCATCCGTGCCCGGGTGCGCGCCGATGTCATCCCCTGCCCGAGTGCAGCGCGACTCATCGCTTACCCAAGCCAGGCGCGCACGGCATCCAGCTGATCGGTATGCGTCAGATCCAGACGTAGCGGCGTAATCGACACATAGCCCTCGCCCACCGCATGAAAATCGGTTCCCGGCCCGTTGTCTTGTGCCGCACCGGCAGGGCCAACCCAGTAAACGACCTCGCCACGCGGGTTGGTTGTCTTGATCACCGGCTCTGCCTTGTGCCGCTTACCCAGCCGGGTCACCTTGAAGCCACGGATCTCTTCAAAGGGCAGATCGGGCACATTGACGTTGAGCAGCACCGCCTGACCAAAAGGTTTGGCCAAGAGCATCTCGCCCAGTTGCCGGGCAATACGTCCGGCTGATTTGAAATGGGTGGCTTCCTTACCTACCAGCGATATCGCCATCGACGGCACGCCCAACAGGTAGCCCTCGGTCGCTGCCGCCACCGTACCCGAATAGACCGTATCGTCACCCATGTTGGCGCCGTGATTGATGCCCGACACGACCAGATCAGGTAGGGGCTCGATCAACCCGGTCACCGCCAGATGAACACAATCCGTCGGCGTGCCGTTCACAAACTTAAAACCATTCGGCGCCGTACGCAGCGTCAACGGGCGATCCAGGGTCAACGAATTACTGGCGCCGCTCCGGTCGCGCTCCGGCGCCACCACATCAATTTTTCCTAACGGCAACAAGGCATCGTGTAGCACCCGCAACCCTGTTGCGAAATAGCCGTCATCGTTAGAAAGAAGTAGCGTCATAGTGGGCATAAGGATACCGCAAGGCGCCGCATTCACTGCGGTTCAATTTCCAAAATCCGGCAATAAAAAAGGAGGTCTCTAAAGACCTCCTTTTAGGGCAGCGATAATCCTTAATTAACGGATCAGCAGGCTTTCGAGCGACTTGCCCTGATTCAGCGCAGCCTGAACCCACAGCGGCTTACGGCCACGACCGGTCCAGGTTTCCGACGAATTCGACGGGTTGGCGTATTTAGCAGCAACCGGCTTACGGGCACCCGACGATTTTCGGGCCTTTTTAGTGCCGGTCAGCTCTTCCAGCGAATAACCGTGTTCACGGGCAATTGCCTTCAGCTTATCAATGGCTGCCTCACGGGCCGCGCTGCCAGCCTCTTCGGCACGGCGCTTGATCTCGCTCGGGATCTTCTTCAGCAGGTCTTTCAATTGATCAACATTCAGATTCGACAAATCCATTTTTATCTCCGGATTAATGCAGTTTAATTAGACTGGGCGACTTTTAAAAAGCCGATGGGGTGATTCTAATACCTGAAAAATAAAATAACAAGAATTTCTTATTTAATCGTGCCGACCCGATCTTTTAAGAAATAATTTTACCCAATTTAATATTGTGGGAATTTACAAAGAAATCATCGACTCAAGGGCCGCATAGTGCCAACTCAAATAAAAAAGCCAACCAGAAAGGTTGGCTAATTCATTGAATCTATTGGTCGGCGTGACAGGATTCGAACCTGCGACCCCTTGTCCCCCAGACAAGTGCGCTACCAGGCTGCGCTACACGCCGACGAGGGCGCTATTCTACGGCAATAACGTTGCCGGCTCAATGACAACTCAGGGGGTAAGAAGGTCAATGATGTCTTGCAGCTTGGCCTTGAGGTCTGCCGGCATTGCCGGTTGTGCGGCCTGAGGCGCCTGGGTGATTGCCTCGGCAGAGATTGCGCCATTAGCGAGCCCGTTGGCATGGCCATTGGCACTGCCATTACCTGTGGGGTGGCTCAGCTGGATACGGGCCCCATGGATGGTGTAACCCTGATCGTAGAGGAGCTCGCGGATGCGACGCACGAGCAGCACTTCATGATGCTGGTAGTAACGGCGGTTGCCACGACGCTTGAGTGGCTTGAGCTGGGTGAACTCCTGCTCCCAGTAACGCAGCACGTGTGACTTGACGCCACACAGGTCGCTGACTTCACCGATGGTGAAGTAACGCTTGGCAGGAATCGGTGGCAACGCAGATGACACCGGCGCTGCGGCGTCCGGTTGTACCGGCTGACTGAATAGATCGGTCATGATGTTCTACAGATGCGGATCAGTTACGGCCCGACTTCTGTACACGCTCAACTTCATCCTTGAGCTTCTGGCTGGGATGAAAAGTCACGACACGACGTGCGGAGATAGGAATCTCTTCGCCGGTCTTCGGGTTGCGGCCCGGACGTTGCGGTTTATCACGCAGCTGGAAGTTGCCAAAGCCCGAAAGCTTGACCCACTGGCCGGCAGTCAGCGTATCGGCGATCTCGGTGAAGAAGGCTTCAACCATATCTTTCGATTCGCGCTTGTTGAGGCCGAGATTCTCAAAGAGGATGTCGGAAACTTCAGCCTTGGTCAGTGTGGTCATGATGCAGGTCTTTCGGAAAAACACAGCGCAGGTTCAAACACCTACCCTGTTCAAGTTCGTACGGCAATTCTATCGTTTTTTCAGGATCTTAGGGTAGCGCCAGCGGCGGAAAGACGGGCCAGCAATTGCGCCATGACCGCATCAACCTTCTGATCCTCAAGGGTGGATTGAGTATCCTGCAAGGTAAAGCGGAAGGCAAGGCTTTTTGCCCCGTCCGCAACGCCTTTGCCTTGATACTGGTCAAAAAGCTGGATATCACGGAGCACCTCGGGCGCCCCCTGCCAGAGCTGGTCGATCAACTGCTGTACCGGTTTGGCGGCATCCACCACCACAGCCAGGTCGCGAAGCACGATCGGGAAAGATGACACGGGGATATAGCCGGGCACCTTGGCCGGTGTCAGCGCATCGATATCCAGTTCAAACAGAATCGGCGCCGATTCCAGCTCGTATTTCTGTACCCAGCGCGGATGCAACTCGCCCAGCCAGCCAGCCGGCTGCCCATCACGGTAGATCCGGGCCGAACGACCGGGGTGAAAAGCCGGATGCGCAGCGGCCTCAAAACGCAGGCTGCCAGCAGGATTGAGCGCTTCGACATCAGCCTTGATATCAAAAAATTCAGCCGAGCGCGTTTTCGCGCCCCACTGTTCCGGCATCACTGCGCCCCAGCTCAGGCCACCTAGACACAGGGTCTGGCGGTAACCATCGACCTGCCCTGCCACAGGCGCATTCGCCCGCTCAAAAACCCGGCCCGTTTCAAAAATCTGCAGGCGCGGCTGACGCCGGCGCTGGTTGTGGATCAGTGTGTTGATCAACCCACCGATCAGCGAAGAGCGCATCACCGAAAGGTGACTGGCAATCGGGTTGGCCAATTCGACCGGTGTCGCATTGGCGGCAAAATCCTGTTCCCAGGCTTCCGGCGTAAAAGCAAGATTGATCACTTCCTGATAACCGCGTTCGACCAGGGTGTCGCGCAGCGCACGCAGTGGCCGTTGCGTTTCGGTTTGGCCGAGCATACTCATCGGGCCGACGGGCGGCTTCGCCGGAATATGGTCGTAACCAATCACGCGGGCGACTTCTTCGGCGAGGTCTTCTTCGATTTCCAGATCATGTCGCCAACTGGGCGGCACAATCACAACGCCGCCATCGGCTACCTTGGGTTGAAAACCCAGACGCTCGAAGATGGCAGTGATCTCGGCATCAGTCGGCGCAATACCCAGCACCTTGCGGATGCGCTCAAAGCGGGCCTTGACGGGCTGGCGCTCTGGCAAGGCCGTTACCTGATCAACAACCGGGCCCGCTTGGCCGCCGCAGATATCAAGGATCAGTTGGGTGATGCGCTCAACCCCGGTAACGGTATCGGCAAAATCCACACCCCGCTCGAAACGATGGCCCGCATCGGTATTGAGTGTCAGCCAGCGGCTGCGCCCCTGAATCGCTGAGGGCAGCCAGTAAGCGGCTTCCACAAACACATCGGTGGTGTTATCCCTACAAGCGGTGCGCTCACCGCCCATGATGCCGGCCAGGCTGATAGCGCCGTTGGTATCGGCGATCACGCCGAACCGTTGATCGAGTGACACCTCATTGCCACCCAGCAGCGTGAGCGCTTCTTCAGGCTTAGCCCAACGCACGGTGAGCCCGCCCTGAACGCTGTTCAGGTCGAACACGTGATTCGGCCGATTCAGCTCCAGCATCACGTAGTTGGAAATATCGACCAGCGCACTGATTGAGCGCAGGCCGCAACGCTCCAAAGCCTGAATCATCCAGGCCGGTGTTGGCGCTTTGGCATTAACGCCCTTGATGATGCGACCCGTAAAGCGGCCACATAGATCGGCGGCTTCAATACTGACGGGCAGCGTTTGCTGATGGGTCGGTGCAACGGCTTTGATATCTGGTGTACGGAATGGCGTATTGGTTAGTGCTGAGACCTCACGCGCCAGGCCAAGCAAGCCGAGGCAATCCGGGCGGTTCGGTGTCAGCTTGAGCTCGATGCAGATGTCGTCGAGACCCAGCAGATCGCGTAAGGATGTCCCGGGTTGGGCATCGGCCGCCAGAATCATCAGGCCATCGCTTTCCTTGGCCATACCCAGTTCCACGGCAGCGCACAGCATACCGGCCGAAGGCACGCCACGCACCTTGGCTTCCTTGATTTTGAAGTCACCCGGCAATACGGCGCCCGGCAGTGCACAGGGCACCTTGAGGCCGGCAGCCACATTACTGGCACCACAGACGATCTGGCGCGGTGCGCCTTCGCCCGCATCGACTTCGCATACGTTCAGGCGATCGGCATCCGGATGCTTGGTGACAGACAACACATGACCGACCACCACGTTATTGAACGGTGGCGCGACCGGGCCCCGCTCTTCCACTTCCAGACCGGCCATGGTGAGCAGCTCGGCCAGCGCTTCGGAGGACAGATCCGGATTGACGAACTGACGCAGCCAGGATTCCGAGAATTTCATACTTGAAGTCTTTCGCGAAAACTTAACGTGAATACAGCGCCACTCAGGCAGCGAACTGATTCAGGAAACGGATGTCGCCCTCAAAGAACAGGCGTAGGTCGTTGATGCCATAACGCAGCATGGTCAGACGGTCTGGCCCCATGCCAAAGGCAAAACCGACATAACGTTCCGGATCGATCCCTGCTTCACTCAGCACGTTCGGATGCACCATGCCGCAACCGGCCACTTCCAGCCAGCGGCCTTTGAGCGGGCCCTCACCAAAGGCGACGTCGATTTCTGCCGACGGTTCGGTGAACGGAAAGAACGAGGGGCGGAAACGCACCTTCAGATCATCGGTTTCGAAGAACTGATGCAAAAAGTCGATCATCACGCCCTTCAGGCCCGCGAAGGTGACATGCTCGCCGACCCACAGGCCTTCGACCTGATGGAACATCGGCGAGTGCGTCGCATCCGAATCCACGCGGTACACGCGACCCGGCGCAATGATGCGGATCTCGGGCATGCCTTCTTTACCGCCATAGGTCGCGACATGATTCTGCATGTAGCGCGCCTGAATCGGGCTCGTATGCGTCCGTAGTAGCACATCCGTCTGCACGTTGCCCTGCGTATCCTTCAGGTAGAAGGTGTCGTGCATCGAGCGCGCCGGGTGATCGTCCGGGGTATTGAGCGCGGTGAAGTTGAAATAATCGGTTTCGATTTCGGGGCCTTCGGCCACCGAGAAGCCCATTGACGCAAACAGGCCTTCGATACGTTGCAGGCTGCGCGTGACCGGGTGTAGGCCGCCACGCGCCACACCACGCCCCGGCAGCGTCACATCCAGCGCCTCTTCAGCCAGACGGGCATTGAGCTGCTCTTCTTTCAGAGCCTCACGACGCGCGTTGATGGCCGCTTCCATCTGGGCCTTGATCTTATTGATTCTGCCACCGGCTTCTTTACGTTCTTCCACGGGCAGGCTGACCAGCCCTTTCAGCGCTTCCGTCACGATGCCGCTCTTGCCCAGATAACGCGCTTTGGTGACTTCCAGGGCATCGCCGTCTTTAACGGCGGCCAGCGCATCCGACAACTCGGACAGGAGGGCTTCGGGATTCAGCGATGACATAGTCAACCTCAGGTGAATACTTTCAGAACATCGGTAAAAAACAGCGCGCTGTGCTTTACGGATGATCCGAAAAAAAAGGAGGCGTTGCGCCTCCTTTTTCGGACCGATCGTAGCTTACAGACCGAGGCTTGCCTTAGCTTGGTTTGCCAGTTGGGCAAACGCCGGCTTGTCAAACACGGCCAGGTCAGCCAGCACCTTGCGATCGACTTCGATCGAGGCCTTCTTCAGACCGTTCATGAAACGGCTGTAGGTCAGACCCAGTTCACGCGAAGCCGCGTTAATACGTGCAATCCACAGGGTACGGAACTGACGCTTGCGTTGACGACGGTCACGGTACTGATACTGACCGGCCTTCATCACCGCCTGCTTGGCGATACGGTATACGTTCTTGCGACGGCCGCGGTAACCCTTGGCCAGCTTCAGGATTTTCTGGTGACGAGCGCGTGCTGTTACACCACGTTTTACGCGAGGCATTATTTATTCTCCTTATGCGTAGGGCAACATGGCTCGGACAGCTGCTACATCCGAGGCGTTGAGGGTTTCCGGACCACGCAGCTGACGCTTGGACTTGGTCGTCTTCTTGGTCAGAATATGGCGCTTGAATGCGTGGCCGCGCTTGATGCTGCCGCTGCCACGAACGCGGAAAC
>JBFYKG010000085.1:0-5376 GCA_041311015.1 Rhodocyclaceae bacterium | reverse complement strand
CGGCTCACCTTTTCTTGGGCCACCAGCCCCATCTGGGCCGCCTTCTGCGCAACCAGCGGAATATTGACGCCCGCACCATCGTCACCAAGTTCAACCACGATCATACCCTTCTCGTGGAAGGCATTTAGCGTAATGGTGCCCGTCGGATTCTTGCCCTTTTGCTGGCGAACGTCCGGAGTCTCGATGCCGTGGTCAATACTGTTGCGGATGATGTGCGTCATGGGATCGCGAATCGATTCCAGTAACGTCCGATCCAGTTCAGTTTCGGCGCCAATCTGGACCAGCTCGACGAGCTTACCGGTTTCTTGCGCCACATCGCGCACCAGGCGCGGGAACTTCGACCAGATATTCTTGATCGGCTGCATGCGCGTCATCATCATGCGCTCTTGCAGGCCCATCGTAATCACATCAATACTGCGAACCGTATTCAGGAAGCTCAGGTCATAGCTGCTCTTGGCAAATGAGAGCAGTCGGTTTCTAGCCAGCACCATCTCGCTGACCAGATTCATCAGGTTATCGAGCAGATCGACGTTGACCTTGATCGGCGCCGCGAAATCATGATTCTTTTCGCCGGCCGCATCCTTGGACGTCTCCGGCGCACGAAGCTCACCGCCCGAAGCCTGCATCGTTGCCGGAACTTGGGCTGTTGACACCGGTGTGCTATCTGCAACAGGTTCAGCCTGCAACGCAGCCTCTGCGGGTGCCGCAGGTGCCGTCAGCACCTCGGCCACGGCTTCCACCAGCACCTCGGCCGCCACTTCTGCAGGTGCGGGTGCCGGTACCGCAGACACAACTGCCGGAGCTGCCCCACTGCCGCCTTCGGTCATCGCCTGCAGTTGATCCACCAATGCCGTGTCATCCCCCGCGGGCTCAACCCGGGCTGAGCGGATCTGGGTCACAATGCCACGCAAACAATCCATGGCATTAAGCAACGCATTGGTAATGGCGACATCAATCACGTAGGTGCCATCACGCAGCTTGCTCAGCAACGACTCGCTGGCATGTGCCACTTTCTCGATACGCACAAAGCCGAAGAAGCCGCTACTACCTTTCAGGGTATGCATGGCCCGGAAGATATTACCGATGAGGGCTTTATCTTCCGGTGCGCTCTCGAGCTTGACGAAGTCGATGTCGAGTTGATCAAAGATCTCCTCGGCTTCGATCAGAAACTCGTCAAGAATTTGATCGTCGAGTTGCATAACGCAGTGAGCTGATGGCTTGGGCTAAACGGATCAGATCTTGAAGCGCTGTACCATGGTCTGCAGCTCACTGGCCATCTTAGATAGCTCATGCGCAGCCTGCTGGGTATTTGAGGCGCCTTCGGTCGAATTGACCGAAACCGACGAGACACACTCGACGTTCTTGGCGATCTCATTACTGCCACTGGCCGCTTCAGACACCGTCCGACCAATTTCATTGGCCGTGGCTGCCTGCTCTTCTACCGCACTGGCGATGATGCTGGAAATATCGTTGATCTTGACGATGCTCGACGAAATGGCCGCAATTGAATTGACCGCACCCGAGATGTCCTGCTGAATCGTTGCGATGCTGCCAATGATCTCTTCGGTCGCCTTGGAGGTCTGGCGGGCCAGCTCTTTCACTTCATTCGCGACCACCGCAAAGCCCTTACCGTATTCACCGGCACGGGCCGCCTCGATCGTTGCGTTGAGTGCCAGGAGGTTGGTCTGCTCGGCAATCGACGAAATCACTTTCGACACGTTGCCAATTTCCTGGCTGCTTTGATCCAGCTTGGCCATGGTGTCGGAGGTCTGCTTGGCCTCCTTGACGGCCTGACCGGTAATCGACGAGGCTTCCATCGCATTCGACGAAATTTCGCGGATCGCCACGCTCAGCTCTTCCACGCCGGTCGACACGGACTGCATGTTGCCGCTCACCTGGGTAGCAGCCGATGCCGCCGAGCTGGCCTGGGCCGAGGTCTCTTCAGCGTTCGCGCTCATCTGCGAGCTCAGCGCCGACAATTCTTCCGAAGCCGCCGATAGATTGGTCGCGCTCACCGAAATCGACTGGAAGGCTTCACGCGCTGTTTCAATCAGCGTGTTGACCTGCTTGGCGATGTCGAGGAAGAAGCCGTCCTTGCCTTCCAGGCCCACCGACGCCTTGAAGTCACCGCCCGCTGCCGCAGCAATCACGGCAGCGATTTCGTTAGTCGTTTCCTGCGCCTTGATCACATTGGCCTTTTCAATCTGGGCCAACGCATCGGCTTCTTGCAGGCTGACCTGCAGCGCCGCGACCGACTTGGCCATAGCGCCCACTTCGTTCGTCAGTTCCGTACCCGGTACCACGGTATCCAGCTTGGCATTGGCCAGATCGTTCAGTGACTTTTCCAGACCACCCAGCGGACCACTAATTGATTTGGTGACAAGAATCGTTACAAAAATAGAAAGCACCATGGAAATGGCCAGCGCCACACCAATCGCAATCAGGGCATGATTCGCTGAATCGATCGCGATATGGAAGCCTTCTTCAGCGGCATGCGTTTTTTGTTTGGAAATCTCGCGAATCGACGCTGTCAATTCCTTCACCGTGTCCTGATAATCCTTGCTCATGGTGAACTTGTAGGCAGCCTGGGCACCGCCGGCTGAATTGGCCAGCTTTTCAATTTCTGAAACTTCGGCAATATATTTCTTGGCGAGTGGCTCCATGGCATCAACCAGCGCCTTGCCTTCCGGACGAATGATCGTGGCTTTCAGCTTTTGGGTATTGTCAAAAAACTCTTTTTCGAGCTCTTCAATCTCATGCAAGGCTTCTTTACGGCTATCCGGATCACTAAAGCCCGTTGCGAGGATGTAGCGGTTCACATTTCGTGCAATCTGGTTCACGGTACGCGTCAGACTTCGGCTGATGCCCACACCGATCAGATCCTTCTCGTACATGTTCTGGAGCTTATCTTCCAGCTTGATGACGTTGGAAGCGCCCATCCCTGCGATGGTCAGAGCAAACAGGAAAATTAGCGTAAACCCGATGAGCAGCTTGGATCTCAGGTTCATTTTATAAAACGATTGCTTTAGGCTCATGATCGACCACCGAGGGTAAATGGCTGAAAGGTTGGACTAAAAAAGACTTCTGGAACTATATCACCGGATTACTTATCAAAAAGGCCTAAATGTCGGCCTTTAGGCCCAGAGCAAAGAAACCAATGATCCGCTTGGCGATGGTCTTAGTTTCCTGGGCGGTTTCGGCCTCGGCATCTGCACCATTCAGGTGCTTCTGGTTCGCCACCTTGCGCTCCGCCAGGATGCGCGACAACTTGTCGACCAGACCGGGGTTATTGGTCAGGATAGGTTGCAGCTCGGCCTTGGTCACCTGCAGCAGCAGCACGTCGTTGATGGCAATCACGTCGGCTGAACGTGGCTCGCCGGTCAGCATGGACATTTCGCCCACGCAGTCGCCCGGCCACAAGGTAGCCACTGAGCTCTTCTCGCCGTTTTCTTTGGGGATCTGGATATCGAGGCTGCCCTCGAAGATAAAGAACATGCTGTCGCCCGAATCACCGTGGCGCAGGATCGTTTCGCCCGCACGGAACTCGCACAACGCCACCTTGCCGGCCAGCGTCTGGATCTCTTCCAGGCTCAGCACCTTGAGCACGCTGTGATTGCGGATATCCAGCAGGCGACGGGTCTGGTCCACCGTGTCGTTTAGCTGGGAAACCGCAATCGACGACTCCAGACAGATCGAGGCCGCATTAAGGAACTTCAGCACCGCCATGTACATGGTCATGTTGGTATTGTTAGGCGCAGCGCTCGGCTGGCAGAAGTACTTAATCCGGTAGGTGATGCTGCCCACCGCAAAGCCATTGACGCTGGACGAGAAGCGGTTGTAGAAGACCGGATTGTTCTTGACCACATATTTGGCCGCCAGATCCATGATGGCCAGAATCTTTTCGTGGCGGTACTTGGGGTCGATCTGGAAGAAGATCGTGCGGCTGCAGCCCGTTTCAGCACGGCTCAGGTTACGAATGCCGCCCGACAGAAACTTGGTGCTAGGGAATTTGACCGTATCGCCCTCATGCGTGCGCAGCGTAACCAAGCGCCGCTCAATATCCACCACGCAATAAGCATCCTTATCGCCCATGGAGATCCAGTCGCCAATCGTAAACAGACGGTCATACTGGATCTGTACGCTGGCAATCGCTTCGTGAATGAAGTCTTTGGCCATAAAGGCCACACCCAGGCCGATGGCGCTGGAGCCGGCGATCAGGGCCTTGATCGAGTAGTCGTAGAGCAGCACAAAACCGGCCAGGCCGAAGAAACCATAACAGGCCACGCTGAACAGCAGAATCATCAGGTTCGGTATGCGCGAACTGCTCGATGTGAGGTTATGGATCAGGCAGGCACGACGGATCAGCACATCAAAGGTGCCGGCGATCAGTACAAACTGAAGTACGGCCAGAATGCGGCCGATGGTGATCTCGGAGGTTTCATTGAGCGAGTAATCGACCCAGCCAAAGGGCGTGCCCGAGAGATGCCAGATAGCAGCGGCGACAATGATGTCACCCAGCACCAGTGCCAGGAAGAGTTTTCTCAGGTGGCGGATCAGCTTTTTGGTGTCTTCCATGGTGTTCGTCGTGGTGAAATTAGCCAGATTTTGCAACAGCCGATTCAATGACCGAA
Organism: Rhodocyclaceae bacterium; assembly: GCA_041311015.1. GTDB lineage: Bacteria > Pseudomonadota > Gammaproteobacteria > Burkholderiales > Rhodocyclaceae > Fluviibacter. The sequence goes on along the minus strand of JBFYKG010000085.1, from coordinate 745 downwards.
CCGAAGTTCAGCGCCTTTGAATTGGGTGATACGTAAGGGTGCGCCTTGAGGAAACCGAGCCGGCCCGCGGGCGATGCAATCACTTGCGCCACCTGGGGGGCCTCTGCCCTGAATTCCTCTGAAAGCCAGTTGCCCAGAAGAATGCCATATTCTGGCAGCATGCTTGCAAAAAGATCGGCCTCGACCAGCAAAATTTTCATGGTTTCGAGGGTCGATAGGTCGGCGCCGGCAGCATAGGGCCCGGTGACCGCCGAATATAAGCTGGGCTCAGTGGCCCGGATCAGCGCGGCGACCCGCTCTTGCGCCGCAACATCTACCCCGGGGTGGCGCTGCAGGTAGTCGGCTACCAGACCGCAGGATTTTTCCTCCAGCTCGCCAAAACGGTGATTCGGCCGCCCTTCGTGGCCGTAATCGTGGCCAATGGCCGCCAGCAGCAGGATCCAGGCGTCTTCGTCGCTGATCGGCCACCCGGCACCAGCCAGCAGCAGGCTGAGCCCTAGGCAGACCTCTTTAAAGTGCCGGCGACAATGGTAGGCCGGCTCGTCCACCCCATGCGCCGCTACATCTATAGCTGCCGCCAGGCCCAGGCAAGCGGTTTTGAGGGCTGGATCGGGTAAAGCACGGCCCGCCCAGTAGTCGGTTTGAAGTAGCGCCCCGATAAATTCGGCAAAAGAGGCCGGGGTACGACAGCTCGCAATATAGGCTTCCAGCGCGTCGGGGCTTTTGCCGGCCTTGAAGGCCAAGG
>JBFYKG010000019.1:0-20625 GCA_041311015.1 Rhodocyclaceae bacterium | reverse complement strand
ATCATCGAGCGTAGCGGTGCCAAGCCCACGGATATGCTCGACGAGCAGACACTGGGCGATCTGGTCATGGCGCCGACGCGTATCTACGTCAAATCCGTCCTCGCGGCCTTTGCTGCGCTACCAGGTGCGATCAAGGGACTGGCGCACATCACCGGGGGCGGCATCACCGAAAACGTACCGCGTATTCTGCAGGCGGGTCTTACGGCCGAAATCCAGCGAAACAGCTGGGAGCGACCGTCCCTGTTTAACTGGCTGCAGCAGGCAGGTGGTGTCGCTGATGATGAAATGCACCGCGTGTTCAACTGTGGCATTGGCATGGTCATCGTGGTCGCTCCGGAAAATGCCGATGCGGTGACGAAAGTGTTGGCAGAAAGTGGTGAAAAGGTCAGCCGCATTGGCGTGATCCGCGCCAGTCAACCGGGCGAAGCGCCAACCATCGTCGTTTAATCAGCTTGTCAGAAATTCATCAACGCGCCGACCGATGAGGTCGGCGTTGTTGTTTTGGAGGCAGTCAAAAGCCTCGTGGCTAATCGAGTTGGTCAGCCAAGTGATCTGGCGTTTCGCCAGTTGGCGTGTGGCGTAAATGCCGCGCGATTCCAGTTCGTTAGCCGGTAATGTGCCTTCGAGCATGTCCCATGCCTGGCGATAGCCGACACAACGCATCGAAGGTAGGTCGGCATGCAACGTGTATTTGGCGCGCAGCGATGCTACTTCATCAACGAAGCCTTGTTGCAGCATGAGTTTGAAACGCAAGGCGATACGTTCGTGCAGCCATACGCGATCACTCGGTAGGAGCGCCAGCGACAGAAAGCGATAGGGCGGTGCGTTCTGTTGCTGCTGCTCGGCATAGAGTGCCGAAGCAGGTCGATCGCTGATCAAACAGATTTCCAGCGCGCGTTGAATGCGTTGTGAATCATTGGGCGCGAGACGTGCCGCGGTAACGGGGTCGAGTTTTGCGAGCTCGGCATGAAGTGTCGGCCAACCGTGTTGTTGGGCACGGGTATCCAGTTCGGCACGTAACTCGGCATTAGCCTGTGGGAGATCCGACAGACCTTCCAGTAAGGCCTTGATGTAGAGCATGGTGCCGCCAACGAGTAGCGGGATTCGGCCTCCGGCCGTGCTCGCGGCCATCGCCTGGAGTGCGTCCTCGCGGAAGCGGGCCGCCGAATAGCTTTCTTCAGGCGTGATGAGATCAACGAGCGCGTGCGGATATCGGTGCAATGTCTCGGCATCGGGTTTGGCCGTGCCGATATTCATGTCTTTGAAAACAAGCGCCGAGTCGACGCTGATCAGATCAACCGGGTAGCGATCTGCTAGCGCGAGTGCCAGATCGGTTTTGCCGCTGGCGGTAGGGCCAAGGAGCAAGATCGCCGGAGGTAGCGTGCCGGTCGTGTTACGCTCAGCGGCCATGGAGGAAGAGCGCGTCAATGGCCGGCAGATCCACCAGAATCCAGGTCGGCCGGCCGTGGTTACACTGATCGGCACGCTCGGTAACTTCCATCTGGCGCAGGAGTGCATTCATCTCGGCCAGGCTCAGACTATGCTGACCGCGAATCGCCGCATGGCAGGCGCAGGTGCCCAGCAGGCGCTCGCGTCGTGCCACCAGATTGGCCTGGGCCGATGATGTCTGCAAGGTATGGAGTAGTTCCTTGATCAGTGTGGCCGCGTCGATTCGGCCCAGCCCGGCAGGCACCTGTCGAACGACCAGGGTGTTGGGACCGGCTTCGGATACTTCAAAGCCCAGATCCGTGAGTGCGCTGGGTTGTTCATGCCAGCTCGCCATTTCCAGATCGCTGACGTTGACCGATACCGGAATCAGCAGCGGCTGTTTGGCGGGGGCTTGTAGGCCACAGCTGGCTTTGAGCTTCTCGTAGAGGACGCGCTCGTGTGCGGCATGCTGGTCAATCAGGATCATGCCCTGGGCATTTTGCGCCACGATGTAACGGTCGTGGAGCTGGCCAATGGCAAAGCCCAGCGGCGGAATATCGTCGCGCAAGTCCGGGTGCTGCGTAGGTGCCTGCCAGGCGATGGCCGCATTGATGTGGCCACGGGTAGGCGTTTGCGCCTGATACGGTGCGGATGCTTCTGCGACGTAGGGCGTTGCACGATGCAGACCAAGGCCGGGTTGCTGAAAAACAGGCGCTCCTGTTGCAGCGGTTGCAATGCGCTCAAGCGTAATCGGTGGCGCGGCGGAGGTGCTAATCGCCAGTACCTGTTTGAGAGCGTGGTAAATGAACTGGTGGACGGCGCGGCTATCGCGAAAGCGCACTTCGGTTTTGGCAGGGTGTACGTTCACATCGACCAGGGCGGGGTCGATGGTGAGAAACAGGCAACAGCCAGGCTGCCGGCTACCATGTAGCTGGTCACGATAGGCCTCGCGGATGGCATGCTGGATCACCTTGTCGCGTACATAACGGCCATTGACAAATGTATGTTGTGCTTCACGCTCCGACAGGATGGCGGTAGGAATCATGGCCCAGCCGCGCAGTTGCAGGAGGTCGTTACCCGCGTCAATCGGGCGACAGGCCTTGAGAAAATCATCACCCAGAACCTGCTGGATACGCGCTTCGGCATGTTCGGCCGGCCAGGTGTGTGATTGCTTGCCGTCGCGGCTGATCGTAAAGCCGATTTCAGGGTGGGCCAGCGCCTGGCGGCGAATGGCCTCCATGCAGTGTCCCTGTTCAGTGGCGGCGCTTTTTAAAAACTTGCGTCGGGCGGGGGTATTGAAATAGAGGTCCCGCATTTCGACCACGGTGCCGTTTGGGAGGGCATCAGGGGTCAGTTCGCCATCCGCGGTGATGCGCCAGGCGTGATTGCTATGCCGTGCCGCGCTGATGAGTATCAGTCTCGAAACGCTGGCAATGGCAGCCAGCGCCTCGCCACGGAATCCCATGGTGGCGACCCGCTCGAGGTCATCCAGAGATCGAATCTTCGAGGTCGCGTGGCGGGTAAGGGCCAGACCGAGCTGCCCCTGTTCAATGCCGCAGCCGTTGTCGGTAATCCGGATCAGGCGCGTGCCGCCTTCTTCCAGATCAATCCGGATTCGGGTGCTGCCGGCGTCGATGGCGTTTTCCAGCAACTCCTTGAGCACAGAGGCTGGGCGTTCGACGACCTCGCCCGCGGCAATCTGGCTGATCAGATGATCAGGCAGGGCGCGAATGATGGGTTGGGCGTCAGGCCGGGCGTTGGCGTTCATCTGCGGGATTATAGTGGGATCGGCTAAAATAACGTCTTTGTGAATCTGCCGGCACGCTGGTTGCCGGGTGTGAAAGACCCTTATGGAATGGCTGAGCGCATTTGCTGACCTGGTACTGCATCTGGACAAGCACCTGGTGTTTTTTGTGCAGCAATACGGCGACTGGGTCTATGCCCTGTTGTTTGCCATCATCTTTACGGAAACCGGTGTGGTCATTGCCCCCTTTCTGCCGGGCGATTCGCTGCTTTTCGTGGCGGGTGCCCTGTGTGTGACCGAGGGTATGAGCCTGCCGGTGCTGATGGTGCTGCTGATTGTGGCCGCTATTCTGGGAGACGCCGTCAACTATTCGGTCGGCCGCTGGTTTGGGGTGGCATTGATGACGCGGACCCGTTTGATCAGTCCAGAAAAGATCAAATACACGCAGGATTTCTTCGAAAAGCATGGCCCCAAAACGATTGTGATTGCCCGATTTCTGCCAATCGTTCGCACCATGGCGCCATTTGTTGCCGGCTTCAGCGGGATGAACGCCAAACGGTTTCTGACCTACAACGTATCGGGTGGCGTACTCTGGGTCGTGTCGCTCACCGTGGCCGGCTATCTCTTCGGGAACATGCCGTTCGTCAAGAATAACCTCACGGCCGTGATTCTGCTGATCATCTTTCTGTCGATCCTGCCGGGCATCATTGCCTATTTCAAGGCCCGTTCGGCAGCGAAGGCAGGCGAGTAAACCATGGCCGGTGCAAAAATGCGCTGCGTGGTCCTGATCTCGGGGCGTGGTAGCAATCTGGAAGCGCTGCTGAAAGCAGCGACTGCGCCCGGTTACCCGGCAACTGTCGTGGCCGTGATTTCAAACCGGGCCGATGCGGCCGGTTTGCAACTGGCGCGTGATGCGGGCATTCCTGTGGCAATAGTGCCCAACGCGGATTATCCCGATCGTGCAGCCTATGATGCGGCCTTGCAGGCGGCCGTCGACACCTTTGAACCGGGTCTGGTCGTATTGGCCGGTTTTATGCGGATACTGACCCCAGCCTTTGTGGCGCATTACGAAAACCGGATGATCAATATCCATCCCTCGCTGTTGCCTGCCTTTACGGGTTTGCACACGCATCAACGTGCGATTGATGCTGGTGTGCGTTTTCACGGATGTACGGTGCATTTTGTCACGGCCGAACTGGATCATGGCCCGATCATTGCCCAGGGGGTGGTCGAGGTCCAACCGCATGATGATCCGTCATCGCTTGGCGCGCGGGTGCTGGCGGTCGAACATCAGATCTATCCTGCCGCTGTACGCTGGTTTGCCGAAGGGCGTTTGCGCCTTGATGGCCTGAGCGTCCGGGTTGATGGATACGATGCATACCAACCAGCGATGATCTCGCCTGCACTGAGTTAGGACCCATGAACAAGCATGTAGCCCGTCGCAAACCGGCCGACGCCAAAGGCAAACGTAAGCCTCAGAGCACACCGTCGCTGACGCCAAAAAGCCCGGCCGAGCTGGCGCTGCCGCGCCCGATGATTGCCCAGGCGATTAGCCTGCTGGCCGAGGTGCTTAAATTCGAACGTCCGGCTGATGGTGTCCTTTCCCAGTATTTCAAAACCCATCGTGAATTGGGCCATGCCGATCGGGGGCGTCTGGCAGAACTGATCTATGCCGTATTGCGGCACCTGGCGACCCTACGTGAGGTGGTTGGCCGCTCCGAGCCGCCGGAGGGGCATGAAGCCCGGTACCTGGTGCTGGCCGCGCTGGTCCGACTGCAAAGTCGTAACCTGCGCGAAATCGAACACCTGCTCAAGGGAGACGAAACAGCGTGGTTTGGTCGGCTCAAAGCGGCCGGCCAGGAGTTGACCGGATCGATGGCCACCGCCGTGCGACATGAGTGGCCAGCATGGCTCGAGGAAGCGCTGGTTGCCATGCCTGAGCCAGATCGCGATGCACTGTCACGGGCGCTGCTGGAACCGGCACCCCTCGATTTGCGGGTTAATCCGCTCCGGGCAAAGCGACCCGAGATTCTGGCCCAACTCGAAAAACACGGCATTGCCGCCACCGAAACACCGTATTCACCCTGGGGTATGCGGGTGCAGGGCAAGCCGGCTATCCAGCGCCATCCGGCCTTCGAAAAGGGCGACATGGAAGTTCAGGACGAAGGCAGCCAATTGCTGGTTGCGCTCCTGGCGCCCAAGCGGGGCGAGATGGTGCTTGATTTCTGTGCCGGTGCCGGCGGCAAAACGCTGCTGATGGGCGCACTCATGAAAAACACAGGGCGTCTGTACGCAACCGATATTTCCGAGAAGCGGCTGGCCAAGCTGGGGCCGCGCGTGGCGCGCTCTGGTCTATCCAATGTGCAGGCGATCCGAATTGCCCACGAGCGTGACGATCGTATCCAGCGTCTGGCGGGTAAGTTTGATCGCGTACTGGTCGATGCCCCGTGCTCGGGTACCGGTACCCTGCGTCGAAATCCCGATCTGAAGTGGCGGCAAACACCCGCCCAAGTTACCGAATTGACTGAAATGCAAACGAAGATCCTGGCAGCCGCAGCGCCACTGGTGCGCCCGGGCGGCGTGCTGGTCTATGCCACTTGTAGTTTGCTCACACAAGAGAACGGTGACATCCAGCAGGCCTTCTCGGCGGCACATCCGGACTTTGAGGTGGTGGATCCGGTACAACAGCTGTCGGCATTGGGTATCGAGCTGCCGGCGGATGCCATCAGCCGGGGTAACAATGATCTGCCCGGCTTGCAGCTCTTACCGCATCGACACAATACCGATGGTTTTTTTGCGGCGATCTGGCGCAAAAAAATCTAACGGAATTACGAGGCGTTAAACTCGTCAAAAGCGCGCATCGTTTCACCCGCGTACATCAGCGACGGGCCACCGCCCATCATGACGGCGACGCCCAGCATCTCGGCCAGTTCTTCTTTGGTGCAGCCCAGCTTGATCAGTGCCTGCACATGAAAGCCGATGCAGCCATCGCAACGGGCGGCAACGCCAATGCCCAGCGCGATCAGTTCCTTAGTCTTGGCATCCAGTGCGCCCGCCTTCATGCTGGCCTGGTGCAGAGCGCTAAAACCGGCTTGAACATCGGGCACCTGGGCGCGGAATTGGGCAAGCCCTTTACTCAGATCCTGGGTCACGGTCTTGAAAGATTTGCTCGACATGAGAAACTCCTCTATGGGGTGGTGGTTTGGCATCCGTTAAAAATATATTATAATATAGTATAAAGTGTAGTGTATAAAGAACCTGTCATTCATTAAGGAGATCAAAATGACTCAGAACGTTGGTGGTCTGGACCGTGTCCTGCGTATCGTGGTGGGCCTGGTGCTGATTAGCCTTGCTGCAACCGGTAACGTCGGTGCCTGGGGTTATATTGGCGTTGTGCCCCTGATGACGGGCCTGTTCCGTTATTGCCCGGCTTACAGCATCTTCGGTTGCAAGACCGGCGGCTCGGGTAGTTGCGGTACGGGATGCGGCAGCAGCTGCAAGACCGACTGCAAATAAATTGCGGGTGACGGCTGCTTCAGACAGAAGCAGTCAGTTGATCCAGAGCCCAGTCGATATGCGCCTGTACAAGGGGGCTTGACTGGGCTCTTTTGTTTTTGAGCGCGTTGATGTGCGCGGCATCAGGCGTGGCATTACCAATAGCTACCGCAAGATTACGTTGCCAGCATTCGTAGCCAATGCGCCGGATCGGGCTGCCTTCGAAGCGGGTGAGAAATGTTGTTTCATCCCAGGCAAAAAGTTCTAGCAGCGTGGCAGCGTCAAGTCCATGGCGCGGCTGAAACTCGGCATCACCTTCCGGGGTGAAACGGTTCCACGGGCAAACCAGTTGGCAATCATCACAGCCATAGATGCGGTTACCCATTGCCTTGCGGAATTCGACGGGGATCGGGCCCTTGTGTTCAATGGTCAGATAGCTGATGCAGCGTCGGGCATCGACCCGGTAGGGTGCGGTAATGGCGCCGGTCGGGCAAAGATCGAGACAGCGGGTACAGTCGCCACAGTGCGATGCAACGGGTGGGTCTTGCGGTAGCGGCAGATCACAGATGATTTCACCCAGAAAGCACCACGAGCCATCGCGGTCGAGTAGGAGCGTATGTTTGCCTTCCCAACCCAAGCCTGCCTGGGCAGCAAGGATGACTTCCTTAACCGGTGCGGAATCCGTGAACACCCGATAGGTGAAATCACCGGCCACCTCGGTGAGCCGATCGGCTAGTGCCTGCAGGCGCTGACGAATTACCTTGTGGTAATCGCGACCCAGCGCATAGCGGGATACATACGCCATGTTCCGGTCAGCAAGTTGCGTGTCGGCAGCTTTGGCGTTTGCTGGCCAGTAGGGCAGGCGGACACTGATCACCGTCAGCGCACCCGGAACCAGATGCTCAGGGTGCTTGCGCAGCTCGGCGTGTCGGGCCATGTAATCCATCGTCCCATGGCAGCCATCGTGTAGCCAGGCATCCAGTCGGGCACGGGCCGCGTCGGGGATGCAGGCCGGGCCAATACGAAGCCCCGTAAAACCGAATTGCTCGGCAGTCCGGGTAACCAGCGATTTGAGCGCGATCAGATCAGTCAAAGCGGGCGCGCCAAGCTTGCCACAGGCTTGCGGCTTCTGCCGAACCCTCTGCCGGAGACCACGCTGCGATTTCGTCGGCTGATAGGGGCACAAAAGGACCGGCCTTGGCTTCAAAGAACACGCTGTTGGGTTCCAGCGCCAGCAGGGTGTGGGTTGTTCCGTGCGGAATATCGACGCCGTACACGGGCCCACCGGCAGTCAGCGTCTGTGTTTCAAGTACTCGGCCCTGGTCGTCAAAAGTGAGGTAGCCAAAGCGTCCCTGCAACACCACAATACTTTCATCCTTGTTGGGGTCGTTGTGACGATGCGGCCGCACATAGGAGCCGGGCTGCATGGCGTTGATCAGCCGATGTGCAGGAAAATCATCGGAGGGATGAAAATTGGCATTCTTACGGCGGCGATCCGAGGCGTGGGCCGTTGAGCAGGTCTGGTCCAGCAGGCTCTGGTCGATAAGGCGGGTAATCATCATGTGTCAGGCTTAAAACGAAGATAATTTATTGTACGTAGGTATTTACTGTGCGGGATGAGTGCCGTGATGACAACAATGGTCCATGGGCAAAAAGGTCCGGTTCCCATATTCAGGAAAGCGGACCTTTTTTGCAACCGGCAGCAGGGTTAAGGAACAATAGAACCTTTGCCTTCGGCTGCTGCGGTCAACATTGATTTTCTTCCGGGTGGCTTAGAGCCCCTTCTTTTCAAACAACCGGAACATGATCAGGCTAATGATTGTGAAGCCAATTGCAACAACCCACGGAGATACACCAAGTGCCTGTGGCAGACTGATCTTTCCAAAGTCGGCCCATGAAAGCACCGTGGCTTTGAAGAATGGGTAAAGTTGGGCGTAAACCGCTGCGCCGATGAGCATACCGATGATGCCAAAAACCGCATGCCAACGGCCTTCACCAACCGCACCCACAGCCGTGCCGGGGCAAAAGCCCATGACGGCCCAGCCGATACCAAAGAGGGCGCCGCCAACCATAATAGCGCCCACATTCATAGGTTTGTGGCTTTGCGTGATGATGCCCTGGTCAGATAGAACCAGAATGCCGAACATGCCAACGATGATTGCAGATAACATGAACTTAAAGATGGTCATGTCTCTAAATAGCATGGCACCGACCTGTTTGCCGAAGCGAAGTACGCGACCGCGTTGAAGCAGAAAGCCAAATCCAATGCCAGTCACTAAACCTAATGTTTGATCAATTCCCATAGTTATTTGCTCCGATACATGAGGTTGGCAACAATTGCGCCAAAGCCGAAAAAGAAAGCCAGAGCCACATACGAACTGACCGACATTTGCATCATGCCGCTCAGGCCGTGGCCACTTGGGCAACCATCCGCCATACGGGCACCCATCATCATGACGATGCCACCAAGGATCGAAGCGATGGCACGCTTGGCTACGGACCCACCAAAACGCGCCTCCCACTCGGGGGGAACCGCTTCAAGCTTATAGCTCCCATCCATTTTGGAAGACATAAAGGCGCCAATGAAAATGCCGACAATCATCATGAACTGCCAATCGATGATGACCTTTTCCTTAATGTAATAGGCATTGTCAGCAACATAGCTCGGATCGACCGACCCAATAAGCATGCCTGCGGCACGAACAAAGGTTGTTGATGCGCCCAGATACAGGGTTTTACCCATCAAGATCGTCGTTAGCCAGGCAGAGACGATGGCGAGAACGCCAACCAGAGCACCTGCAAGATAAGGGCTCCAGCCCTTGGGGTTTGGTTTTGTTTCAGTCATTCTTGGCGCCCTCCGTATGTTTACGTATTTATAGTATATACTTACATATATTAAAAACAAGGTGCAGTTCGATGAATGGCAAGCGGCGGTGGACGTTGATCGGTGTGATCTTCCTCCTGATGCTTCTGATAATCGTGGTGAACCGACCCGGTGTCGATCATCTTTGCCCCGGGTGCTGCAAGATTTACTACTAGACGCAACCAATTACGGAATAGGTGAAGCTATGAAGGCAGAGAATTGTGGTTTTGTTCCACTGCATGGTTTGGCAGCGCTTGGCGCAGGTGGGTTAACTGTCAGTGTGTTTGTCTGGCTGCTATTCCTGACGCCTCATCCCGAATTGCCTGTGCCTGTCTTTGAAACGATCAATGCTTATGCTGATACATCAACAGTTGCTGGGGGGTTAGTGCGTCTATTGCAGACGGGAATTGCATTACTGGCTACAACGCATATTGCTTTGGTTGTGTGGATGCTCAAGGGGCTGTCTGCGTTCAAGAAATCTGGGCAGTACAGTGAGTTCTGGAAATCACATGCGGGTATTCAGTGGATGATTCGTCCATTGGTGCTTGCCATGTTCATAAATGTTGTATTCATCTTGGGCATGGTCTTTGTTCCGGGTCTTTGGTCGATCCGTGAATGGTTGTTTCCGCTCGCACTTATTGGATTTGCACTGGTTGGTTCTGATGCTATTTCGATCTGGACCAGTCATCTCTCTGAGCTGTACGGTAATAACGTTGATAGTTCTGGTAGCGGACTGGCCGGAATGTTTCCGGCCTTTACGTTTGCCATGGTAGCCGTTGGTTTCTCAGCCTCTGCCGCAATGAGTCACGTCAAAGTCACGGCCGGTATCGGTTTTGTCGGTGCCGTGCTGCTGATCATATTCGCCCTGTTTATTGCGACGTCGCACTTCGTGACTCAGTTTCCGGCGATGATTCGTGATGGCGTCAGGCCAGCTGCATCCGGTACGCTCTGGATAGCTATTCCGATCTCGACCGTTCTGGGTATTGCAGTTTTTCGCCTCATGATGGGTGCCCAGCATCTCTGGGGCGTGCAGGTTGGTAACCTTATACCCGCTGTGACGCTACTTATTTTCTTTGCAGCGCAACTATTTTTCTATTTTCTGGGTCGAGCTGTCATGAAGCGAAACAATGGATGGCGCTTTCTTGTAGAAAAATCTCCTCAGGCAGCTAGCTTCTCGCTAATTTGCCCTGAGGTTGGTTTCTTTGTGCTGAGCATGTTTCTCGTGTTTCGTGCGCTTATGCCGCTGGGCATCCTTGACACCACCACGCAGTGGTTTTTGCTTGTTCCGCTGGCAGCGTTACAGATTTCAACCATCATACTTTTTGTCCGCCTGATGCGGTCAGCATTGCCTGGTTGCCCGATAAAGCCTGCCGTGCGATAAGTGGGCTGACGGTTTATCATTCGAACCTGTAAAAATCAGGTTCGAATGATACGTTGCCCCAATGTCTGGATTTGCCCCCCGTTTTCTACCGAATGAAGCATCGACGCTAGCTCTGGGCGAGCAGCTGGCCCGGGCTTACCTGCATTCCGGTTTTTTAGAGCAGGGGTTCGTTATTGCCCTTCATGGCGATCTGGGCGCCGGTAAAACGACCCTGGTGCGTGGTGTGCTGCGCGGTCTGGGTTATAGCGGTCGGGTGAAAAGCCCGACTTATCCGCTGCTGGAGACCTACCAGGTGGGGGATATCACGGTGGCGCACTTTGATCTCTACCGTCTGGAGACCCCCGATGCATTTACCGAAGCCGGCTTTGAAGACTATTTTGCGGGCCCCGGTCTACGCTTTGTCGAATGGCCGGATCGCGCCGGTCAACGCATGCCGACGCCGGACTGGTGCCTGACGCTGAGTGAGGCACCGGCGGGCGGCCGCTTGATGACCATTGATGCGGGCACCCCGGCGGGTGTTCGCCTGCTGGACGCATTAACCCCATGAAGCGGCGCATGAAGATCGTGCCATCAACGGATCGCCGTGCCTTTCTGCGCTCGGCGGGTTCGTTGTGCCTGTTATCGGTCACGCCGATCGGGGCGCTAGCGGCTGCGGCCGCATCGTCCATTGTGGCAGTCCGCGTCTGGCCAGCGGAGGATTACACACGGGTAACCATCGAGCACCGGGGCATGGTCAAGTTTACCCAGAGTATGGTTCACAACCCGGAACGTCTGGTGGTCGACATCGAGGGGATTGAGTTGAATGGTGTGCTCAAGACCCTGGGCGATAAGGTCGGTCCGGGTGACCCGTATATCCGGCAGTTGCGCGCCGCCAATTACAAGCCCGGCGTGGTTCGTCTGGTCATGGATCTCAAGGGGGAGGTTGCCCCTCAGGTGTTTAATCTGCCGCCGGTCGGTACCTATGAAAGCCGTCTGGTGATGGATATCTACCCGGTGGTCCCGCAGGACCCGCTGATGCAGCTGGTAACCAGCAAGCAGACGCCGGTCCGGGATCCAGGTGAAGTCAAACCCAGGACCGACGCCCCAAGGCCAGAAGCGGCCCGGGCTCCGGTTGAGGCAGAACCGCCGCCCAGAGAGGCTGATGCCACGCCTGCACGTAGCGGCAAGAAATCCGCCCGTGCTGTGACGATCATGCTGGATCCCGGTCATGGTGGCGAAGACCCGGGAGCCATTGGTTCGCGCGGTTCGATGGAAAAGAATGTCACGCTCTCGATCGCCCGCCGGTTGCGGGAGCGTATTGAAAATGATCCGGGGATGAAAGCTGCGCTGACGCGCGACGGCGATTTCTTTGTGCCGTTGCAGACCCGGGTGCAAAAGGCGCGTCGCGCCCGCGCGGATCTCTTTGTATCGATTCATGCGGATGCCTGGATCAAACCCGAGGCGCGGGGTTCGTCGGTCTTTGTGCTGTCGGAAAAGGGCGCGTCGAGCGCGGCTGCCCGCTATCTGGCGCAAAAGGAGAACGATGCTGACAAGGTGGGTGGGGCAAACTTCACGGTGGCCGACCCGCATCTGGCCAGGACGCTGATGGATCTGACCCAGACCGCCACCCAGAACGACAGCATGAAGTTGGGCAAATCGGTGCTGACGAATCTGGGCAGCGTGAATGCCTTGCACAAACCGGCGGTTGAACAGGCCGGGTTTGCCGTCCTCAAGGCACCGGATATCCCGTCGATCCTGATTGAAACAGCCTTTATTTCGAACCCCGAAGAAGAAAAGCGTCTTACTGATAGTGACTATCAGGACAAGCTGGCCGAGGCGATCATGCGGGGAATCCGCCAGTATCTGGCCAGGAATCCGTCTTTCAACAAGGCCTAAGCATAGCGTCGGGCGGTGCCGGTAGCCTGGTGCCGGCTAATTTGCCGGATTACCCCGTTTCTGGTGCCGGAAACAGGGGCCAAGCCTTTATAATGCAAGGCTTTACCGGTTTTAGACCCGTTCACATTCATGCGCGTATTTCGCGGCCTTCATCCTGCCGCCGATGCGGGTGCGGTCATCACGATAGGCAACTTCGATGGCATGCATCTGGGGCATCAGGCACTGTTGCGTCAGCTTCGGGCTGAGGCACAGTCACGCGGGTTGCGGGCCTCGGTGCTGACATTCGCGCCGCATCCGCGGGAGTTTTTTGCCCGCAAGGCGGCGGGTGCGGCCGCTATAGTGCCGGCACGGCTGCACACCCTGCGCGAAAAACTGGAGGCGCTGGCTGCTGCCGGGATCGACGAAACCCGGATTTGTCGCTTTGACGATGCCTTTGCGAGCCTGAGCCCCGAAGATTTCGTCCGGATCGTCCTCGTGGATGCCATGCGTGCCAAACACGTCATGATTGGGGATGACTTCCGTTTTGGCGCCCGTCGTGCCGGCGACTTTGCTTTGCTCAAGGCACTGGGTGAACGTTATGGCTTCAGCGTGTCTTCGCTGGATTCGCAGTGTCTGGACGGCGAGCGCATCTCCAGCTCGCAGGTCCGGACTGCCCTGGCCACTGGAGATCTACATCGTGCGGAGGCCTTGCTGGGTTATCCCTATGCCATGGCGGGTCGCGTGATCCGCGGGCGGCAGCTCGGTCGCACGATCGGTGTACCTACCGCCAATGTCCGCATCCGCCACGACCCGTTGCCATTGAGGGGCGTTTTTGTGGTGGATGTGGCGCTAGATGAAACCCGGGCTGCCGTGCCGTTGGCCTCCCGTCGCTATGCCGGCGTTGCCAACCTCGGTTATCGTCCCACGCTGGGCGGTGATCAGCAGCCGCTCCTCGAAGTGCATCTTTTCGATTACGCAGGTGATCTTTACGGCGCACATCTTGATGTCCGTTTTCTCGCGAAGCTGCGTGAAGAGATGACTTTTGCCGATTTCGGCGCGCTGACGGCGCAGATCCGTGAGGACCTGTCTCAGGCGCGCCAGTTCTTTGAGCGACACCCTGTGGCTCGAGCTTATCAACCGTCCGTGCAGTAACCTCATGACCGAACACACCAAGAACGATCCGGCGCAAGCTGCCCGCGCCACCTTGAATCTGGCCGATACCGCCTTCCCGATGCGGGGCGATTTACCCAAGCGTGAGCCGGGCTGGATTGCCGACTGGCAGAAGAACGGTCTGTATCAGAAGATCCGGGTACACACGAAGGGTCGCCCACGGTTCGTGCTGCATGATGGCCCGCCATACGCTAATGGCGATATTCACATCGGTCACGCGGTTAACAAGATTCTTAAGGACATCATCGTCCGTTCGAAAGTCCTGGGTGGTTTTGATGCGCAGTACGTGCCGGGCTGGGATTGCCATGGCCTGCCGATTGAACACCAGATCGAAAAGCAGCATGGCCGTAATCTGCCCGCCGATGAAGTTCGCAAGCTTTGCCGTACCTACGCTGCCGAGCAGGTTGCGCGTCAGAAAAAAGACTTTATCCGCCTGGGCGTATTAGGTGATTGGGATAACCCTTACCTGACCATGAACTTTAGTGCGGAGGCCAATGAGATCCGTGCACTGGGCAAGATGCTCGAAGATGGCTACCTGTATCAAGGTCTGAAACCGGTGAACTGGTGCCTGGATTGCCGCTCGGCGCTGGCCGAAGCTGAAGTGGAGTACGAAGACAAACATTCGCCGGCGATTGATGTGGCGTTTGAAGTACACCCGAATCATGCCGTTACTGTCGCCAAAGCCTTTGGGTTAGATCACCTGGATGGCCCGGCCTTTGCCGTGATCTGGACAACCACGCCCTGGACACTGCCGGCCAATGAGGCGGTGAGCGTTCATCCGGGCGTTGACTATGCACTGGTCAGCACGGCCAAAGGCAATCTGATTCTTGGGGTCGATCTGGTCGAAGGCGCATTGCAACGCTATGGTCTTGAGGGCAAAGTGCTTGGCAAATGCGCGGGTGCGGCACTGGAACACGTGCTGCTGCGTCATCCGTTCTACACCAAGGACGTGCCGGTGATCTGCGGCGAACATGTCACGACGGATGCGGGTACCGGCCTTGTCCACACGGCGCCTGCGCACGGTGTCGATGACTTCAATATCGGCAAAAAATATGGGCTACCGGTTGATAACCCGGTGGGCGATGACGGCCGTTTCCTGCAAAAGACTTTGCCGTTGCCGACAGAAGCGTTGGCCGGCTTGAGTGTGTGGGACGCCAATCCCAAGGTGCTGGATTGCCTGCGCGCCAACGGTCATCTGTTGGCCGAAGTGAAGCTACAGCACAGCTACCCGCATTGTTGGCGTCATAAAACGCCGATCATCTTCCGTGCCACCACACAGTGGTTCGTCGGCATGGATACACCCCCCAAGCCCGGACAGCCGACCTTGCGTCATCTGGCCGAAGTGGCTGTGGGCGACACGAACTTCTATCCGGCCTGGGGTCGCGCGCGGCTGGAAGCCATGATCCGCAATCGACCGGACTGGTGCGTCTCGCGTCAGCGTAACTGGGGTGTACCGATTCCGTTCTTCCTCAACAAGGAAACCAACGAGCTGCACCCACGTACACCGCAACTGATCGAAGAGGTCGCTAGGCGTGTCGAGCAATCGGGCATCGAAGCCTGGTTCCAGTTGGATCCGGCCGAGTTGCTCGGAGACGAGGCAAACCAGTATCGCAAGCTGTCAGATACGCTGGACGTGTGGTTTGACTCGGGCACGACCCACTGGCACGTGATGCGGGGCTCGCATGCTAACGAGCATGACTTCCCGGCAGATCTTTATCTGGAGGGTTCCGACCAGCATCGTGGCTGGTTCCAGTCCTCCTTACTGACCGGCTGTGCACTGGATGGCCGGGCGCCCTACAAGGGGCTGCTCACTCACGGCTTTGTTGTCGACGGCAAGGGGCGCAAGATGTCCAAGTCGGTCGGTAACGTCATTTACCCGCAGGAAGTGGCCGACAAGATGGGCGCTGAGATCCTGCGCCTGTGGGTAGCCAATACCGATTACTCGGGCGAACTGACCATCTCCGACGAAATTCTCAAGCGTGTGGTGGAAGGCTATCGCCGCATCCGTAATACGCTGCGCTTTCTGTTGGCCAATACCGATGATTTCAATCCGGCAACGGATACTGTGCCGGTCGATCAGATGCTGGAAATCGACCGCTACGCCCTCGAAATGGTACGGGCCCTGCAGGCGTCTGTAGAAGCCGATTACGATCAGTACGACTTCCATCACATCGTTCAATCGTTGCAGAACTTCTGCTCGGAAGATCTGGGCGCGTTCTACCTTGATGTACTGAAGGATCGTCTGTATACCACCGCGCCGGATTCGCTGGCACGGCGTTCGGCACAAACGGCACTCTGGTTGATTACCCAGACTTTGTTGCGCCTGATGGCGCCGATTCTGGCGTTTACGACGGAAGAGGTCTGGGCGCTGGTTTCGCAGAAGATGCCGCATGCACCCGAATCAATCATGCTCAGTGCCCCTCAACCCCTTCCGGTTGTTGCCGATGCGGCGGCTTTGAACGACAAGTGGTCGCGCATTCGCGCCATCCGTGCCGAGGTTGCCCGCGCTATGGAAATGGTGCGCGGTGAAGGCGCGATTGGTTCCTCATTGCAGGCGGAGGTGAGCGTCTCGGCACCCGTCAGTGATGCGGCGGCACTGCGCAGTCTGGGCGATGATCTCAAGTTTGTGTTCATCAGTTCGGCTGCCGATGTGGCAGAGGGTGATGCACTGGAAATCCGGGTGACACCCAGCCAGCAGCCGAAATGCGAACGTTGCTGGCATCAGCGTGCCAGCGTTGGCCAGAATGCCGCGCATCCGGGCTGGTGTGATCGCTGTGTGGCGAACGTCGATGGCGTGGGTGAGGTACGTTCCTGTGCCTGACCCGGCGAGCCTGACGATGTCGCTCCGTTCGGGCGCGCGGGTATTTGGTCTGCTCGTGGCCTTTGGGGTGATCCTGTTCGATCAGATCACCAAACTGTGGGTGTTGCAGTCCTTTGCCCCGGGAGAAGCCTTGCCGGTGACGTCCTTTTTTAATCTGGTCCTGGTGTTCAATCCGGGAGCGGCCTTCAGTTTTCTGGCCGATCATGCCGGCTGGCAGCGCTGGTTCTTTGCCGTCATTGCCCTGTCGATCAGCGGCTGGATTTTCTGGCAACTCAAAACACTGCGGCCGAAATCGCTATTCAGTATCGGCTTGGCACTGATCATGGGCGGTGCGCTGGGCAATCTGATTGATCGGCTCTGGTTGGGCATGGTCGTGGATTTCATTGATCTGCATGTGGCCGGATGGCATTGGCCGGCATTTAATGTGGCCGATAGCGCGGTCTGCGTTGGCGCCGTGCTTTATGTGCTGTGTCAGTCGCGCAGCTGATGGAGAATTGAGCGATGAATGAACAGGTTCAACAGATTCAGCCGGACAGCTTTCTGACCTTGCATTACCGGCTGACAACTCAGGACGGCGAGGAGGTGGTGAGCACCTTCGATCTAGGGCCGGCCACGATCCAGATGGGCAATGGTGAATTGAACGAAAACCTCGAGGCCTGTCTGGTCGGTCTGGTGCCGGGTGAGCATGCCATCTTCGAGGTGCCAGCGGAAGCGGGTTATGGTCAGCATAATCCTGCACTCGTCCAGCGGATTGCGATCAGCGCCTTACCGGTGGGTCAGGACCTCAGGGAAAATACACTGGTCGAATTTACCTCACCTGAGGGCGCTGAGTTTGCCGGTTTCGTGCGTGAACGTGATGACACACATGCGCTAATGGATTTTAATCATCCGCTGGCTGGCAAGAGCCTGCGTTTTGAAGTACAGATTATCGGATTGCTATGAGCACGACAGAAGCCACCGTTATGCCGATCACGCTGGCCAACCCGCGCGGATTCTGCGCCGGCGTCGAGCGGGCGATTGCAATTGTCGAGCGGGCACTCGAACAATACGGGGCACCGATTTACGTGCGTCACGAAGTGGTGCACAACAAGTTTGTGGTGGATGGTCTCAAGGCGCGTGGGGCAATCTTTATTGAATCCCTGTCGGATGTTCCCCCGGGGGCAACGTTGATCTTCAGTGCGCATGGGGTACCGAAATCCGTTCGGGACGAGGCCGCTGCGCGGGAATTGCGAATCTTTGATGCAACCTGTCCGCTGGTGACCAAAGTGCACGTCGAGGTATCCAGGATGCGTGCCGAAGGGCGCGAAATCATCATGATCGGCCATAAGGGCCACCCCGAAGTCGAGGGCACCATGGGCCAATCTTCGGGCGGCATGTATCTGGTCGAGACCGTTGATGATGTTGCCAGGCTGACCGTGCCCGACGCGTCACGCCTGGCGTACGTGACCCAGACCACTTTGTCGGTCGATGATGCGGCGACGATTGTGGCTGCGTTGCGCGCCCGATTCCCCGAGATTGTCGGTCCCAAGAAAGATGACATCTGCTACGCCACCCAGAACCGGCAGGATGCGGTTCGGGTCCTGGCTCGCGATTGTGATCTGGTGCTGGTGGTTGGTTCGGTGACCAGCTCCAATTCGAACCGGTTGCGTGAATTGGCTGAACTGCTGGGTTGTCAGGCGTATCTGATCGACCGGGCCGACAACATTGATCCGGCCTGGTTCATTGACCAACCCCGCATTGGCATTACGGCGGGTGCGTCAGCGCCTGAAGTGCTGGTGGCTGAGGTCGTTGCCCGCTTGCACGACTTGGGGGCGGGTACGGTCCAGAATCTGGATGGCGTTGTTGAAGACGTTAAATTTCCGTTGCCGAGCGGGCTGCGTTAATCCGGTCGACCTGAACTGACATGTCCGATCCCGCCACCCGTCATCCCTGTTACCACTGCGGGCTGGAGATTCCCGATGGGGTTGCGCTGACGGTCGTTGTTCGCGGTCAGCCGCAGGCCATGTGTTGCGAGGGTTGTCGCGCGGTAGCCGAGGCCATTGTGGTCAATGGCCTGGAAGCGTATTACACGAACCGTGATTCGATGCCCGAATCGCCGAGAGAGGCGCGGCCGGACATTCTGGATTCGTTATCGCTCTACGATCAGGCGGAGTTCCAGAAAACATTCGTACGTGCGCTGGGTGAGCATGAGCAGGAAGCGGCGCTGGTATTGGAGGGGATTACCTGTGCCGCCTGTGTCTGGCTGAATGAGCAGCATGTAGCCCGGTTGCCCGGTGTGCTGGCGGTCGAGGTCAATTACACGACACGACGTGCACGGGTGCGGTGGGATGATCGTCGTGTTGCACTCTCGCAGATTCTGAAGGCCATTGCCGATATCGGCTACCGGGCCCATCCCTTCGATCCGGCACGCCAGGAAGCGCTCGCCCAAAAGGAACGCCGCGCCATGCTTTGGCGCCTGGCGGTTTCCGGGCTGGGCATGATGCAGGTGATGATGTACGCCTATCCGACCTATGTTGCCAATGACGGTGAACTGACACCGGATGTTGAAACTCTGCTACGTTGGTCGAGTCTGTTGTTGACCTTGCCGGTGATTCTGTATGCCTGTGGCCCGTTCTTCAGGAACGCCTGGCGGGATATCAAGCTGCGCCGGGTTGGTATGGATACCCCGGTGGCACTGGGTATTGGCGCTGCCTTTGCCGCGAGCGTGTGGGCAACAGTTTCCAACCACGGCGATGTGTATTACGACTCCATCAACATGTTCGTGTTCTTTCTGTTGGGGGGGCGTTACCTGGAATTGCTGGCCCGGCAGAAGGCCCTGCGCGCGACGGAAGAGCTTGGTCGCCTGGCGCCGGCCTTTGCTGATCGACTAACGGGGGCAGATGGCGATGCCGCGGTTGAAAGAGTGCTTGTCTCGGCGCTGGGGGTAGGGGATCGGGTTCTGGTCAAACCGGGGATGCAGATTCCTGCAGATGGACAGGTAACTGATGGCGTTTCCAGCGTGGACGAATCGCTGCTGACCGGTGAGAGTCAGCCTGTGCCTAAGGCCATTGGGTCCATCGTGACCGGGGGTTCAATGAATCGGGATAGCCCTTTGACTGTGCGGGTCGAACAGGTAGGTGCGGCGACACGCCTGGCGGCAATCCTGCGGTTGATGGAACGCGGTGCGCTGGAAAAGCCTATGGCCGTGACCACGGCCGACCGTGTGGCCTCGTGGTTCCTGTGGGGGTTGCTGGCGCTGTCTGCGCTAACTGCGTTGGTCTGGTGGCAGCTGGACCCGGCGATGGCATTGCCCGTTACGGTGGCGGTGCTGGTAGTCAGCTGTCCGTGTGCCTTGTCACTGGCGACGCCTGTGGCGTTGACGATTGCATCGGGCCGGCTAGCGCGCGAGGGTCTGCTCGTTACCCGGGGGCATGCCATTGAAGTGCTTGCACAGGCAACCGATGTGGTCTTTGATAAAACAGGGACGCTAACAACGGGGATGATGCAACTGGCCCATATAAAACCCTTGGCGGGTCTGGATGCGGATGCCTGTCTCGCGCTAGCAGCCAGTCTGGAGCAGCGCACGTCGCATCCCTTGGGGCAGGCCTTGCTTCGGGCGGCCGACGTAAACAACGGGTTGGTCCTTGCGGATGTGACCGATGAACGGCATGAAACCGGCGGCGGCATCGAGGCCCAGGTTGCCGGTCGACGATTGCGGATCGGTCATGCGGCTTATGTCGCGCACTTGGTCGGCGCCCCATTGCCGCCAGAAGCCTCGCCGGGTGCCGGCTCGGCAACGACGCTTTATCTGGGCGAAGCGGGTGCCTGGCTGGCCCGGTTTGAAATTGCCGACGAAGTCCGGCCCGATGCGCAGATCGCCGTCCGGCGCC
>JBFYKG010000084.1:0-5544 GCA_041311015.1 Rhodocyclaceae bacterium | reverse complement strand
GCTGCCCGCGTGCTGAAGAAGCAAGATCCGGCCTACATGAAGAAACATGACCTCTCCAGCCTGAAGCACATCTTCATGGCCGGCGAGCCGCTGGACGAGCCGACCCACGAATGGTTCATGGGCGAACTCAACAAGCCGGTGATCGATAACTACTGGCAGACCGAAACCGGTTGGCCGATGATTGCCGCCGTACCGGGCGTTGAAAAGACCCCGATCAAGTACGGTTCGCCATCGTTCCCGGTTTATGGTTACGACCTGCGCATCTTCCGCGAAGACGGCACCGAGTGCGGCCCGAACGAAAAGGGTATCGCTGCCGTTGTACCGCCAATGCCGCCGGGCTGTCTGTCCACCGTGTGGGGTCAGGACGAGCGCTTCGTCAGCACCTACTTCAGCCTGTTCAAAGATCCGCTGGTCTATTCGTCGTACGACTGGGCTATCAAGGATGAGAACGGTTACTTCACCATCCTCGGCCGTACCGATGACGTGATCAACGTCGCCGGCCACCGCCTAGGCACCCGCGAAATCGAAGAAGCCGTCCAGAACCACAAGGGCATTGCCGAAGTGGCCGTGGTCGGCGTTGAAGACAAGCTCAAGGGTCAGGTGCCGATCGCCTTTGCCGTGGTCAAGAGCGCAGATAGCGTCGACACCCCGGAAAAGGTCAAGGCCATGGAGAAAGAAGTCATGGGCACGGTCGATGGCATCCTGGGTGCCATCGCACGTCCGGGCCGCGTGTACTTCGTCACCGCACTGCCGAAGACCCGTTCGGGCAAGATGCTGCGTCGTTCGCTGCAGGCACTGGCCGAAGGCCGTGATCCGGGTGACCTGACCACCATCGATGATCCGTCGACCATCGAAAACATCAAGAAGCTGGTTGCTGCTGGCTAATTGATCGTTGTTTTAAACAAAACGGCCAGTCTGCGGACTGGCCGTTTTGTTTGTGATCGATTTTAATCAGTTAGTCAGCCGTCAATGGTTCTGGCGCAGAGTGCATACGATCGAGCATATATCCGAGCCCCAGGATTCTGGCTGCCTCAGTCATCCGTACAGGATTCATCGTTGACATAAGCCGGATACTGCCAGTACCGGTGAGAGCTTCTGCGCCGGCGACTTTGCAGGCTTGGCGAGCTACTGCGCCGGCTACACCAACAAGTTGTGCTTTGCCGCCGATCATGCGGCTTAACGTGGGTGCCAGAAAATCATAGTGGGTGCAGCCCAGAACAACCTGATCAACGCCTTGATCAACAAGCGGTAGCAGATCGCGCTTGATGTCTTCAATAATTGACGGGGCGCTGAGGTTAAGGGCTTCGACTTCGGTCGCCCAGCCATGGCAGGGGATCAGATGTACGGTCGTGTGAGGTGCGTGTCGGCCAATGAGGTCCGCTAGACGTTGGCTTTTGGCCGTGGCGGCGGTGGCCAGTACAGCGATTTTGCCGCTCTGTGTATTAATGGCCGCAGGCTTGATGCCAGGCTCGATGCCTACAACCGGGATCTCCGGGTGGGCGGCGCGTAGGGCTTCAATGGCTTCTGCCGTGGCGGTATTGCAGGCGACGACCAGCGTGCTGCAACCTTCGTTAATCAGTGCCTGGCCCATGGCCAGCACGCGGGCGCGAATTTGTTCCGGGCTTTTGTTGCCGTAGGGAACATGGGCTGTGTCGGCGGCGTAGATCAAGTCTGCCGCGGGGCAGAGCTCGGCCAATGCACCGAGTACCGACAGACCGCCCAGACCGGAGTCGAAGACCCCGATCACCGGGCGTTGGTCTGCGGGCACCAGGTTGTTTTCCTGCGGGTGATGCTTAGGACTTGACCGGGATCTTGCCGATCTTGACTTGCCATTCTTTCGGGCCGGTTTCGTGAACCGAGGTACCCGACGAATCGACGGCTACGGTGACTGGCATGTCTTCGACGGTGAACTCGTAGATGGCCTCCATGCCCAGATCGTTAAAGCCCACAACCTTGGCTTCCTTGATGGCTTTGGAAACAAGGTACGCAGCGCCGCCCACAGCCATGAGGTAGGCCGCCTTGTTATCGCGGATAGCTTCAATGGCTGCCGGGCCACGCTCGGCCTTGCCCACCATGGAGATGAGGCCGGTCTGTTCCAGCATCATGCGGGTGAACTTATCCATGCGGGTGGCGGTGGTGGGGCCAGCCGGGCCGACGACTTCGTCGCGCACCGGATCAACCGGGCCGACGTAGTAGATGACGCGGTTGGTAAAGTCGACCGGCAGCTTCTCGCCGCGGGCCAGCATATCCTGGATGCGCTTGTGAGCGGCATCACGACCAGTGAGCATTTTGCCGTTGAGCAGCAGGATGTCGCCCGGCTTCCACGAGGCGACTTCTGCCTTGGTCAATGTGTCGAGATTGACGCGCTTGGCCTTCTTGGCGTCCGGTGCCCAATGGATATCCGGCCAGTCTTCCAGCTTCGGAGTCGGAAGGTGGGCCGGGCCCGAGCCGTCGAGATGGAAATGCACGTGACGCGTGGCGGCACAGTTGGGGATCATGGCCACCGGCAGCGAGGCAGCGTGGGTTGGGTAATCCAGAATCTTGACATCAAGCACGGTGGTCAGGCCGCCCAGGCCCTGGGCGCCAATGCCGAGTGCATTAACTTTTTCGTACAGTTCGAGGCGCAGTTCTTCCACGCGGGTGAGCGTGTGGCCTTCGGCAGCCTTGGCTTGCAGTTCGTGGATGTCACACGGGGCCATCAGGGATTCTTTGGCCAGCAGCATGGCCTTTTCCGGGGTGCCCCCGATGCCGATGCCCAGAATGCCCGGTGGGCACCAGCCGGCGCCCATGGTGGGTAGGGTCTTCAGCACCCAATCCACGATTGAGTCCGACGGGTTGAGTGCGTAGAACTTGGATTTGTTCTCAGAGCCGCCGCCCTTGGCGGCGCAGATGACTTCCAGTTCGTCACCCGGCACGATTTCGTAGTGCACGACGGCGGGGGTGTTGTCTTTGGAGTTCTTACGGGCGCCGGCCGGATCCAGCAGCACCGAGGCGCGCAGCGTGTTATCCGGGTTCAGGTAGGCGCGGCGGACGCCTTCGTTGACCATTTCCTGCACGCTCATGGTGGCATCCCACTTGAGGTTCTGGCCGACTTTGAGGAAGACGACAGCGATACCGGTGTCCTGGCAAATAGGGCGGTGGCCTTCGGCAGCCATGCGCGAGTTGGTCAGGATCTGGGCAATGGCGTCTTTGGCGGCGGGGCTTTCTTCGCGCTTGTAGGCTTCGCCCAGGGCTTTGATGTAGTCCAGCGGGTGATAGAAGCTGATGAACTGGAAGGCATCGGCGATGGACTGGATAAAGTCTTCTTGCTTGATCGTGCTCATGTTTTTCCCGGACGGCGAAGGTGGTTAGATGGGGTGTGACATCGGGCGCGTAAGGCCCATGTGCGATTGTAATGAAAACTGGGCGCTTGCGCTAAGGCATGGGGCAGGGAATATTGCTGCGATGCCACATGAAAAACCGCTTGCACAAAGGCTTTGGCGTGTAAGCAGGGTGTAAGGCTCAGGTCATTAAATGATCCCGTACCCAGCGTACGACCCGTTTCATGATCCTCATGGCGCGGCGTCTTAATGCCGGCCCGAAGCGTGGAAACACCTGCGGTGTACCTAGGCAGTATCTAACAATAGCGAGGAGATGCAACATGTCGAAGGTTTATCAACCATCCCCGGAATTCGTAAAGAACGCTGCAGTACCGGGCATGGATGCGTACAAGGCGCTGTGTGCCGAAGCAGAAAAAGATTACGAAGGTTTCTGGGCCAAGCGCGCCAAGGAACTGCTGAGCTGGCAGACCCCGTTTACCAAAACACTCGACGAGTCGAAGGCCCCGACCTACGGCTGGTTTGTTGATGGCAAGCTGAATGCTTCCTACAACTGTCTGGATCGCAATATCGAAAAGGGTCTGGGCGACAAGACGGCAATTATTTTTGAAGCCGATGACGGCCAGGTCACCAAGGTGACCTACAAGGAGCTGCTGGCCCGCGTGTGCAAGATCGCCAACGCCCTGAAGGAACTGGGCGTACAGAAGGGCGACCGCGTCATTATCTACATGCCGATGACCATTGATGGCATCGCCACGATGCAGGCTTGTGCCCGTATCGGTGCAACGCACTCGGTGGTGTTCGGTGGCTTCTCGGCCCAATCGCTGCGCGATCGTATCGAAGATGCCGGCGCCAAGGTGCTGGTCACCACCGACGGTCAGTTCCGTGGTGGTAAGGCACTGCCGCTGAAGGCCATCGCTGATGAAGCCTTCGGCATGGGCGGTTGTGATGGTTGCAAGAAGGTGCTGGTGTTCAAGCGCACCGGTACCGAAGTCAACATGACGGCTGGTCGTGATGTGTGGGCCAGCGATGTGGTCGACAAGCAGTCGGACACCTGTGAGCCGGTGTGGGTTGATGCCGAACATCCGCTGTTCCTGCTCTATACCTCGGGTTCGACCGGTAAGCCGAAGGGCGTTCAGCACTCAACTGGCGGCTACCTGCTGCACGCCATGCTGACCATGCTGTACACCTTCGACCTGAAGAAGGAAGACGTGTTCTGGTGTACGGCCGATATCGGCTGGGTCACCGGCCACACCTACATCACCTACGGCCCGTTGGCCTGTGGTGGTACCGAAGTGGTTTTCGAAGGCGTGCCGACTTACCCGAACGCCGGTCGTTTCTGGGACATGATCCAGAAGCACAAGGTCAACATTTTCTACACGGCACCGACCGCGATCCGTTCGCTGATCAAGGCCGCCGATGCTGATCCTGCGATCCACCCGAAGAAGTACGATCTGTCGAGCCTGCGTCTGATGGGTTCGGTGGGCGAGCCGATCAACCCGGCTGCGTGGGAGTGGTACTACGAGAACGTCGGTGGCGGTCGCTGCCCGATCGTCGATACCTTCTGGCAGACCGAAACCGGTGGTCACATGATCACCCCGATGCCGGGTGCAACGCCGCTGGTGCCGGGTTCATGCACCCTGCCGTTCCCGGGTATCCAGGCCGCTGTGGTCGACGAAACCGGTAACGATGTGCCTTGGGGTCAGGGCGGTATCCTGGTTGTCAAGAAGCCTTGGCCGTCGATGATTCGTATGGTCTGGGGTGATCCGGATCGCTTCAAGAAGTCGTACTTCCCGGAAGATCTGGGCGGCAAGCTGTACCTGGCTGGTGACGGCGCCATCCGTGATGCCGAAAATGGTTACTTCACCATTACCGGTCGTATCGATGACGTGCTGAACGTGTCGGGTCACCGCATGGGCACCATGGAAATCGAATCGGCACTGGTTGCTAACCCGCTGGTGGCTGAAGCCGCTGTGGTGGGTCGTCCGGATGACCTGACCGGTGAAGCCATCGTGGCCTTCGTCGTGCTGAAGGGCGCTCGCCCCACCGGCGACGATGCCAAGAAGATCATCAAGGAACTGTCGGATTGGGTTGGTAAGGAGATCGGTCCGATCGCCAAGCCGAAGGATATCCGCTTCGGTGACAACCTGCCGAAGACCCGTTCGGGCAAGATCATGCGCCGTCTGCTCCGCTCGCTGGCTAAGGGCGAAGAAGTTACGCAAGATAC
>JBFYKG010000018.1:0-21706 GCA_041311015.1 Rhodocyclaceae bacterium | reverse complement strand
GCCGACACCATCGGGAAGACGTTTGCCGTCGGATCGATGATGAAGTCCATGAACACCAGATCATCCTTATGCTTGTCGGAGAATGCCAGTTCCAGCGCCGGGCCCACATCTTCCGGCCGCTCGATCCGCATGCCGACATGGCCATAGGCCTCGGCCAGCTTCATGAAGTCGGGTAACGACGACATGTACGAATGCGAGTAACGGTTCTCGTAGAACATTTCCTGCCACTGGCGCACCATGCCCAGATAACCGTTGTTCAGGTTGATAATCTTGACCGGCACACTGTATTGCTTGCAGGTCGAGAGTTCCTGAATACACATCTGGATCGAGGCTTCACCGGTGACACAGGCCACGGTGGCACCCGGATTGGCGTAACGCACACCCATCGCGTACGGCAGCCCCACACCCATGGTGCCCAGACCACCGGAGTTGATCCAGCGACGCGGCTTGTCGAACTTGTAGTACTGGGCCGCAAACATCTGGTGCTGGCCCACGTCGGAAGTCACAAAAGCATCGCCCTTGGTCACTTCCCAGAGTTTCTCAACCACGGCCTGCGGCATGATCTTGTCCGGGCTGGTGCGGTACTTGAGCGACTGGCGCCCACGCCACTCGGTAATGGTTTCCCACCACTGGGCAACGGCCGCATCCGGCTTGCTACCCATGCTTTCCAGTTGTTTGATCAGCTCGTCCAGCACATCCGGCACGTTGCCGACAATAGGCACATCCACCTTGACACGCTTCGAGATCGACGATGGGTCGATGTCAATGTGAATGATCTTGCGCGGATGGGTCGCAAAGTCTTCCGGGTTGCCGATCACACGATCATCGAAACGGGCGCCGATGGCCAGCAGCACATCACAGTGTTGCATGGCCATATTGGCTTCGTAGGTGCCGTGCATGCCGGGCATGCCCATGAATTGCGGGTCGGTGGCCGGATAAGCGCCCAGACCCATCAGGGTGTTGGTGATCGGGAAGCCGAGCAACCGGGTCAGCTTGGTCAGCTGTTCGGCGGCATCCGAGAGGATCACGCCGCCGCCCGAGTAGATCATCGGCCGCTTCGCTTCCAGCAACAGGTGCGCCGCTTTCTTGATCTGACCCTGATGGCCCTTGTGGACCGGGTTGTAGGAACGGATGTTGACCGTTTCCGGGTAATGGAATTCGGTTTTGAAGGCCGTAATGTCCTTGGGAATATCGATCAGCACCGGGCCGGGGCGTCCGCTGCGGGCAATATGAAACGCTTTCTTGACGGTCTCGGCCAGCTTGGTCACATCCTTGACCAGGAAATTGTGCTTGACGCACGGCCGGGTAATACCCACGGCATCACTTTCCTGGAAGGCATCCTGACCGATATAGTGGGTCGGCACCTGGCCGCTGATCACCACCAGCGGAATCGAATCGTAATAGGCCGTGGCAATGCCGGTCACGGCATTGGTCAGACCCGGGCCCGACGTAACCAGTGCCACACCAACGCGTTGCGACGAGCGCGAATAGGCATCGGCCGCGTGCACGGCAGCTTGCTCGTGACGCACCAGTACGTGATGGATTTTGTCCTGCTTGAAGAGCTCGTCGTAAATATGAAGGACGGAGCCGCCGGGATAACCGAAAATCGTATCGACGTTCTCGGCTTGCAGACATTTCACAAGAATTTCTGCACCGCTAATTGCTGCTGACATACACACCTCCTCGCGAAGATTCACTTCGCCTTGCCCCCATCCGGCTCGCACACCTTGTGAGTGGCTCCGTCAACGGGGTTGTGGTTACGGGGAAAACCGTGAATGATAAGCCAGCCATGCACTTTTGGGCAAGGCTTGCTAGAATTTTGCGCCTCAACGGGTGAATTTCTCACCTTTCCGTCAATCCTTCCGTCACCGGAGCAGATTGTTGGCAACCCCTCGCGAACTGGATGCTTTTCTCGCCAATGTGGAGCGCCGGGCCTATAAAACGGCCTGGTTTGCCGTGCATAACGAGGAAAATGCCCTGGATATCGTGCAGGACGCCATGCTCAAGCTGGCCGAAAGCTACGGCGATCGGCCGGCAGAAGAGCTACCCGCCCTGTTCCAGCGGATTCTGCAGAATACGATTCGCGATTTTTACCGGCGCAGCAAGGTCAGGAGCCTCTGGACCACCCTGTTTTCGGCGCTGGGCGGGGATTCGAGCGAGAGCGATGAAAGTGATCTGGACCGAATCGAACGCCTGCGCGACCCGAACAGCGAGCAGCAGGAACAACCCGATGCCGCCCTGGAGCAGCGCCGGATCCTCGAAATCCTTGAAAACGAGCTAGCCAAGCTGCCGGCACGTCAACGGGAAGCCTTCCTGATGCGTTATTGGGAGGGATTGGATACTGCCGAAACTGCCGAGGCCATGGGATGCTCCCAGGGCAGCGTCAAAACCCATTGCTCTCGGGCCACACAGGCCCTGGCAGTGGCTTTGAAAGCAAAAGGAATACAGCTATGACCCTCGACCCGAACCGCCAAACCCCGCCCCAGGAAGCCCTGCTGGCCAAGGCCATGGCGTCCGCCCTGGATCAGAGCACCGGCGTATTGCCCAGCCGGATTACCGCCCGCCTGGCGCAGATGCGCGAGCAGGCGCTGGCCCACCAGAAGCAATGGCAAAGCGCCCTGCAGCTGGCCGGCCAGGGCACACACCGGGCCATTGGCAGTCTGTTTGGCGACAGCTTCGGCTCGGCCACCGACTGGCGGCGCTGGGCTGGTTCGCTGGGCGCGCTGGCCGTAGCAGCCGTCTTCATGTTCTGGCAGGCACAGAATCAGGTCGAACAACTGGCGAGCGAAGATAGCGCGCTGTTGAGCGAAGCCCTGCCGCCGACGGCCCTCATCGACAAGGGATTCCAATCGTGGATTTCCAGCGGCACGCCCGACGTCCAGGAATAATTCTGCTGGCGCTGGTGATCATCGCCACGCTGGTGGCGATTGGCTACCCACGGATACGTTCAACCCAGGATACGCCCAGTGGCGTTCGTGTCGCCGTACCCCCCCAGCCGGACTGGAAGAACCTGACCCCGGATCAGAAGGCCATTCTGGCTCCGCTGGAAGAGGACTGGAACAACATGGAGCGTTTCCGCCGCAAGAAGTGGCTGGAAATCGCTGCGCGGTATCCGAACCTGAGCGAAACCGAGCAGGCCCGCATCCAGGAACGGATGCAGGATTGGGCCAAGCTGACACCGGCACAACGGCAAGCCGCCCGTGAACGTTACAAGGCGCTGACCCAGAGCACCAGCGCCGAAGAACGCGAGGCACTGGCCCAGAAATGGGCGGATTACCAGAATCTCCCGAAGAGCGTCCGCCAGCAGCTGGAACAAGACGCCCGCGACCAGGAAAAGGCCGAGAAACGTGCCGCCCGCGCCCCCGCCACGGATGGCAAACCCACGCCCGTAACAACCCGCGAAGGGGCGCTGCCCGGTGGTACGGCAGCGGCCACGCTGGCCACGGCACCCGGTGCCATCAAGGTTGTGCCACCCAAACCCGCTGCACCCGTGAGCCCGCTCACCTTTGCCCCGGCCAAGCCGGCCGACGAACCGACCCCGACCACCAGCTCCGACACAACGGCCAATGAAAGCCGCTAGCCTCGCCACGCGGCAACGCCGCCTGGGCAGTCTGCTCTACGAGGCACTGGTCATTCTGGCGCTGGCGATCTTTCTCTTTCTGCTGCCGGTCGCGTTGTTTTCCGGGGTGGTCCACCTGATGCCCGGCCCGGGGCTGCTCTGGCTCTATCTCTTTGTGCTGCTGGGCGTCTATTTCGTCTGGTGCTGGGTTAAAGCCGGCCAGACGCTGGCCATGAAAACCTGGCGGTTGTGGCTGATTGATGCCCGCAGCGGACGCCCGCCTCGCCTACTCCAGGCCGTGGTGCGCTATGGCATGGGCTGGATCTGCTGGCCGACCGGACTGGCCCTGCTCTGGTCATTTCTGGATCCGGACGGCCAGTTTCTGCACGACCGCATTGCAGGTACCCAGATCCTCTACGAACCCAAACCGGAAACCGTCAAGGCAACAACCGCCTGATCGGACTAGCGCTTTTCGGCCCGCTTGAGCAGGGCAACGGCTGCGCCCATGAACAGAATCATCGGCATCGCTGCCGTCACGAAGGGGGACCAGTTATTGATGGCGCCCAGGCTCGATACCAGACCGTTGAGCATGTAGAACAGCGCGCCAATCATCACCCCGGCAAAGATCCGCAGGCTGACACCGCCCACCCGGTCATGGCGGTAGGCAAACGGCAGGGCCAGCGCCATCATCACCAGAATCGACAGCGGGTAGAAGACCTTCTTCCAGGTCGCGATCACGTAGGTATCGCTGCCCAGCCCATTGCGCTTGAGATGCTGAATGTACGTGTAGAGCTCGTACACCGACATCAGGTGCGGACGAACCAGCAGGACCTGCAGCACATCGGGGGTGATGGCAGATGGCCAGGCCTTATCGGGCACCTGCACCTGACGGACACGCTGCCCCTCCAGCACTGTTTCGGAGACCTCGTGCAACATCCACACATTGGGCGGCTCAAAAGTAGCGGTCTTAGCGTAGGAGACCCGGTCCAGCGTCATATCGGGTTTGAACTGGTAGATCCGCACCGACTCGAGGCGACCATCCGGGCGCAGCGCATTGATGTTGGCAAAGGTTTTTTCATCCTTAACCCAGACCCCGGACTGCAAGCCCTGGGTAATCGTGCCGCTCATGGCCTTGACCCGCCACTCCTGCGCCTTCTGCTCCGAGGGTGCCACAACGAACTCCCCCAGAAGAAACGTGGCAATCACCAGCCAAAGCCCCACCCGCATCAGCGTGGTCAGCAGCTGGGTGCTGGACACACCCGAGACACGCAGCACGTTGATTTCGGAATGGCGCGCCAGATTCGATAGCGCATACAGGGTGCCAATCAGCACACAGATCGGCATCAGCTCGTAGATCCGGCCCGGCTGGATCAGGGCCACGTAAACGATGGCCTGATACAGCTTGTAACCGCCCTCGCCGAGTTTGCCGAGTTCGCCCATGAGGTCAAAAAAGGCAAACAGGACCATGAACGCGCCTAGAATCAGCGCCGTCGCAAGCAGCACCTCACGGCCAACATATTTGCGATAGATCATGCCGTGCCTCCGGCCTTGCCAGCATCACGTAACCGGCGGCGCGCACGCCCAGTCGTTGCGGTCATACGGTAGTAGAAACCCCAGACCAGCACACTCAGCATGACCAGATGCGGGACGACCAGCCCCACGACAAAGGGCAGACGCCCCTGAATCACCCAGGCTCGGGCAATCGTCATCAGGTTGATGTAGATGAAATAAACCAGCAGCGCCAGAATCATGTTGGCCGAACGCCCGGCACGGGGGTTCACATACGACAGCGGAATCGCCAGCAGCGCCAGCATGACCACCATGATGGTGGTCCCGACGCGCGTCACAACATCGCCCAGGCTTTCCCGGGTGGGATTCAGCAGCAATTCCCGGGTCGGGGTACTGTCCTGGTGCCGCGCCGTATTCTGGGCCGCTTTTGTCTCTACCCGGAAGGCGTAGGACTCGTAATCCATTGCCCGCATTTCCGGTGAATTGGGTTTCAACTCGTAACGGTGTCCTTTTTCCAGAACAATGAAGCGATCACCGTTCTCATGTACCTCCTGGCGGCCGCGCTCGGCGACCGTAATGCCCAGTTTATCGGGCTGGTTATCGCTGACGAAGATATTGCTGACCGCCTCACCGGATTTGTCGGCCGATTCGATAAAGAAAATACGGCGCCCGTCGCTAGATTCCCGGAAGACGCCCGGCCGCACCAGCCCCAGTTCATTGCGGTCGGCCACCTGCTTGCGGTATTTCAGACTTTCGCCGTGAGCCCAGGGCACCAGCTCCTGCGTCAGGGCACCCACCACCAGCATAATGGGGATCGAAAACACCAGCACGGGTCGAATCCAGGCTGTCAATGGCTGACCCGCGCTGAACCAGACCGTCATCTCCGAATCGCGGTACCAGCGGGACAACGTGAGCAAAATCGCCATAAAGCAGGCCAGCGACAGCAGAATCGGCAGAAAATTAAAGATGGCAAAGCCCAGCAGCGGCCCCACCGCGCCGGGCGATACTTTGCCGATGGTGGCCTCATTGAGCAGCCGGACCAGAAAGGTTGTCAGCAGAATAACCAGCAGCGCCACCGAAATCGCAACCGCGTTCTGGACAAATTCGCGCCGCATGGCGCGCGCAAAAATCATGGTCGATGTAACACTCTAAAAAATGCCCCCGGCAAGACGACGGGTCCCGATGTGCGGAATTTTGACGAAAAGCGATGCCGGCGGGGATAATCACGGGTTGGATTAGCTGCATTTGCGGCTTTAAACCCACGCCCCTTCCGGAGAATCCGATGAAATTTAGCACAAAAACCGGCGCCCCCCAGACTTTGGGCACCGATGCCCTCATTCTGGGGGTCTTCGAGAAGGGCGCGCAGCCCGCGATTACAACCGCCACCGACAAGGCTGCCAAGGGCTTGATCGGCCGACTGCAGAAGCAGGGAGACTTCACGGGGAAGGCCGGCACCACCCTGGTGGTGCGCCATCCCGAGGGCCTGAAAGCCGAACGACTGGTTCTGGTCGGTCTCGGTGAAACAGGCGAATTCGATAGCAAGGCCTGGGTCAAGGCCAATCGCGCCGCCATGAGTGCGGTGCTCGGCACCGCGGCCGGCGACGTCATGAATACCCTCGCTCTGCTGACGGTCAAAGATCTGTCGGCGACGGACGCTGTGCGTCAGGCGGTTGTCCTGGCGGGCGAATGTGCTTACCGCTTTGATCAGTTCAAGACCGCGCCTAAAGCCCAACCCGTCAAACTGAAGTCGGTGCAGGTCCTGGTTGATAAAACCGGCAAGCCCACGACCGATGCCCTAGCTCAGGGTGACGCCATCGTCGCCGGCATGAACCTGACGCGCGATCTGGGCAATCTGCCGGGCAACATCTGCACGCCGACCTACCTGGCCAATGAGGCCAAGAAACTGGCCAAGACCTTTGGCCTCAAGTGCCTGATCCTTGAAAAGGCCGCCATGGAAAAGCTGGGTATGCACTCGCTGCTGGCTGTGGCCAAGGGCTCGCATCAGCCGCCGAAGTTCATCGTGCTCGAATATATGGCCGGCAAGAAGACCGATAAGCCGGTCGTGCTGGTGGGCAAGGGCATCACCTTTGACACCGGCGGCATCTCGCTCAAGCCGGCCGCTGAAATGGATGAGATGAAGTACGACATGTGCGGTGCCGCCAGTGTGCTCGGCACCTTGCGCGCCGTTGCCGGCATGAAACTGCCGATTAATCTCGTCGTGATTGTGCCCACGACCGAGAACATGCCGGGCGGCAGCGCGACGCGCCCGGGCGATATCGTGAGCTCCATGTCGGGTCAGACCATTGAAATCCTCAACACCGATGCCGAAGGCCGCCTCATTCTGTGTGACGCACTGACCTACGCCGAACGCTTCAAGCCAGCGGCTGTGGTGGATGTCGCCACCCTCACCGGCGCCTGCGTGGTGGCACTGGGTCAGGTAGCCAGTGGCCTGCTCGGCAATGATGACAAACTCATCGATCAGTTGCGCAATGCCGGAACGGCCACGATGGACCGCGCCTGGCAGCTACCGCTCTGGGATGACTACCAGGATCTGCTGAAGAGCCCCTTTGCCGATATGGCTAACATCGGTGGCCGTTGGGGTGGCACGATCACGGCCGCCTGCTTCCTGTCACGTTTCACCAAAGCCTACCCGTGGGCGCATCTGGATATCGCCGGCACGGCCTGGATCCAGGGCAAGGACAAGGGCGCCACGGGGCGCCCGGTGCCACTGCTCACACGCTTCCTGATGACGCGTGCCGGTAAAGTAGATTGACGCATATCGATTGTTACCACGACCAACCGGATCGCCTGCAACAGGCCATCCGGTTGGCGCTGCTCGCCTGGGAGCGACGCAAACCGATCACCTTTTACATTCCCGATGCCAAACGCGCCGAAACCTTTGACAAGGTTCTGTGGTCCAGCGACCCGCAATCCTTCGTACCGCACTGCCACTCGAGTAGCGCCGAGGCGAATCGTACGCTAATCCTTATTACCGATAACCCAGATTCGGTGGCGCAGGAGGACATGCTGGTCAACCTTTCCGATACGGTGCCGCCGGGCTTCGCCCGCTTTCACCGGCTTTTCGAAATCGTCAGCCAGAACGATGCGGACAAAGCGGCCGCACGCGAACGTATCGCCTTCTACAAGGATCGGGGCTACCCGATCACCTACCGTAAACCCAATTGACTCCGTCACATCACAGACGCCCATCATGACGCTTGCCAAATCCTTCGAACCCGCCGATATCGAACGCCGCTGGTACCAGACCTGGGAAGACCGCGGTTACTTTGCTGCCGGCGACGACCCAGCCAAACAGGAAGCGTTCTGCATTCTGCTGCCACCCCCCAACGTCACGGGCACGTTGCACATGGGGCATGGTTTCAACCAGACACTGATGGATGCCCTGACCCGTTACTACCGTATGCGCGG
Source organism: Rhodocyclaceae bacterium (assembly GCA_041311015.1). GTDB lineage: Bacteria > Pseudomonadota > Gammaproteobacteria > Burkholderiales > Rhodocyclaceae > Fluviibacter. The sequence goes on along the minus strand of JBFYKG010000018.1, from coordinate 13,209 downwards.
CGCCAACACCCTGTGGCAGCCGGGTACGGACCACGCAGGCATCGCCACGCAGATCGTTGTGGAGCGCCAGCTGGAGCGCGACGGTATCTCGCGCCACGACCTGGGCCGTGAGAAATTCCTGGAAAAGGTCTGGGAATGGAAAGCCTATTCTGGCGGTACGATTACCCAGCAGATGCGCCGGCTTGGCAGCTCCTGCGACTGGACCCGCGAACGCTTCACGATGGACGAAGGGCTCTCGAAGACCGTGACCGAGAGCTTCGTACGCCTGTACAACGAAGGCCTCATCTACCGCGGCAAGCGTCTGGTTAACTGGGATCCGAAACTCAATACGGCCGTGTCAGATCTGGAAGTGCTATCGGAAGAGGAAGATGGCTTCCTATGGCATATCCGTTATCCGCTAGCCGATGGCAGTGGATCGCTCACGGTGGCCACGACACGCCCGGAAACCATGCTCGGCGATACGGCCGTGATGGTGCATCCGGAAGACCCACGCTATCAGTCGATGATTGGCAAGATGGTCAAGCTGCCGCTCACCGAACGCGAGATTCCGATCATCGCCGACAGCTATGTTGATATGGAATTCGGCACTGGTTGTGTCAAGGTCACACCCGCGCATGACTTCAACGACTATGCCGTTGGTCAGCGCCACAACCTGCCGCTGATTTCTATTCTCACGCTGGACGCCAAGATCAACGATAACGCGCCTGAAAAATACCGCGGCCTGGATCGCTTCGAGGCCCGCAAGGTCATCGTCGAAGATCTGGACGCCCTGGGCATTCTGGAAAAAACCGACAAGCACAAACTGAAGGTGCCACGCGGTGATCGCACCGGCGTGGTAATCGAACCGATGCTAACGGATCAGTGGTTCGTCGCCATGTCCAAACCCGGTTCGGATGGCAAATCCATTACGCAAAAAGCACTGGATGTGGTGGCCAATGGCGAGATCCGTTTCCATCCGGAAAACTGGGTCAATACTTACAACCAGTGGCTCAACAACATTCAGGACTGGTGTATCTCGCGCCAGCTGTGGTGGGGCCATCAGATTCCGGCCTGGTATAGCGACAGCGGCAAGGTGTATGTGGCCCACGATGAAACCGAAGCCAAGGCCCAGGCAGCGGCGGCTGGCGACACCGGTACCCTGACACGCGATGAGGATGTCCTCGATACCTGGTATTCCAGCGCCCTGTGGCCGTTCTCGACACTGGACTGGACGCCAGATTGGCCCGCCACACCGAATGCCATGCTGGATCGTTATCTCCCGACCAGCGTACTCGTTACCGGCTTCGACATCATCTTCTTCTGGGTCGCCCGCATGGTGATGATGACGAATCACCTCACCGGCCGCATCCCGTTCAAAGATGTGTATGTGCATGGCCTGATCCGCGACAGCAAGGGTCAGAAGATGAGCAAGTCGAAGGGCAATGTGCTCGATCCGATCGACCTCATTGATGGCATCACGCTCGACGAACTGGTGAAGAAACGCACCTTCGGCCTGATGAATCCAAAGCAGGCCCAGAGCATCGAGAAGGAAACCCGTAAGGAGTTCCCGGAAGGCATTCCCGCATTCGGCACCGACGCCCTGCGTTTTACCTTCACGTCACTGGCCAGCCCGGGCCGTGATATCAAGTTCGACCTGTCGCGCTGCGAAGGCTACCGCAACTTCTGCAACAAGCTGTGGAACGCCACCCGTTTCGTGCTCATGAATACCGAAGATCAGGATTGCGGTGTTGACGCATCGGACAGCGACCTGAAATTCTCTGCTGCTGATCGCTGGATGATCAGCCTAATGCAACGCGCCGAAGCAGAAATCGGGCAACAGCTAAAGGACTACCGTTTCGATCTGGCCGCCCAGGCGCTCTACCACTTGGTATGGGACGAATACTGCGACTGGTATCTGGAAATCGCCAAAGTGCAGATCCAGAACGGTAACGCCGAAGAACAGCGCACCACGCGCCGAACACTGCTACGGGTACTCGAAACGATTCTGCGTCTAGCGCATCCGTTTATTCCGTTCATTACCGAAGAACTCTGGCAAACCGTAGCGCCCATGGCCGGACGCAAAACACACGATACGATTCTCTTGGCTGGCTATCCGGTCTGCGATGAATCGCGCATCGATGCCGCGGCTGAAGCACAGATCGAAGGGCTCAAGGGCCTCGTCTCGGCCTGTCGCAATCTGCGCGGCGAAATGAACCTCTCTCCAGCGACCAAGGTACCTTTGATTGTGGCAGCCAACTCAGCTGACCAGGCAACGCTGGCCGAAGCGGCGCCGGTCCTCAAGGCACTCGCCAAGCTGGCCGATGTCCGTTTTGTCGAAACGCTGCCCGCCGACGCGCTGGCGCCGGTTGCTGTCCTCGGCAATATCCAGCTGATGCTGGAAGTCGAGATTGATGTGCCAGCAGAAATCGCCCGGCTGGAAAAAGAGATCGCACGATTGGAAGGCGAGATCAACAAAGCCGAAGGCAAACTGGGCAACGCCGCTTTCGTTGATCGCGCCCCACCGGCCGTGGTGGCACAGGAACGTCAGCGTATGGCCGACTTTAGCAACACGCTCACCATGCTGAGACCCCAGCTCGAGAAACTCCGGCAGCAATAATCATTTAAGGAAGGCAGGCATTAGGCCGCGCAGGGCATTGCCCACGCGCAGCCTGCCCTCGCGTGAAGCGGTCTTGATGTCGCCGACGGTGAGCACCGCTTCAATCGCCTCGCCCTGCGCGAGCAACGCGCTCCGCAAGACACCCGGTAACAAACCACAGCGAAGCGGCGGCGTCAGCAGCCGGTTCCCCTCTCGCACGAACACATTGCTGCGCGCTCCTTCGCAGACCTCGCCCCGCTCGTTACAGAACAGACTGTCAAATGCCTGTTCTGCCATCGCCTGTTCGATGGCGGCGTCGTAAACTCCACGCGCCGATGTTTTATGCCGAAGCAACGGATCATCCCCAGCCAGTCGGGTCTGGGACCAGATGAGTGCGACGCGCTCGGCCAGCGGCGCCAATGGCGCCCAAGTCTTAGTAAGACGGCCATCATGTGCAAGATCCACCCGCACCCGGAAAGAGCGAACTGCATCACAGGCACCCTGCTTACGGCGAATTTCAGCCTTGATATCCCAGAGGGCCTGCTCAAAAGCACCTGCGTCAAACGCAAAGCCCAGTGCGGCTGACGACGCTGCCAGACGCTGGGCATGCCGCCGGACCCACGGATAGATTTCCACCAGTGGCAAGGTATCGACCAGACTATCTGACGGCAATTCCAGTCGGAGTGTCTCAAACAGCGTGAAGCCCGGATCCGGTCTCAGGAGAAACTGACTTTTGAGCAGACACTCGGCGTATTCCTCTGCGGCCTCAGAATCCCAGACAATCCCGCTGCCGACACCGAGCACGCCGCTGCGCATTGCTGGCAACGGGGTCATAGGCGGATCAAGTACGATGGTCCGGATGGCCACATTGGCGTGGATACGATCACCCGCTGCCCAGCCAATGGTGCCCGTATAGAGGCCACGCGGCGCGGCTTCCCAGGTACCGATTTTCTGCATCGCAGCCACTTTGGGCGCGCCCGTCACAGAACCACAGGGAAAAAGACTGCGGATCATGTCGTTGAGGCTTTGAGTAGCGAGCCGGGCCGATACGGTCGACGTCATCTGATGCACGGTGGGATAAGCTTCTACCTCAAAGAGGGTATCAACGGTCACGCTACCGGGGATTGCCACACGGCCGAGATCATTACGCAGCAGATCAACAATCATCAGATTTTCGGCACGGTTTTTTTCCGAGGCACGCAAATGATCGGCCTGTACCCGATCAGCATCCCGGTCCGCACAGCGTGGCGCAGTGCCCTTCATCGGGCGTACGGTAATCTGATCCCCGGATACGGCAAAGAATAGCTCGGGAGATAACGACAATGCCTGATACTCGGGCATGTCGATATAGACCGCATGGGCCGTCGGTTGCGCCTTGGCCAGCTGCAGGAATGCCTTAGCCGGGTCACCATAAAGTGCGACGTCTATCGGGAAGGTAAAGTTAACCTGATAGACCTCGCCCTCGGCAATCGCCGCACGGATCGATTGCAATTTCTCGGCGTAGGCGTTTTGGTCGAGTGCTGGGCTACCTCGCACACATCCTGCCGGTGCATTCTGCGCACCGGCAACAAGCCAGTCATCGGCCTGATCACACGTGAGCCATGTGGCCGCATCAAAGATCCAGATATAGCCCAGCGGCACATGCCGGTCTGTAGCCGCATGTTCGCTTCGCCCGGCGGCCGGCTCGATCAATGCACCCGCCTCGTAATCGAGTACAAAGACCGCAGTTTTTCCTGCATCGCGTGCGGCCTCTGCGGCAGCAAACGCGGCAGAGAATGTGACCGCATCCGAGACCGGCCACGCTGCAGTTAGCCCACGACATAACAGACTTGCGGCGACGTCCGGCGCGGCTAATCCGTCCCGGAACAGAACGGCAGATCGGGTGTGCGCGTTCGGAGTCACTTGCAACGCAGGCAGATGGTCCAGTGATCAGCCGCCTCTGACACATGTAACAGGGTATGGCCCGTCTGGCGGGCGAACGCCGTAAAGTCTTCACGCGCTGCCGGGTCGGTGACCAGAACTTCCAGCACCTCGCCGCTGTCCATCTCAGCCAGCGCTTTCTTCGTGCGCAGAATCGGCATCGGGCACTTCAGGCCGCAGACATCAATCTGACGATCAATGTGCGGGGGTTTGTTGACGTCTCTACTCATGGATGAACCCAGAAACGATGGCTCAGAACGGCGCCTGACCGGCGGTCTTGCGTTCTTCGATAACCTGATGACGCAACGCCTTGAGTCGCGTATCGATCATCGACTGATCATAAAAATTTTTAGCTTCGCGCTGCGCCAGCTCGAGCTGCTCAACCGCAGCCTGGGTCTGCCCATTCAATGCATATGCCTCGGCAGTGGCCCGACGGGATTGCACCGGTTTACCGAGTGCCGCATAAGACTGAGCCTGCAGGTTGTAGAGTTTGGCATCACGTGATCCGGCACGGATCCGGCCTTCGATGATCTGCAAGGCCGCCTCGTTGTGACCCTGCAGATGCAGGACACCCACATAGCCCAGGGCGATGGCCTCGTCGGTGGGATAACGTTTGAAGGCCTCGCGGTAAATGGCGGCCGCGGCAGTCATGTCCTTTTCGGCGAGCCGGATTTCGGCAGCCAACACATCAAACATCGGGTCCGGTGGTGCAAGCCGCTTGGCATTGTGCAGGGCTTTGTCGGCATCACTCAGACGACCCAAACGCAACTGCGCACGGGATATCCCGTACCAGACAGCCGCTTCATGCGCAAAACGCCGCTCGCGCAACTGGGTTTCAAATTCGGCCAGCGCATCCTGCGGTGCGTATTCCAGGCTCCGCAGCTTGGCCCGCACCAGATAGAAATCCAGCGAGTCACGCACCTGACGGTAGTTCGAGCTATGTGCACGGCCCTGCATGTCCGAGATCCGTTCGGTCGTCAGCGGGTGAGTCCGCAAATAGACCGGTGCATTGTTTTCGTACAGTGCCGTTGACTTCTGAAGCCGTTCAAAGAAATCGGCCATCCCCCTCGGGTCGTAGCCTGCGCGCGTGAGGGTCTGGTAGCCCACCCGGTCAGCCTCGCGCTCGAAATCACGTGAGTAACCCAACTGGGACTGAATGTTCGCCGCGTCAATGGCGGCACCGGCTGCCTGGCCCAGCTGCCCTGCCTGTCCGGAACGCACCGCCAGCAAGGTCAGCGCCAGACTCAACAGGGAGGTCACCGACTGGTGGCGTGTCGCCATAATGCCGCGCGCCAGATGCTGTTGATTCACGTGGGAGATTTCGTGAGCAAGCACCCCTGCAAATTCGGATTCGGTCCGGGCGGCCAGCAGCAGCCCCGTGTTGATGCCCACGTAGCCCCCGAAGGTGGCAAAGGCGTTGATCTGCCGGTCACGCAAAACAAAAAAAGTAAACCGGCCACTCGCATTCTGGCTGGCCGAAACCAGACGTTGACCCACACGGTTCACGTAACCGGAGATTTCGGGATCATCAATATAGGCAGGATCGCGCAGGCGGATCTCGTTATAAAAACCTTCGCCCAGTCGCCTCTGCATCTGTGGGGTCAACACATCCTGTGATGCATCCCCCAGCTCGGGGAGCTCACTGGCTGCCCAAACGCCATCGTGTGCCAACAACAGGCCCACCAGCATCCACGCCAGCTTACGTCTTAATCTCTGCATGCCCTATGATAGCCTAGGCGCCATGAAGATGGCACCAACAAAAAGACCCGCTGTGACGCGGGTCTTTTTGTTTCTACGGGATCGCTCACCCCTTCGGGCGAAGCGACTTCCGCATTAAGCGCGGCCGATGTTAGCGGCTTGCTTACCCTTCGGGCCATCGACCACGTCGAAGGTGACGCGTTCGCCTTCCTTCAGGGTCTTGAAACCATTCATGGTAATTGCGGAGAAATGGGCGAAAAGATCCTCACCGCCGCCATCCGGCGTGATGAAACCAAAACCCTTTGCGTCATTGAACCACTTGACGGTACCTAATGCCATTTTACTGCTTCCTTCCGGTCGTACTGACCTCTTTACACTGTTTCAGAACGTAGCACACTGGGTGCGCCCACACTCCTCCCTTTACCGGATTTCCGGTATGCGCCTTTTTTACGCGATGTTTCACCCAGCGTCAACCAATTTCAAGAACTTTTTATGCTGCAGCGCGGGGCCCTATCCTCCGGATTCCACAAGGTTTTTCCGGAAAGCATTGAAGATTTGCTGATCAGGCCTTACATTCTCACCATGGCAGCCCACCGCAAAACCCAGGAAGGCACCGCGGTTCTCGAGCGGGAAGACACCACTGTTCGCCGACCCCCGCTGTATCAGGTGCTGCTGCTCAATGACGATTTCACCCCCATGGATTTTGTCGTGCTGGTACTGACCGAAATCTTCAGGATGGATTTTGAACGCGCCACACGTATCATGCTGGAAGTGCACAACGAAGGTCGCGGCATCTGCGGCATCTATACCCGTGATGTCGCGGCCAGCAAAGTGGAACAGGTCGCCAATCTGGCCCGGGCGCATGAGCACCCGCTGGTCTGTGTGATGGAGGAAGCCCCGTGATTGCTCAGGAACTGGAAGTCAGTCTGCACACCGCGTTTGTCGAGGCGCGGCAGAAACGGCACGAATTCATCACCGTCGAGCACCTGTTGCTGGCGCTGATCGATAACCCATCCGCCTCGGAGGCCTTACGGGCCAGTGGTGCTCAACTTGAAGCACTGCGCCTGGAACTCACCCGCTTTGTCGAAGAGCACACGCCTGTTGTCGCCGAAGACCATGATGGCGAAACCCAACCGACACTGGGTTTCCAGCGGGTCATCCAGCGCGCGATTCTGCATGTGCAGTCCTCCGGGAAGAAAGAAGTCACTGGCGCCAATGTGCTGGTGGCCATCTTCGGCGAAAAGGATTCGCATGCCGTGTACTTTTTGCAGAAGCAGAATATCTCGCGGCTGGATCTGGTTAATTTCATCTCGCATGGCATCAGCAAGGTACCGCGCGATAGCGCCAAATCACAGGGCGACGATGGCGATGCCGAGAATGCTGACAAAGCACAAAACGGCCCGCTGGAACAGTACACCGTCAACCTCAACGCACTGGCGCAACAAGGCCGTATCGACCCCCTGATCGGCCGGGATCGCGAGCTGGAACGCGTGGTGCAGATTCTCTGCCGCCGCCGCAAGAACAACCCCCTATTGGTTGGCGAAGCCGGTGTTGGCAAAACGGCGATTGCCGAGGGCCTGGCCCGTCGTATTGTCGATAAGGATGTCCCCGACGTCCTGGCCGAAGCCACGGTGTATTCGCTGGACATGGGCGCCCTGCTGGCCGGCACCAAGTACCGCGGCGACTTCGAACAGCGACTCAAGGGTGTCTTGAAAACCCTCAAGGAAAATCCTCACGCCATTCTGTTTATTGACGAGATCCACACCCTGATCGGTGCCGGCTCGGCCTCGGGCGGCACGCTGGACGCGTCGAACCTGCTTAAGCCCGCTCTGGCCAATGGCCAGCTGCGCTGCATCGGTGCGACCACCTTTGTTGAGTACCGGGGCATCTTCGAGAAGGATTCGGCACTATCACGACGCTTCCAGAAGGTAGATGTCAACGAACCCTCGGTGGCCGAAACCATCGAAATCCTCAAAGGCCTCAAATCCCGCTTCGAGGCCCATCACAGCATCAAGTACACGGCATCGGCGCTGACCACGGCCGCCGAGCTTGCAGCACGCCACATCACCGACCGACATCTGCCCGACAAGGCCATTGATGTCATCGACGAAGCCGGCGCCGCCCAGCGCATCCTGCCCAAGAGCAAGCAGAAAAAGGTGGTTGGCAAGCACGAGATCGAAGAGATTGTGTCGCGCATTGCCCGCATTCCACCATCGCATGTTTCTAACGACGACAAGCGCGCCCTGAAAAATCTGGATCGCGATCTCAAGGCTGTGGTCTTTGGCCAAGACAATGCCATCGATGCGCTAGCACGAGCGATCAAAATGGCCCGCTCCGGGCTAGGCCATCCCGGCAAGCCGATTGGCGCCTTCCTCTTCTCGGGCCCCACTGGCGTTGGCAAAACCGAAGTCGCCAAACAGCTGGCCTATTGCCTCGGCATCGAGTTATTGCGTTTCGACATGTCGGAATACATGGAGCGTCATGCGGTCTCGCGTCTCATCGGTGCCCCACCGGGATACGTGGGTTTCGAGCAGGGCGGTCTGTTGACCGAGGCTGTCAACAAGAAGCCCTACTGTGTGTTGCTGCTTGATGAAATCGAAAAGGCCCATCCGGACATCTACAACGTGCTGTTGCAGGTGATGGATCACGGCACACTGACGGACAACAACGGTCGCAAAGCCGATTTCCGTAACGTCGTGATCATCCTCACGACCAATGCCGGCCAGGAAACACTGAACAAATCCGTCATGGGCTTCACGGCCAAGAAACAGGCTGGCGATGAAATGGAAGAAATCAAACGCGTCTTCACACCGGAATTCCGCAACCGGCTGGATGCCACGATTTCGTTCAAGCCACTCGATCATGAGGTCATCCTGCGCGTGGTTGATAAGTTCCTGATGCAGCTGGAGGAACAGCTGCATGAGAAGAAAGTGGAAGTCACCTTTACCGAAGCTCTTAAGGAATACCTTGCTGACAACGGCTTTGATCCGCTGATGGGCGCGCGGCCGATGGCACGCCTGATCCAGGACACGATTCGTGCGGCACTGGCCGACGAACTCCTGTTCGGCCATCTGGCGCATGGTGGCCATGTCACGGTGGATATCGACAAGGACGGCAAGGTGCAACTCCTCTTTGCCGATAACCCGAACAAGGACACGCAGGATCGCGAGCCCGTCCCCGCATAGTTTTTTACTCTTGGATCCGGGGCCGGTCACGCCGGCCCCTTTTTTGATGACACGCTGGAACAGATATGACCGCACGCCTCACCACCGATCTCCTAGACAACAACGAATCGCTGATGCCGCAGGGACAGTTACGAGTCCTCACCCCGATGTTTCAACGCTATGGCGGCAAAACGGCTTTTGCCGGAATTGTCGTGACACTCAAACTGTTCGAAGACAATTCGCTGGTACGCACCGTTCTGGCCGAACCGGGCCAGGGCAAGGTGCTGGTGGTCGATGGCGGTGGCAGCCTGCGCTGTGCGCTGCTGGGCGATCAACTGGCCGAGCTTGCCGTCAAGAATGGCTGGGAGGGTGTTGTCGTCTATGGCTGCATTCGGGATAGCGCGGCCATCAATGCCCTGCCGCTGGGTGTTCGCGCACTGAATACGCATCCACTCAAAACCGTTAAAAAGAATATCGGCGAACGGGATATCCCCATCACATTTGGTGGCGTGACCCTGAAACCCGGCGAATGGCTGTGTGCCGATGAAGACGGCGTGATCGTATCGACAGAACCGCTTGCCTGATCTCCGGAGCAGTCCGAGGCTCAGTTCTGCTGACACCCGTCTGCTCATGGCGCTAAAAACCGGCTTTCTGAGCCGGTTTTTTTATGTGCCACCGCACAAGCACCCGAGAACTTTCCCAAAATTCAACTTTTATCCCATTGTTTTCAAATAGTTTCTTGATATCTTATGTCTTATATAAGAGTTGTTGCGCGCGCAGCAAAACCCGTATATAGTCATTCCATGCACCGACGCGCGACCACCGTAAGGTCCCGCCGCACGCCAGCGCACTTTTCTTGCAACCTCTCCCCCTGAAGGAATCAACATGGCAACTCGCGAACAACAAATCGCCGCCCTGGAAAAAGACTGGGCAGAAAACCCCCGCTGGAAAGGCGTCAAGCGCGGTTACACCGCTGCGGATGTCGTCCGTCTGCGCGGCTCGCTGCAAATCGATTACACCCTGGCCCAACGTGGCGCCAAGGTCCTGTGGGAAAAAGTAAACGGCGGTGCCAAGAAGGGCTACGTCAACGCTTTCGGCGCCATTACCGCTGGTCAGGCCATGCAACAGGCCAAGGCTGGTCTGGAAGCCGTGTACCTGTCGGGCTGGCAGGTTGCCGCCGACGGTAACACCTCGGAAACCATGTACCCGGATCAGTCGCTGTATGCCTACGATTCGGTGCCGACCATGGTTCGCCGTATCAACAACACCTTCAAGCGTGCTGACGAAATTCAGTGGTCGCGTGGCGTGAACCCGGGCGACAAAGAATTCATCGACTACTTCCTGCCGATCGTTGCTGACGCGGAAGCCGGTTTCGGTGGTGTTCTGAACGCCTTCGAACTGATGAAGAACATGATCGCCGCCGGTGCTGCGGGCGTTCACTTCGAAGACCAGCTGGCTGCCGCCAAGAAGTGCGGTCACATGGGTGGCAAGGTGCTGGTGCCGACCCGCGAAGCCGTTGAAAAACTGATCTCGGCCCGTTTCGCTGCCGACGTCATGGGCGTGCCGACCCTGATTCTGGCCCGTACCGATGCCGAAGCCGCGAACCTGCTGACCTCGGATTACGACGAGAACGACAAGCCCTTCCTGACGGGCGAGCGTACCCAGGAAGGTTTCTACCGCGTCAAGAACGGTCTGGAACAATCGATCAGCCGTGGCGTTGCTTACGCACCGTATGCTGATCTGGTCTGGTGTGAAACCGGCGTGCCTGATATCGGCTTCGCCCGTGAATTCGCCCAAGCTGTTCTGGCAGCCTGCCCGGGCAAGCTGCTGTCGTACAACTGCTCGCCATCGTTCAACTGGAAAAAGAACCTTAACGACAAGCAGATCGCTTCCTTCCAGGAAGAGCTGTCGGCACTGGGTTACAAGTACCAGTTCATCACGCTGGCCGGTATCCACGTCAACTGGTACAACACCTTCAAGTTCGCCAAGGCCTACGCTGGCGGCGAAGGCATGAAGCACTACGTTGAAATGGTTCAGGAACCGGAATTCGCCGCACGCGATCAAGGCTACACCTTCGTGTCGCACCAACAGGAAGTCGGCACCGGTTACTTCGACGAAGTCACCACCGTCATCCAGGGTGGTTCATCGAGTGTGAAGGCCCTGACCGGCTCGACCGAAGAAGAACAGTTCCACTAAGAACTGCTCGCTTCAGCAGAGACAGCACCTTCGGGTGCTGTTTTTGTTTGTGGGGTGGCCCCAATTGCCGCTACACTTGATGCGCAGCAAACACAACATAACAACCCTGATCCCAAGGACCCCATCATGACCCAGACAGTGACCCTCGGCGGTAACCCCATTCAAATCGGCGGCACACCCCCCAAGGCAGGCGCCGCCGCACCGGCTTTCAAGCTCGTAGCCAAGGATTTGAGTGACACCACCCTGGAAAATTTTTCCGGCAAGCGCAAAGTGCTCAATATTTTCCCGAGCGTCGACACCCCGACCTGTGCCACCTCGGTGCGTACGTTTAACACCAAGGCCTCACAACTACAGAACACTGTGGTGCTGTGCATCTCCGCCGATCTGCCGTTTGCGCAATCACGCTTCTGCGGTGCCGAAAATCTGGAGAACGTGCAAACGCTTTCCACCATGCGGGGTCGAGAATTCCTGCAAAACTATGGTGTCGCCATCGAATCCGGCCCCATCGCCGGCTTAGCCGCACGTGCTGTTGTTGTGCTCGACGAAAATAACCGTGTCCTGCACAGCGAATTGGTCAGCGAGATCAAGAACGAACCAGACTACGCCGCCGCCCTGGCTGCACTGTCCTAACGCGTCGCCGCTTTACGCGGTTCTTCGTTTGTCACTGGCTGCTTCGGCAGCCAGTAGTCCTTCTGGGCATAGGCTTCCTTCAGAAAATCCACGAAGGCACGCACCTTCAGCGGCAAATGCCGCCGTTCCGGGAAGACCGCATAAATACCGACCGGCGGTGCTGCCCAGTCGTCCAGCACGCTCACCAATCGTCCGGACTGCAGATCCTCACCGACCTCCCACATCGAGCGCCAAGCGAGGCCGCCGCCCGAACGGGACCACTCGGCCAGCACCACACCGTCGTTACACTCCATCGGCCCTTTGACACGGATGCTGCGTGTTTTAACGGTCGTCCCGGCGCTCTGCGTAGCACTCGTGCGAAAGGTCCAACCCCGTTGCGGGCCGAGCGCCAGGCAATCGTATTTGAGCAGATCATCCGGCGTCTGCGGCACACCGTAACGCGCCAGATAGTCCGGCGCCCCGACGACCACACGACGCATTTCGGCCAGGCGCACCGACACCATATTGGAATCTGCCAGTTCGCCCAGTCGAATGCCGCAATCAAATCCTTCGTTCACTAAATCGACCAGGCGGTCCGAGAGGTCGAGCGTCACGCTCACATCCTGATGCAGCTTGAGAAACTGCTGCACGTGCGGTGCCACGTGGCGGCGACCAAAGCCTGCAGGCGCGGTCATGCGCAAGTGGCCACTGACCTGCACACTGCCCTGCGCCGCTGCCGCCTCCGCGCCCGCCAGATCGTTCAGAATCCGGACACAGTCTTCCAGATAGTTCTGCCCGGCCTCCGTGAAGGAAATGCGACGTGTAGTCCGGTGCACCAGCTGCGATCCCAGGCGCTCTTCAAGGGCATCCAGGCGCCGCGCCATAATCGCTGGCGTAACCCCTTCGACCCGCGCCGCCGCTGACAGTGACCCATGTGTCGCGACCAGCACCAGTGCCTGCATTTCCTTAAAGGGGTTCATCCGTGACTCCGGTTAATTTAATACTTAATGTACAAGAAGAACGGATATTTTTACACCTTTTAATTCC
>JBFYKG010000083.1:0-5814 GCA_041311015.1 Rhodocyclaceae bacterium | reverse complement strand
ATAAAGGAGTAGGTAATGAAAGTTTTGGCTTCGGTACGGCGCATCTGCCGGAACTGCAAGATCATCCGCCGCAAAGGTGTGGTTCGTGTGATTTGCACCGATCCACGCCACAAGCAGCGTCAGGGTTAATTGCGTCATTGACGCAATTGTTCAAGATCAGTAGAGACTGAGGATACTCAATGGCTCGTATTGCTGGGGTAAACATTCCCAACCATCAACACGCCGAAATCGCACTGACTGCAATTTTCGGTATCGGTCGTACCCGCGCACAGAAAATCTGTGATGCAGCCGGTGTCACGCGTTCCACGAAGATCAAAGATCTGACGGACGCCGACATGGAACGTCTGCGTGACGAAGTGGCCAAGTTCACCGTCGAAGGTGACCTGCGTCGTGAGGTTACGATGAACATCAAGCGCCTCATGGATTTGGGTTGCTATCGTGGCTTCCGCCATCGCAAGGGTCTGCCTTGCCGCGGTCAGCGTACGCGTACCAATGCTCGTACCCGCAAGGGTCCGCGCAAGGCCGCGATCGCTGGTAAGAAGTAATCGATAAGGAAAGGCACCAGACATGGCCAAGACATCGACCAAAGTTCGTAAGAAGATTAAAAAGAACATTGCTGACGGCATCGTGCACGTTCACGCATCGTTCAATAACACCATCATCACCATCACCGATCGCCAGGGCAATGCGCTGTCGTGGGCAACTTCAGGCGGCGCCGGCTTCAAGGGCTCCCGTAAGTCGACCCCGTTCGCTGCTCAGGTCGCTGCTGAAGCCGCCGGTAAAGTGGCTCAGGAGTGTGGCATCAAGAACCTGGAAGTCCGCATCAAGGGGCCAGGTCCGGGTCGCGAATCGGCTGTGCGCGCATTGAACGCACTGGGTATCAAGATCACTGCAATTTCGGATGTGACACCGGTGCCGCACAACGGCTGCCGTCCGCCGAAAAAGCGCCGTATTTAAGGAGAACCTGACATGGCTCGTAATCTCGATCCGAAATGCCGTCAGTGCCGCCGCGAAGGCGAAAAGCTGTTCCTCAAGGCTGAGAAGTGCTTCAGCGACAAGTGCGCCATCGAGCGCCGTGCCTATGCACCTGGTCAACACGGCCAGCGCTCGGGTGCCCGTCTGTCTGACTTCGGTGTGCACCTGCGCGCCAAGCAGAAGATCCGTCGCATCTACGGCGTGCTCGAAGGCCAGTTCCGCAAGATCTTCGCCGAAGCCGACCGTCGCAAGGGTCAGACCGGTGAAAACCTGCTGCAACTGCTCGAAGCCCGTCTGGACGCCACTACCTACCGTATGGGCTTTGCCGGTTCGCGTGCCGAAGCACGTCAGCTGGTCCGCCACAATGGCATCCTCGTTAATGGCAAGCGCGTCAACATCCCGTCGTACACCCTCAAGCCGGGTGACGTTGTGGAACTGACCGAAGGTTCGCGTGGTCAGCTGCGCGTCAAGGCTGCTCTGGAAGCTGCCGAAGGCCGTGGCTTCCCCGAGTGGTTGTCGGTGGACGTCAAAGCCGGCAAGGGCACCTTCAAGGCCATGCCGCAGCGTTCGGAACTGTCGCCGACCCTGAACGAAGGCCTCGTCATCGAACTGTATTCGAAGTAAGCCTCAAGGCTCACTGAGTTTTACGCTTATCTTTGAATCTTAAACAGGAAACGCTCATGCAAGGAAACGCACTTTTGAAGCCGCGCAGCATCGACGTCCAGACCATCTCCCCGGTTCACGCCAAGGTGGTGATGGAGCCGTTCGAGCGTGGTTACGGCCATACGCTGGGTAACGCCCTGCGCCGCATCCTGCTGTCGTCGATGGAAGGCTACGCGCCGACCGAAGTCAAGATTGACGGCGTTGTTCACGAATACTCGACGATTGACGGCGTGCAGGAAGACGTCGTCGACCTGATGCTCAACCTGAAGGGCGTTGTGTTCAAACTGCACAACCGCAACGAAGTCGTGCTCAAGGTTAGCAAGTCGGGTGAAGGCGTTGTACGCGCTTCGGATATCGAAGTGCCGCACGATGTCGAAATCATCAACCCGGATCACGTGCTGGCCCACCTGCACGCCGGTGGCAAGCTGGACATGGAAATCAAGGTTGAAAAGGGCCGTGGTTACGTGCCGGCTAACCAGCGTAAGCAGGCCGAAGAGCACAAGGTGATTGGTCACCTGATGCTGGACGCCAGCTTCAGCCCGGTGCGTCGCGTCGCCTACTCGGTTGATGCTGCCCGCGTTGAACAGCGTACCGACCTCGACAAGCTGGTCATGGACATCGAAACCAACGGTGTCATCGATTCGGAAGAAGCCGTGCGCATCGCTGCGCGCATCCTGATCGACCAGATGTCGCTGTTTGCCGATCTCGAAGGCACCACCAACGGTGCTGACGGTGGCAAGTCTGCCCCGATCGATCCTGTGCTACTCAAGCCGGTCGACGATCTGGAACTGACGGTGCGTTCGGCCAACTGCCTCAAGGCCGAGAACATCTACTACATCGGCGATCTCATTCAGCGTACCGAAAACGAGCTGCTCAAGACCCCGAACCTGGGTCGCAAGTCGCTCAACGAAATCAAGGATGTCCTCGCATCGCGTGGCCTCACCTTGGGTATGCGCCTCGACAACTGGCCACCGGCCGGTCTCGAGCGTAACTGATCGCCGGATTAACGAAAGGAACTCATCATGCGTCACCGTCATGGTCTTCGCAAACTGAATCGCACCAGCAGCCACCGTCTGGCTATGCTGCGCAACCTGACCAACGCCCTGCTGCGTCACGAAGCCATCCGCACCACCGTGCCGAAGGCCAAGGAACTGCGTCGCGTTGTCGAACCGATCATCACGCTGGCTAAAGTGCCGACCGTGGCAAATCGCCGCCTCGCCTTTGCCCGTCTGCGTGATCGCGAGATGGTCGTCAAGCTCTTTAACGAGCTGGGCCCGCGTTATCTGGCCCGCAACGGCGGCTACACCCGCATCCTGAAAGCCGGCTTCCGTCCGGGCGACAATGCACCGATCGCCTACATGGAACTGGTTGACCGTCCGGAAGTGACTGAAGCGGTTGAAACCGAACAGGCTGCTGCCTAACCACAAGTTAGATTGCACCCAATAAAAAACCCAGCCTAGGCTGGGTTTTTTATTGTCTGAGACTGCTTACTTCACGGCATTTTTAGCGGCTAATCCCAAAAAGAAAAGCGACCAACCTTGAAGAAGCAGCTCAATCCCGATCAGCATCCCCGGTACCCACAGGCTGTTATCTGGCCAACCCGACAGAATCAGGCCACCCAGCAGAATCGACAGGGCGGCAGAAAGTAGCGGCATAAACCAGCCGCTGAATTCGGTATGCTGAAACGCCGTCATCAGGCGCAGCACGCCGGTTGCCAGAAACAGGGTGGCCATATAGATCGTAACGCCCTCGAGCGCTGCAACCGGTGATACCCAGACGATGACGCCAATCGCTACATAGATTAAAGCGAAGACGAGCTGGATCGAAACTGACTTCCAGCCTCTGGCTTGAAACGCATGCAGCGCCTGCATAATGCCGGCCGCCAGAGCAAAGCCGCCCATCAGGCTGATCGAGGCAATCGAAAAAAAGGCTTCGGCAAAAACGCCGATCGAGCCGAGGACAATCAACAGCAGCCCCATCCAGATCAGGGTGCCGGGGCGATAGGCCAGTGCACCAAGAATCTTGGCCTGGGTATCGGTCAGTTGTGAAGTGATAAGGCTCATGCGAGATCCTGTGTAAATTAACAATGGGGTCTATTCTAGCGCGTGAATCATTGCTTATTCAGCATCCCGATCCTGTTGCTGAAGCGCCCACATCTGGGCATAGAGTCCATTGGCGGCCAACAGTGCAGCATGTTTGCCCCGTTCCACGATATGGCCGGCGTCTAGCACGATGATTTCATCAGCATTCATCACAGTCGACAGCCGGTGGGCAATGATGAGCGTCGTGCGGCCACGCGCGGCGATATCCATACTGGCCTGAATCGCCTTCTCGGTTTTGGAATCCAGTGCCGATGTGGCTTCATCAAACACCAGGATGGGGGGATTCTTGAGGAGTGCCCGGGCAATGGCCACGCGTTGCTTCTCGCCACCGGAGAGCTTGAGGCCGCGTTCGCCAACGCGGCTTTCATAGCCGTCGGGGAGCGTCTCGACAAACTCATGCAGATGCGCCGCCTTGGCGGCGGCAATCACCTGTTCACGGCTCGCTGCCGGGTTCCCGTAAAGAATGTTGTAGTACAGCGTGTCATTAAAGAGCACTGTATCCTGCGGCACAATGGCGATACCGCTGCGCAGGCTGTGCTGCTCGATCTGGCGGATATCGATGCCGTTCATCAGTATCCGCCCGCCCGTGACATCGTAGAAACGGTAGATCAGGCGCGCCAGTGTGGACTTGCCGGCACCGGAGTGCCCAACGGCCGCCACGGTGTGCCCGGCTGGAATTTCGAATGAGACATTGCTCAGAATCTGCCGTGCCGGCTCATAGGCAAAGTCCACACGATCAAAGTGCACGCTGATTGGTGCCGGCGGCAAGGGGCGCGCATCCGGCGCGTCAACGATTTCCCGCTGCTTGTTTAAAAGGCCGAACATCCGCTCGATATCGGTGAGTGCCTGGCGGATCTCTCGATACACCACGCCAAAGAAGTTGAGCGGCATATAGAGCTGAATCAGAAAGGCGTTCACCAGAACCAGGTCGCCCACCGTCATGGTGCCCGCCACAACGCCGCTCGCGGCGTGCCACATCATCGCCACCAGCCCCAGCACAATGATGACCTGTTGACCCATGTTGAGCACGGTCAACGTCATCTGGCTGCGCACGGAGGCGTCCTCCCAGCGGCGCATCGCTTCGTCGTAGCGATTCAGTTCGAAGGCTTCATTGTTGAAATACTTCACCGTTTCGTAGTTGAGCAGGCTATCGATGGCGCGGGTATTGGCAGCCGAATCGGCCTCATTCACGGCGCGGCGGATGTGAATGCGCCAGTTCGAGACAACGACGGTAAAAGCCACATAAGCCACGATCGATGCCAGGGTAATCCACACAAAAACCTGGTCGTATTCAATGGCCAACACCGCCATGACCATCAGCAGTTCGATGAGCGTGGGCAGGATCGAATACAGGGTGTAGCTGATCAGGTTAGAAATCGCCCGAGTGCCCCGGTCAATATCGCGAGAGACCCCCCCTGTCTGACGCTCCAGATGAAAGCGCAGTGACAAATTGTGCAGATGGGTAAAGACAGACAGGGCAATGCGGCGGATCGCCTGCTGCGTGACCCGGACAAACAGAATCTCGCGCAGTTCGCTGAAACCGGTGCTGGCCAGCCGCATGAATCCGTAAAGCAGGAGTAGACCAACCGGTAGGACCAAGGCCACGTTTTCGGTGACGCTGAGGGCATCGATCATGTGCTTGAAAATGATCGGCACGTATACGCTGGCCATCTTGGCCAGAATCAGTGCGCCAAACGCTGCCAGCATCCGTGCCTTGTAGGCCCAGAGCCAGGGCAAGAGCGATTTCAGGGTGGCCCAGACGTGCAGGGGTTCATTGCTGGCAGGGCCCACAACTTTGTTTCCATGGCGCGACATGCTTTTTGCCTTGATGACTTAAAATAACCCCTGTAGTTTAAATCCATATCGCGTGAATGCCATGATTGATACCCCTTGCCAAATGCCCGACCTGCCGCCGGTTCTCAAGGTCATCCCGATGCCGTCGGACGCCAATCAGTACGGGGATGTTTTTGGTGGCTGGACCATGGGGCATATCGACCTGGCGGGGGCGGTGCTGGGGCACAAAGTGGCTCGGGGACGGATTGCCACGGTGGCAGTGAACACCATTCAGTTCCAT
>JBFYKG010000017.1:0-21871 GCA_041311015.1 Rhodocyclaceae bacterium | reverse complement strand
CTGACCCCTCAGGCCATGACGAATCCACTGGCCGTGGCCGAAACGGTGGTCGCGCTGTCCAAAGACCTGACCAAACCGCTGATCGCCTGCTGGATGGGCGAGGAGCATACGCGCGTGGCGCGGGATTTTCTGAACGAGCACAATATCCCCGTATTCCGAATGCCCGAGTCTTCGGTTGACCTGTTCTCCAACCTGTCGACCTTCTACGAAAACCAGCGCCTGCTGCTGCAAACGCCCGCCGCCAAGACCGAAGACAACGAGCTGCGCATCGAGGGTGCCCGCATGCTGATCGAAGCGGTGCTTTCCGAAAAGCGCAAGACGCTCTCCGAAATGGAGTCGAAATCCGTCTTACGGGCATTCAAGATTCCGGTCGCGCAAACCATGGTGGCACACAGCGTGGCTGATGCGCTGATGTATGCCGAGCAGATCGGCTTCCCGATTGCCATGAAGGTCGATTCGCCCGACATCCTGCGCAAGACCGATGCCGGCGGTGTACGCCTCAACATTCAGGATGCTGTCTCACTCCGCAACGCGTATCACGACATCATTGAAACGGTGAAACGTAAGCATCCCAACGCCCGTATCAGCGGTGTGTCGATCGAGCCGTATGTATCACGCGCAAACGCCCGCGAAGTGCGTGTCGGTGTGTTCCGTGACCGCACCTTTGGCCCGGTGATTACCTTTGGCAGCGGCGGCAATGAATCCGATCTCTACCCAGATCGCGGCATGGCGCTGCCGCCCCTGAATCAGGTGCTGGCCGAAAGCTTGGTCAAATCGACCCGGGCGTACAACCTGCTGAAGGCGCATGGCCCGGTGCCGGCCGCCAACATCGAGGCGATCTACGAGCTGCTCCTCCATGTCTCCGACCTGGTCAGCGAGATTCCGCAGATTATCGAGCTCGATATCAACCCGTTGATCGTTGATGAAGAAGGCGTCATCGCCGCCGATGCCCGGATCGTCATCGACTACGCACCCACCACGGTGGACCGCTACGCCCATATGGCGATTCACCCTTACCCCAACCATCTGGTTGAGGAGTGGCTGTTGCCCGACGGCTCATCGATCACCATCCGACCTGTGCGACCTGAAGATGCCGAGATGGAACGGGAGTTTTTCAACAACCTATCCGACGAAAGCCGTTACTTCCGCTTCATGGATACCATCCGTGAACTGTCCAAGCCACAGCTGGTCCGCTTTACGCAGATCGACTACGACCGCGACATGGCCTTTGTTGCGGTACAGATTAACGACGAGGAAAAACCCGAGCAGATCGGCGTCTCCCGCTATGTGGCCAACCCCGATGGCGAGACCGTGGAGTTTGCCCTCACTGTGGCGGATAGCTGGCAGAAGCGTGGGCTGGGTCGCAAGCTGATGCAGGTGCTGATTGATTGCGCCCGCAGCAAGGGCTTCTCGGCGGTGGTCGGCGAAGTGTTGTCGGATAACACCAAGATGCTCAATCTGATGAGCTCACTGGGCTTCAAGATTCTGGCTAACCCGGAAGACACGTCGATCAAGCGGGTTGTCAAACCCCTCACCCACTAATTCTGACGTTGTCTTTAGTAGGCCTGACGGCGACCAGTTGTCGGGCCCACGGGCAGCGTTGCCGGGATCTGGGGTTTAAACGATGGGGTCTGGGGTTCACGCGTAAATACGACGTTGATCGCGAACTCGTTTTCTTCATTCAGGGCCTGACGATTGACGGTCAGATACTCCCTGAACGGGATGCCCACCGGCTCGATTAGATAAAAATCTCGTTTGCCACCCATCTCTTTGCTCTTGTAGGTGTAGTCCGATGCGCGAAAGGCCACCATTTGATAAGCCCCGCGCTGGATCTGCCGCGTACTGGTGACGTTGTCGTTGGTCCGCTCGACCAGGTTGAGCTGGACGGAGCGCAACTGGCGGATCGCATCGCCGGCCAGCCACGTCTGGTAGCAACGTAGCGTTTCGTATTGCGGGTCGTTCTTGAAGCAGACCAGGCCCTCGCCATTGACGAGCTCAGTCCCGCGGGAAGTCTGGTTGCGGAACGGCGACGGGGCAAGCCCCAGCGGAACGGCCACCGGCGCTGCCAGCAAGGCCAGCATCGATTTACCGATGTCAGACCACTTCGACCGCTCGAAGTCGACCCGTTGCCCCTGCACGTTGAGGAAGGACTCCAGATCCGAATACCACTTCTCGCTCGGCGACACATCGGAGACCTGTAAAACGATCTGGGCGTTACCCTTGCTATCGGTACTTACATGCAACCGATCCATACGCGCACTGAACATAGCCGGGCGCTGTATCAGCGCCGCCAGCGTCTGCCGGGCTTCATCCTGCTTCTCGACAAAACGACCTACCTCGCCCAGGTTCAATGTGCGGGCATTGGGCCCCAGCGCGATGTTCTTTTTATCGAGGTACACCTCGGCACTGATCTTTACCCGACAGGGAGACTCGCCCTTGCTCTCCAGTACCGTGTACTGACGCACGACCCCGCCACTGTATTCGTTTACGCTCTCGGTGTAGTACTTGTCGGAGACCAGCGACTTCTGGCTGTTTACAAAGGAACCCACCACCTTGTCGCTGGCCACCAGCTTGGCCTGCCCTAATGCCTCCTGGCAGGTCGCACCGGTACCCTCGGCAATCACCGTCTGTTGATCACCCACTTTAGGCGACGACGCGCAGGCAGTCAGTGTTGCCGCAGCAACAACCAGCAGCAGGTGCTGCACTCCCCTAGGCCACATGGGCAGCTGAAACGTGGGCGCTACGATACCGTGGGTCAGAACCCGCCCATCGCCTTACGCGCCTGCTCGGCACCCTTGATGCTCTGCTGGGTCACAACGATAGTGACTGACACGTGTTGCTGCTCTTTCGAGACCTTGCGTTCGGTGACTTGCACACCCTTCAGGATGGCCTGCGAGTTATCGTCGATCCGCTCGCGCACCGTCTGGGCAATGGTATTGGCCTTCTGACGGCTCTCTTTGGTGGCCTGGCTGTTGCTGGCCGAGTCTTCATCATCGCCCGAGGTGTTGGTCTCATTGGCGCTATCGACCTGGGCAATGTTCTTCAGGTACGACTTGGAGATCGTCTGCACCGACTTGGTCGACTTCACATCATTCGACAGGAACTCGGTCAGGTTACGCTTGGCGCGCATAGTGGCTGTCTTGAAGGCAATCTCCACACCTTCCGGCGCATTGTTCACCAGTGGCGCAGTCGCTGACGAGGTAATGGAGAGCCAGTTGCCCTTGTCATCAAAGGTCAGGGTCAGCGGACCATTCTGTTCTAGAAACTCCACATCGGCCGTTCGACCCGGCGTCGCGTCAACCGGGTTCTTGGGGGTGCTGCTACAGGCCGTCAGGCCGAGAAGAATGGCAGATGCGATAAGGAACGATTTTTTCATGAAAGCCTCGCTGAACAATTCGGAATTAATTAGTCGGTAAAACGTACTGCTGAACAACGACATCCTGACGCCGGTAGAGCGCCTGCACCTTCTTGCGCATTTCCGGGTCTGAAATCTGGTTACCGAGCCGGTCATTACGGCTCAGTTTTTCAACTTTGGCACCCTTAGGCAATGTCGAGGTTTGCTGCCCCGTCTTTGGAGGGGTGTCCTCTTTGTCATCCACAACCGGTTGATCCCCCTTGGCGCCCGCCGGTTTTGACTCAGCGGTGTCAGGTAACGGGGTCGTGGCACCTTCTGTTTGAGCGGGCTGATCGCCCGCGGCAGGCTTGGTTGTCGTGGCTGGCGCCCGCTTCAGCTTGCGGCTGGCGGGGGTATCGGTCTTCCAGCTGTTGAGGCGATCAAAATCTTTGTCGAACTTCGAGAACTCCCGGTCAAAGCTGGAGTCCTGGGCAAGCGCCGGACTGATCAGACCCAGACTGACCCCCAGTGACGCCAACAGCGTGAGGATTTTTTTCATCATGCGCCTTATAACGAAGCAGACTTTATAAAGTTAACGCGTTTTAGCTGACTGTGCCAAAAAATTTGCACAAAAAAAGCGCCCGGGGCAGTCTGGCACCGGGCGCACTTGGAGCTGCCGTGTCTGAAACACGGCAAATTTCAACGAATTAATCGAAAAGCACGTCGTACGGGTAGCTCTTCTGCTTCACCTTGGCCTGGGCAAAGGTCTCGACCTGGGCTTCACACTGGGGCTTATCCCACCAGATGGCCCGGCCCTGTTGCTGGTCGGCGCGCCATTGCGGGTTTTTTTTCATCTCTTCGTTGATGAACTTGGTGTGTTCCGACACGTAATCTGCTTCAACACGGGCCATGGCAGGCGCTCCAGTAAGGGGAATTGGGCTTCATTATAAATCAGAGGCTCGCAGGTGCCTACTCGGCCGAAATCCGGGGAGACGCCCCAGGGACCGCAGCCTCTTCCGGCTCGATCACCGGCATGACCTCGTTGGGCAAGCCCAGGGCCTGACGGTGCTGCTGCCAGAGGCTGAGCATGTTGCAGAACAGCGCGCCCTGCTCCAGAGCATCATCCAGCGCCACATGGGTGTGGGGCAGATCGTCGAACCAGTCCTTGGGAAGCTTTGGCTTGATACAGCTGCGGTACGGCAAGCCCGAGAGCGCCATCGCAAAGGTCTTCATATCCAGCGCCGACCAGGAAAACGGGGACTCCCCCGTAAAGCGCATCATGTACCAGAACACGAAGGTGAAATCGAAGCCGGCCGGGTACGCCACAAAGACGGCCTTGCCCGGCAGCTTCTTAACCCATTTGACATAGGCCTTCATGGCCTCTTTGGGGTCCTGCAGATCCGTCCGGCAAGCCGCCCAGGCCTCGGGCTCGGTCTTCCACCACTTCATGGTCAGCGGGTGCCCCTTGGCATCGGGCAGCAGCTCGAGATTAGCGCTAAAGGTGCTGATCAGCTGCTTATCAGGCGTATACGCTGCCGACGCAAAAGACAGCATGGAATGCGGCCCCGGGATGGGGCCATCAGCTTCGACGTCGGTACTTACGTAGATTTCAGTTGCCATGCGTCATTTTACCCATGAAAAAGGCGACCTCTCGGTCGCCTTCTCCTGAGTGGGTCTGTTTACTTCGTGAAGACCATCTTGCCCTTCTTGCAGTCCACCTTGATAACGTCTTTGGGTCCAAAGTCGCCTTCGAGGATATGCGTCGCCAGGGGGTTCTCGATTTCGGCCTGGATCGCGCGCTTGAGCGGTCGGGCACCAAATACCGGGTCGAAACCGGCTTCTGCAATCCGATCCAGCGCTGCATCCGAGACTTCCAGCGTCATGTCCATCGCGGCCAGACGCTTGTCCAGATACTTGAGCTGAATCCGGGCGATATCGCGGATGTTCTTCTCGTCCAGCGAATGGAAGACGATGACATCATCGATCCGGTTGATGAACTCCGGACGGAAGAAGGTCTTCACCTCAGCCATCACCGCCAGCTTGATGACGCCATAGTCGTCACCCGCCATCTGCTGGATCATCTGGCTACCCAGGTTGGACGTCATGATGACCACGGTGTTACGGAAGTCGACGGTACGACCCTGCCCATCGGTCAGGCGGCCGTCATCCAGCACCTGCAGGAGCACGTTGAACACATCCGGATGTGCCTTTTCGACTTCGTCGAGCAGGATCACGCTGTACGGATTACGGCGTACGGCTTCGGTCAGGTAACCGCCTTCGTCGTAACCGACATAGCCCGGAGGCGCGCCGATCAGACGGGCCACCGAGTGCTTCTCCATGAACTCGCTCATGTCGAGGCGAATCAGGTGATCCTGTGAGTCGAACAGGAACTCGGCCAGGGCCTTGGTGAGCTCGGTTTTACCGACGCCCGTCGGGCCCAGGAACAGGAAGGAACCGTAAGGGCGGTTCGGATCCGACAGCCCGGCACGCGAGCGGCGGATGGTTTCCGACACCAGACGCACGGCTTCATTCTGGCCGATCACACGGTTGTGCAGATAGCTTTCCATCTGCAGTAGCTTGGCGCGCTCGCCCTCCATCATCTTGGAGACTGGGATACCCGTTGCCCGCGAAACCACTTCGGCGATTTCCTCGGCACCGACTTCGGTACGCAGGAGCTTATGCTTCGCAGCTTCGGCATTCGCTTCGTCCCCCTTGCTTTCGGCCGCCTTCAGCTTGGCCTCCAGCTCCGGGAGCTTGCCGTACTGAAGCTCGGCCAGTTTGTCGAACTGACCCTTGCGTTGCAGCTCGGCCATTTGCAGGCGCAGCTTTTCGATCTCTTCGCGTACCTGCGACGAACCCTGCAGCGTCGATTTCTCGGCGCGCCAGATTTCATCGAGGTCGGCGTATTCCTTACCCAGCGTGTTGATCTCTTCTTCGATCAGCGCCAGACGCTTCTGAGAGGCTTCGTCCTTTTCTTTCTTGACGGCTTCGCGCTCGATCTTAAGCTGGATCAGACGACGGTCGAGCTTGTCCATCTGCTCCGGCTTGGAATCGATTTCCATCTTGATCTTGGCGGCAGCTTCGTCGATCAGATCAATGGCCTTATCCGGCAGGAAGCGGTCGGTAATGTAACGGTGCGAGAGTTCGGCGGCGGCCACGATGGCCGGGTCGGTAATCTCGACACCATGGTGCACTTCATAGCGCTCCTGCAGACCGCGCAGAATCGCGATCGTCGATTCGACGGAGGGTTCTTCCACCATCACCTTCTGGAAGCGACGCTCCAGAGCAGCGTCTTTCTCAACGTACTTGCGGTATTCATCGAGCGTGGTGGCGCCAATGCAGTGCAGTTCACCGCGGGCCAGTGCAGGCTTCAGCATATTGCCAGCGTCCATGGCGCCTTCGGCCTTGCCGGCACCCACCATGGTGTGAATTTCGTCGATGAAGAGAATGATCTTGCCTTCTTCGGCCGCAATATCCTTCAGTACGGCCTTGAGGCGTTCTTCGAACTCACCACGGTACTTGGCACCAGCCAGCAGCGCGGCCATATCCAGCGACAGCACCTTCTTGCCCTTCAGGGTTTCCGGCACTTCTTCGTTAATGATACGCTGGGCCAGACCTTCCACAATGGCGGTCTTACCCACACCGGGTTCACCGATGAGGACCGGGTTGTTTTTACTGCGGCGTTGCAGGATCTGGATGGAGCGACGGATTTCGTCATCACGACCAATCACTGGATCCAACTTACCCAGACGGGCACGCTCGGTCAGGTCCAGGCAGTATTTCTTGAGCGCCTCACGCTGGCTTTCAGCATCGGATGAATCCACACCCTGTCCGCCACGCACGGCCTGAATGGCCAGCTCCAGTGACTTGCGGTTCAGGCCGTTGTCGCGGCACAGGCGGCCGGTTTCACCCTTGTCATCACACAGGGCTAGCAGAAAGAGTTCGGACGCAATGAACTGGTCACCGCGCTTGGCGGCCTCCTTGTCGCAGAGGTTGAGCAGGTTGCCAAGATCGCGTGATGCCTGCATCTCGCCAGCAGTGCCCTGCACCTGGGGCAGGCGCTTGACCAGCGCCTCGGTCTCGCGGGCCAGCGCCGTCACATTAACGCCGGCGCGCTCGAGCAACGAACGGATACCGCCATCCGACTCCTGAATCATGGCCAGCAGCAGATGTGCCGGCTCAATGAAGCCACAGTCGTTGGCGAGTGCAATGCTCTGGGCATCGGCCAGAGCCTGTTGGAACTTGGTAGTCAGTTTATCAAATCGCATAGATGTCCTTGGTGTTCTTATATTTGGCGACCAATCATCCGGACGCCATGATCTTTTGGCAATATGTAGCCTAAACGTCTTTTTTCAAGTCCCAGATTCCTCTGCCAGGCAAGTGTAGCCCAGCAAACCGCTTAAAACATCGTCCAATCGGCCTGAACACTATGCCCCCCGCCCAAAGCCCCCTGAGCAACCACCCCAAGTGCATCAGCGCACGCGCTGCAGCGGCGCTAGTTCAATCCGGCCAGACGCTGGCAACCTGCGGCTTTGTGGGTATCGGTTTCCCCGAGAATCTGGCCATCGCGCTAGAAGCCCACTACAACATCTGCAACGAACCCCGGGACCTGACCCTGGTCTTTGGTGCCGGCCAGGGCGATGGCGGTGAGCGGGGCCTGAACCATCTGGCGGCACCGGGGTTGCTCAAGCGGGTCGTGGGCGGCCACTGGGGCCTGATTCCCAAACTGGCCAAACGGGCAGTTAACAACGAGATCGAGGCCTATAACCTGCCCCAGGGCGTGCTGGTCCAGCTCTTTCGGGATATCGCCTCGGGCAAACCCTGCCTGACCACCCATGTTGGGTTACATACCTTTGTCGATCCCCGCCGTGATGGCGGCAAGATCAACGCCCTCAGTACAGAAGACTATGTGGCGGTCACCGAGGTCCATGACAAGGAATACCTGCAGTACAAGACATTCCCGATCCATGTCGCTTTTCTGAGAGGCACCACCGCCGACACGCTGGGCAACATCTCAGTCGAGCACGAAGCATTAACGCTGGAGTCGATGGCGATTGCCATGGCCACCCGCAACTCCGGCGGCAAAGTCATCGTTCAGGTCGCGCGCCTGGTGGAACACGGTGAGATCAAGCCCAAGGATGTCCGCATCCCCGGCATTCTGGTCGATCACGTGGTGGTTGCCGAGCAACCCGAATACCACCAGCAGACCTTTCTTGAGCAGTACAACCCGGCCTTTGCCGGCGAGACGCGCGTCGAACTGGATGCCCTACCGCCCATGGCGATGTCGGCGCGTAAGATCATCGCCCGGCGCGCCGCATTTGAATTAACCCCCGGCGCCATTGTGAACCTGGGGATTGGCATGCCCGAGGGCGTAGCCGCCATTGCAGCTGAAGAAGGCCTGAGCGATGCCATCACGCTCACCGCCGAACCCGGCGTCATAGGCGGCATTCCTCAAGGCGGGCTTAACTTTGGTGCGGCGGTCAATCAGGATGCCATTATTGATCAACCCTACCAGTTCGATTTCTACGATGGCGGCGGCATTGACATTGCCTTCCTTGGGCTCGCTCAGGCTGACCGTCAGGGTAACCTCAACGTCTCGCGCTTCGGCCCGCGGTTGGCCGGGTCCGGCGGTTTCATCGACATCAGTCAATCCTCGAAAAAAGTCGTCTTCGTGGGCACCTTCACCGCCGAGGGGCTGCAAACCGAGGTCATCGACGGCGCTCTGCA
Organism: Rhodocyclaceae bacterium; assembly: GCA_041311015.1. Taxonomy (GTDB): domain Bacteria; phylum Pseudomonadota; class Gammaproteobacteria; order Burkholderiales; family Rhodocyclaceae; genus Fluviibacter. The sequence goes on along the minus strand of JBFYKG010000017.1, from coordinate 12,810 downwards.
AATCACCCGAGAGGGTACGGTTCGTAAATTTGTTGGCGATGTCGAGCAGATCACCTTCAGCGGCCGCTACGCCATCAGCAAACAGCAGCCCGTGCTCTACATCACCGAGCGTTGTGTCTTCGAGCTGACGGCAGATGGCATGACCCTCACCGAAATTGCACCGGGCGTTGACCTGCGACGAGACATCCTCGCCCATATGGATTTTGCACCTGTGATCAGCCCGACACTCAAAGCCATGGACGCACGCATCTTCCACCCCGGCCCCATGAATCTCGCCACCCACTAACAGAACGCCCATGCCACTTAGCGCACATCTACGCACCGCCCTGCTCGGCCTCACCCTCTTGGTAGCCGGCAGCACCCTCGCGCAAAGCAACGAACCCGTTAACCGGCCGCTCGATGGCCCGGTGATACAACGCATCCGCGCCAGCCAAACACTCACCATTGCCTACGATCCGAACCAGGCACCCTTCTCGCTGATCGGCGACGATGGTCAACCCACCGGTTACACCATCGATCTCTGCCGGATCGTTGCGTCACAGCTGGTTACCCAGTTAGGACTTGGTGTTGTGGATCTACGCTGGATGAAAACCAACTCGCGTAGCCGCTTTAATGCCATCGAATCCGGCGAGGCGGATCTTGAATGTTCGGCCACCTCGAACACGCTTGAACGGCAGAAGCAGTTTGCCTTCAGCCTGACCACGTTTATCCAGGGTGCTACGTTTGCGGTTCGCAGCGATGCCGATCTGCAAAAACTTGAAGAACTCTCGAGCAAGAAGGTGGCCGTGGTCCGCAATACAACCACCAGCAGGAATCTCAAACAGGCCATTGCCAATGGCCAGCTGCAGGCAACCCTGGTCGAAACCAAAAACATGGAAGCCGCCGCAACGCTGCTGGCTAATCGCGAGGTCGAGGCCGTGGCCGGAGACCGGCTACTCATGTTCGATCAGCTCGTCCGCTCCAAACTGGGCACCCGCTTCCGGATGCTGCCACAGGATTTTGCGCCGGAGTATTACGCCATCATGATGCAACGTAACGACCCGGATTTGCGCTGGGCGGTGAACGCCACCCTCTCTCGCACCTTCCGCACCCCGGTCATTGGCGAACTCTATCAACGCTGGTTCGGTTCGCTTAACCAGCCCGGCCCCCTGATGGAGGCGCTGTATTTCACCCAGGCCTTCCCGGAATAAACCGGCGGATTGCCCTGAAAAGCACTTAGAATACCGACATGACCGAGTCCCCGTCCGCGCCCATCACCGACACCCCCCCATTGGCCACGGCCGATGCGGTCTGGGCGGCATCAGGCAATACAGCAACGCTAGCGCTGCGCGGACACTTTAACGCCCACACCCTCGGCGACATCTGGGCGACGACCCGGCATTCTCAGAACACCTGGCTGGCTAGTGCATCAGGGTGCGCCTCACTCAGCATCGATATGGCCAAGGTCGATTATCTCGATGGTGCCGGCATTGCCTTCCTGATCGATCTGCAGCACGCGCAGACCGAGGCCGGCGGCAAAGTTCAGGTACTGAGTCTGGATCCACGTTATGAGCCTCTGATTGCGCAGTACCAGCCGATCGACAATCTGTTCCCCAAGGCGGATGGTAACCATCACGCCAGCACCAGTCTGATTGAACGGATCGGCCATGGTACGGCCGAGGTCATCGAAGATGCCCGCAATCAGGTGGTCTTTATCGGCAAGCTCGCATCCTCGCTGGGTTGGGCGTTTCGCAACCCGAAGCTGGTGCGCTGGAACGATTTCATCAACGTCGGCGTCGAGGCCGGTGTGGCCGCCCTACCCATCGTGTCGCTGGTGGCGTTTCTGATCGGCGTCATCCTGGCCTTCCAGTCCGCCATCGGTCTCAAGCAATTCGGCGCCGAAACCTTTGTGGCCAACCTGGTCTCACTCTCCATCTTCCGTGAACTTGGTCCACTGATGACGGCCATCTTGCTGGCTGGTCGCTCCTCCGCCGCCTTCGCCGCCGAGATCGGCACGATGACCGTCAACAACGAGGTGGACGCGCTGGTCACCGGCGGCATCGACCCGATCCGCTTTCTGGTGCTGCCCCGTCTGCTGGCCGGGCTGCTGGTGGCCCCCATCCTCTCCCTCTTCTCCGACCTGATCGGCATCTTCTCGGCCTCGCTCACCATGCTGGCCTACCAGGTGCCCTTCGTCACTTTTTACGAAGCCGTGCTGAAAACCATTCACGTCAACGACATCATGTCAGGGCTCACCAAGTCCCTGCTCTTCGGCCTCATCGTGGCCGGGGTCGGTTGCCTGCGGGGTATGCAAACCGGTACTGGCGCAGCGGCCGTTGGCCTTTCGGCGACCCGGGCCGTGGTGACCAGCCTCATCCTCATCGTGATGGTAGATGGCCTGTTCGCCTACATCTCCTACAAGACAGGCTTCTGACCATGACTGAGATGGCAGCAACCGACAACATCATCGACGTCCGAAACCTGACGGTCGGATACGGCGACAACATCGTGCTGCAGGATCTCAACTTCTCGGTTAAGCGCGGCGAGGTGTTCGTCATTCTCGGTGGTTCGGGGTGCGGCAAGTCGAGTTTGCTCAAGAACATGATCGGCCTCTACGACCCCCCCGTAGGTGAAGTGCTCATCGAAGGTGACAATATCGTCACCGCCGAAGGTGCTGAGCGTCAGGCGATTCTGACCCGCTTTGGCGTGATGTATCAGCAAGGCGCGCTTTTCGGTTCGATGAATCTGCTTGAGAATGTCCGGCTCTTTCTTGAGGAATACACCCGCCTCAGCAACGACGAGATGTCGCTGATCGCCCGCTGTAAGCTCGACCTCGTTGGCCTGCTGCCCTTTGAATCCTTCATGCCCTCCGAAATCAGCGGCGGCATGCAGAAACGTGCGGCTATCGCCCGCGCCATGGCGTTGGACCCAGAGATCCTCTTTCTCGACGAGCCCTCGGCCGGCCTGGACCCGATCACCTCGGCCGAGCTGGATCAGACCATCCTGTCGATCTCGCGTAATCTCGGCATCACATTCGTGGTCGTTACCCACGAACTGCCCAGCATCTATACCATCGCCGATCGTGTCATCATGCTGGACAAAGGCACCAAAGGCATCATCGCCGAAGGCAAGCCGCAATGGTTGCGAGACCACAGCGACGTGCCGCTGGTCCGCCAGTTTTTCAACCGCGAAATCACCCCACCCAAAATGGCGCCTGCCGCCCACTGACCAACGACCGACCAGACCACCATGTCCTCTCGCCAAACTGCCCAATACTACCGACTCGGTATCTTCGTCCTGATCGGTGCTGCCGCACTGGTTGTGCTGGTGCTGATCTTCGGTGCCCGCAACCTGTTTTCAAAAACGTTGACGGTAGAAACCTATATCAAGGAATCGGTGCAGGGTCTGGATGTGGGTGCCCCGGTCCGCTTCCGCGGTGTCCGTGTCGGGCAGGTCTCATATATCAACCTATCAGGACATTTGTACGAAACGGATTCTCCGGCCAGCGATCGAAAGCAGTACGTGGTCGTCCGTATGCAAATTACGCCGCCGAGCACCGAAGATGCCATCCCTTATCTAGAAAAGATGGTTCAAGATGGCTTGCGCGCCCAGATCCGCGGCCAGGGCATCACCGGTGTGAACTATATGGAGCTGGATTTTGTGAAAGATCCCTCCAACCTGCGCGTGCTGCCCTATCACTGGAAGCCCGACTACGCGGTCATTCCTTCACAACCCAGCCCGGTCAATATCCTCCTCGATAACGTCGAGGATGCGCTCAAGAACTTCAACAAGATGAATCTGGCTGAAACCCAGGCCAAGGTCGATACCCTGCTCGTCAACCTGAATGGCATGGTCGCAGGCACGGACGGCAAGCAAGGTGGTCTGAATGACGCCGTGACCGAACTCAATGTGCTGCTGGGCAAAGTGAATAAAGCCACCGATAACCAGGAACTGGCCGTCATGATTGAGCAACTTACCGGTTCGATTGTGGTGTTGCGCCAGACCCTGACCTCGATGCAGGGGGACCTGACGGTGTCGGCAGATAACGTCCGTCAGATCACCGACAACGTCAACGACCTCTCGCAAAAGGCTAACCAGTACCCGTCCTGGGTGCTGTTCGGCCAACCGCCGAAAAAGCTTAGCCCCTGATCTCGCGCTTTAACCGAACCACGCTGATTCAATATATCTCCGGGAATACATGATGGCCACACCGATCTTCCGCCGCCGTTCCATCCGGGCGCTTGCCACCCTTACCTTGGCCGGCGCACTCCTGACGGGCTGCGCCCTGAACAGACCCAACCCGGATCAGAGTAGCTGGATGGTGGTGCCCGAGCGCACCGGCGCACCCAGAGCTACCCCAGTCGACATGACCTTGAAGATGGGTAACTTCAGCGCCAACACGCCGTTTGATGGCAAATCGCTGGTCTATCGTCTGTCTGACAACCGCTACGAGAAAGACTTCTACAACGTCTACCTGATCTACCCTCGCGACATGGTGGGTAACGCCACTCGGGAATGGCTGGTCAAATCAAATGCCTTTTCCCAGGTCCTCGAACAGTCGTCCATCTTCTTCCCGATGTATCAGCTCCAGGGCATTATCGACGAATTCTATGGTGACTACCGCGGCACACCTGAGGCGGTGGTATCCATCCAATTCTATGCCAGCGCCAGTTACAGCGCCGACAAGTTCATGTTCTCGTCGCCACGTATCAGCAAACGTGTCGTGCTGCGCGACAAATCACCGCAGGCTTTGATCGACGGACAACAACAGGCCTTAGCCGAAGTTCTGGCCGAACTCGAGAATCGTCTGGTGATCGATGCTGCCAAGGCGCCGGCGCCCTATAAGTCGGTCCGGGCAAATCCAAACGCCAAAGCCGCTCAGTAACTAACCGGGTTAGCGCTAATCAAGCGCGAACAATCACGGGAGCAAACCCGCCGCCCGGTGTTCGGAAGTTGGTGGTCTGACCCTGGTACAGCCTTGCTGCCAGCAACTGGATTGCGCCTGCATAGGCATAAACCCGCAGGTCATACTTCAGCATCACCGACTCGCCGGTCAGGGGATCCGTCGCCTCAAGTTCCGGCGCTGGCGCAAAGCGTTGAGCCACATAGCCGCCCTGAATAATCTCTTCAAAGACGCGCTTAGTCAGCTTGTCGCCACGGTAAGCCGCACGTGACCCGAAACCGGCCTGCGGTTTAAAGAACCACTGCTTACGCGTTGCCCAGAATTGCTCGGCCTCATCCGCTACCACTGGAAGCGTGGGTGGAACACAACGGCAAACCGATTCGGCTTGAGCCGGGCTTAACCCGAAGGACTTCAAAGCATCCGGATCCGAGAGCCATTGCAGATTCCGCTTGTCAGCCCATAGCGCATGCGCCTGCGGATTCGGCGTGATCAGCGAGCCTGTGGTCTTGCCTGCGAGCTGCTGGAGCCAGGCCGTATGAATTGCCGTGCAGGGCGCCGATGTTAGGCTGAAATCCGTTAACCGGTTGTACAGCAGATCGATGGGCTGATCAACACACCAGAGCCGCCCGGCATCATCGCAGTGCAACTGCTCCGGGGCACAGATCTGCGCCTGAATCCCCTGCGATTCAAACAATGTTTGCCAGCGAATGAATTCCGGATATAGGTATTGCTGCGCCGGGGCTTCATCCACAATCGCAATCGTTTGCAACGGCCGACCGGCACCCCAGACCGACCATTCGTTTTGAAACATCTGCAGGAGCGCCGCTTCGGCTGCATCAGCGCTGTCGGCACGGCCCCAGGCCCGCTCAAGCAGCGTCACCAGCAGCGAACCGCCCGCATTGGTATTGATCTCAATGAGCTGAGGGGCTTCGCTACCGACATGGAAGTCAAAGGCCAGGCAGACTCCCGGTGGCATAGGCACAATGCCTGTCCCCTGTCGGGTTGCAACAGCCGCCAGATACGCCGGCGAAGCTACTAGCGTCGTCACATCGCGTACAAAGCGGGCAATCTGTTCGTATACGGAGCGCGACAACAGCACCTGCACATTCGAAAACAGATGGGGCCGTTCAGCCAGTGCCGCTGCGCCGATCACTGATTCGAGGGTCGCGCGATCAGGCCGGTTCACAATCATAGGACACCTGGTCGTTCAGACTCTGGATCAGAAAAGCCTCTGCTTCGGCAATATCTCGGGTACGCGACATTGGCGGCAGGCTACGCCAGACCTTCTTGCCATAGGCCTTGGCAATCAACCTCGGGTCCCCAATGACGAGCACGCCCCGGTCGGTTTCGCTACGGATCAGTCGACCCGCCCCTTGCTTTACATTAATCACCGCATGCGGCAACTGATAGTGCATGAAGGCATTTTTACCTTGCCGATTCAACGCATCAATGCGCGCCGAAAGCACGGGGTCATCCGGCGCGGCAAACGGCAGTTTGTCGATGATCACCAGCGAGAGGGCATCACCCGGCACATCAACCCCCTCCCAGAAGCTTTGCGACCCCACCAGCACCGAACCCCCTTCCTCACGGAAACGGCGCAGCAGCTCATTCTTGGCGGCATCGCCCTGGCAGAGGATTTTGATCTCCGGCTGATGAAATGCCAACCGGGTTTCGAGCTGGCTCCGTACCCGCTGCATGGCCCGCAACGAGGTACACAGAAAAAAGGTGCGGCCCTGCGCGGCGGTAATTAGCGGCAACACGGCATCGACCAACCGGTCGGTGTAATCAGCACTGTTTGGATCAGGCAATTCGGTGGGGCAGCAGAGCATGGCCTGCTGTGGATAATCAAAGGGGCTGTCCCAGCAATAAGCGGCAACTTCGTGCAAACCCATCGCCTCCTGATAATGCGTAAAGTCGCCCTGCACTGCCAGCGTGGCCGATGTGAAGATCCAGCTACGCGGGCTGCTCGCCATCAGCTTGGCAAAGGGTTCTGCCACCGACAGCGGCGTTGCGTGCAGATGCAGCGCATGTCCCAGCGTTTCGACCCAATACACATAGTCGCCCGGCGCACTCCCCTGGTTTTCGTCAGGTGCTGACCCGGCCGCATCGCCCGCACCGGCCAGCGGTTGATTCTGGGCACCCCGCTTCCAGCGCATCAAGTCCTGACCGAGTGCCGTGCAGCGCTGCCAGGCCCGTTCCAGATCCGGCGAGCGGCCCGCCTGAGTCTGTAGCAGTTCGGTCATCAGATCGATCCGCTCGGCCAGCGTATCGAGCCCCTTAATGAACTCCGGCTGTTTCAGAATGTTCACCGCCGGCTGGCGCACCAGGTCATTGCCCAGCGTCAGCCGGAAATCGCGTGCGGCTTTTTCCAGGGCGGCTGCCTGTACCGGTAGGTCCAGACAATCCCGCGCTTCGGCCAGCGCCGACAGCCGCACATCCTGCGCCAGATCGAGCACCAGCGTGGTCGAAAAACGCTGGCCAAAAAATATGCCGGCCGTTTCGGGCAACTGATGCGCCTCATCGAAGATGACCGTATTGCAATTGGGCAAGAGCTCGGCCATGCCCTCTTCCTTCAACGCCACATCGGCAAAGAACAGGTGATGGTTCACGACCACCAGATCGGCTTCCATGGCCTCGCGCCGGGCTTTGACCACAAAACAATCCTCGTAATGCGCGCACTCGCTGCCCAAGCAATTGTCTTTGGTCGAAGTTGCCATATGCCAGACCGAAGCCGATTCCGGCACCTCGGCGCACTCGGCCTTGTCACCCCGCTGGGTGGTGCGGGCAAATCGAACGATATGCTGGATATAGCGGGCGTCTTCCTTTTGCAGAAAGCGGCCTTCCTTCTCGGCACGATCCAGATGATGGTGGCACACGTAGTTACTGCGGCCCTTGAGCAACGCAACGCGGATCGGCGCTCCCAGCGCCTCGCGCACGGTGGGAATGTCGCGCTCGAAAAGCTGATCCTGCAGTGTCTTGGTGCCGGTCGAGAGCACCACCTTGCCACCCGAAAGCATGGCCGGCACCAGATAGGCAAAGGTCTTGCCGGTGCCCGTACCCGCCTCAACCAGGCAGGCAGCATCAGCCTTGATCGCCTCGGCAATCCGTGCGGCCATATCTGTTTGCTGTGATCGGGTCTTGAAAGCCGGGATCAGGCGCGCCAGCGGGCCATCAGGCTTAAAAACGGCGGAGACTTGATCGACCAGGTTCATGGCCAAATTCTACCAGCGCAACCATGCGGCCCCGGCCTGCCAATTTGCCAACACCCCCCTGCCGCGGGGATAATGGTGCTTTGCGTCAAACACTTAGGATTCGCCATGAAGTGGACCATCATCTGGATTTTCGTGCTCTCGACCGTGTTCGTGCATTTCCGCGGCAAGGTCCGTCTGCGCCCTTTCCGCCAGATTACCGATCACTCCACCTTTCTGGCACCCGTCAACGTGTTGCTCTATGGCGCTTCGACTGTTCCGAACGTGCCCTATCTCGATGCCAGCAATTTCCCGGAGATGAAAATCTTCGATGACAACTGGGAAAAGATTCGCGAGGAAGGCCTGAAGATGGTGGACCAGGGCCTGATCAAAGCCTCGGACACCTACAACGATGTTGGCTTCAACTCCTTCTTCCGCACCGGCTGGAAGCGGTTCTACCTTAAGTGGTATGACACCGCTCACCCATCGGCTGAAGAACTGTGCCCGTTTACTGTGGGCCTGCTCAAGCAGGTACCCAACGTCAAGGCCGCCATGTTTACGCACCTGCCGCCGGGCGCCCGCCTGGTGCGGCATCGTGACCCTTACGCTGGGTCGATCCGCTATCACCTGGGGCTCTCGACGCCGAACGACGATCGCTGCTTTATCGATGTGGACGGTCAACGCTACAGCTGGCGCGACGGCCAGAGCGTGTTCTTTGATGAAACCTTCATCCATTACGCCGAAAACGAAACCGACAAAGACCGGCTGATTTTCTTCTGCGACGTCGAACGCCCGCTGGCTGGTTCGTGGATCGTGGCCTTTAATCGCTGGTTCGGCCGATATGTTGTCGGCGCGGCCGCCTCGCCCAATGCCGAGGGCGACAAGACCGGTGTCCTCAACAAGATCTTTGGTGTGGTCTACAAGGGTCGCGTCTGGGCCAAGGGCCTTAAGCAGCGCAACCGCACGGCCTATTACGTGGGCAAGTGGGTCATTCTCGGTGGCATCCTTGCCCTGATCCTTTTCGCGTAGCCAACAACCCATGCGTTTACTGCACACCATGCTGCGCGTCGGCGATCTCGACAAGTCGCTGGACTTCTACACGCGCATCCTGGGGATGACCCTGCTTCGTCGGAATGACTACCCGGAAGGCAAGTTCACGCTGGCCTTTGTCGGTTATGGCCCGGAGTCCGAACAGGCCGTCATTGAGCTAACCTATAACTGGGGCGTCGATCACTACGAACTCGGCACCGCGTTTGGCCATATTGCACTGGAGGTGGACGATGCCTATGCCGCCTGCGACGCCATTCGAGCGGCCGGCGGCAAGGTCGTGCGCGACGCCGGACCGATGAAGCATGGCAGCACCGTGATTGCGTTTGTTGAAGACCCGGACGGCTACAAGATCGAACTGATCCAGCGCAAGGCTGCCTGATGGCTTGCTGTCATGGGTAAACGCCTGCAGGCGCTGGAGGGAAAGCTCCAGGGGTGGCTCGAACGCGCTAACCGCGGTCACCATTTCTTCGCTGTTGCCGCCCTGCTCTCCTTTGGCGGCACCATCAGCGCAGGATACCCGGTCACCGCCGTCATCGTCACTGCCGTACTCATGGCACCCAAACGCTGGTTGCCACTCAGCCTGGCCTGCGCCACCGGCAGCGCCCTGGCCGGCGCCATCATTGTGGGCGTATCGCACATGCTGGGTTACAACCAGATCCATGACTGGTTTCCCAATCTACTCAGTGACCAGACCTGGGCCGAGGCCTCGCGCTGGATCGGAGATTATGGAGTCTGGGCCATTTTCGGTGTTGGCGCCTCACCGCTGCCACAGATGCCGCTGTTGATTTTCTTTGGCATTGTCGACGACCGTATTCTTGAAGCCTTTCTAGCCCTTCTCGGTGGCAAAGCGCTCAAGTACGGTGCTGTTGCCTGGGTGACTCAACACTTCCCGGAAAAGCTCGCGTTCTTTCGTCGGATCAATGGTAAAAAGTCGGCCGATAGCACGGAAGCACCCAAGTAATAACTGGCCGGCAACCCGACAAAGGCGTAAAATTGAGCCAAAGGGCTAACCGATAGTCCCTTATTCATCGTTTACCGGAGTTAGTATGTTCCCCGAATACCGTGAGCTGATCACCCGCCTGAAGACTACCGATCACCACTTCACCCGTCTGTTCGACAAGCACAACGAACTGGACCAGAAGATTCAGAATATGGAGTCCCACATTGAGTCGGGCACCCATGAAGAAGTTGAAACGCTGAAGAAAGAAAAGCTGCACCTGAAGGATGAGCTCTACGCCATCCTCAAAAAAGCCAGCGCCTGATCGCGTTACCGGTGCCGGTCGTCAGGATCGGCACCCGTTCAGCTTCTCAGTCTCATTCCGCCGGCAACATCCCACACTAATCGCGGAAACGACAATCCTTGAGGTAGACATCGTTGCTAAAGTCTTCTGACGTATAGACCTCACCCGTCATCACCCCGTCAAAGCCCACCATTCGGGCCGGCGGCATGGCGCCCAGCACATTGCGACACCAGATCGAGACTTCCCCCAGCCCACCAACACGCGCATCCGCCACCACGGCATTGGGGTTGCCCCTAGCGGTTTTAACAAACTTGGCCTGACCGTGCAGATTTTGCCCCGCAAACTGCTTTAGCCCCGCCGGGTTCTTCTGGCGCGTGCGGGCAATCAAGGGCAATTTATCCAGCCCCAGCCCTGAAGGTACCACCGTGGCCGAGCCCGCAGGCGCTGGATCGCCATAAACCACCGGCGCTGCTGCCTTCGGGGCCGCAACAGCAGGTGCCTCTACGGCACTATCACTCACCGAAGCCGGCTTCTGGGTCATGGCACAGCCCGAAAGCACCACAATGGTGCAAAACAGGGCCCAAGAGGTCATAAGATTCTGCTTCATAAATGCCACAGCTGAGAATGATTCCTGCATTTTATCGTGACTGAGCGGCGTTGGATTCTTACGGTCAGATTACAATACGGTTTCGTTTGAATGACACCGATTAGGAAACCCCATGTTCGGCAAGCTGATGCCTAAAGAAGGCAAGTACTTTGATCACTTCAACAACCATGCGGCACTGATCGTCAAAGGCGGCCAACTGCTGACCGAACTGATCACCGCGCTGGCCAACCAGTCCGGCGAGGTCGTTCGGATCGCTGATGAAATCGATACCGTCGAACGTCAAGCCGACAAAATCACTCATGAAACGCTGGCCCAGCTGCATAAGTCATTCATTACCCCTTTTGACCGCGATGAGATCCACGAACTGATCAGCGGCATGGACGACATCCTGGACATCATCCAGGACGTGGCCGAGTCGGTGGCCCTGTACGACATCCAGCAGGTACCACAAGAAGCCATCGGTCTGGCGCAGGTCACCGCCCGCTGCTGCAACCACATTGCCTCGGTCGTCAAACTGCTCGACAGCATGCAGAACGGCCCGCATATCCTGACCATCTGCCACGAAATCGACGAGCTCGAATCCGACGCCGACCGCATGAATCGTGAGCTGATGTCGAAACTGTTCCGCGACGAACCCGATGTCCGCCAGGTGATCAAGCTTAAGGAAATCTACGAAATCCTCGAATCCGTCTCGGATCGCTGCAAGGATGTCTCCGGCACCATCGAGGCCATCGTCCTCGAAAACTCCTGATCACCGGGTCGTCTGATTCATGGATAACCTGCAAATGAGCCTGGGGGTGATCATCACCCTCGTCATCGTGGCACTGCTGTTCGATTTTATGAACGGCTTCCACGATGCGGCCAATTCAATTGCCACGATCGTTTCAACACGGGTTTTAAAACCCCACCAGGCAGTAATCTGGGCGGCTGCTTTTAACTTTCTCGCCTACTTCCTGTTTGAGCTCAAAGTTGCAGGGACTATTGGCAAAGGCACCATCGACCCGTCAATTGTGGATCACTACCTCATCTTTGGCGCCCTTATCGGCGCTATCGTCTGGAATATCGTTACCTGGTACTACGGCATCCCCTCTTCCTCTTCGCACGCCCTGGTAGGAGGTCTGGTTGGCGCCGCCGTAGCCAAGGCCGGTTTTGGCAGCCTCATCTCGGCTGGCGTTCTCAAGATCATCGCCTTTATCTTTATTGCCCCTTTCCTGGGATTCACTATTGGTAGCCTCATGATGGTGATTGTTTCCTGGCTCTGTAGAAACATGTCTCCTAGCAAGGTGGATAAACATTTCCGTCGCCTGCAACTGGTTTCTGCGGCCGGTTACAGCCTGGGCCATGGTGGTAATGATGCCCAGAAGACCATCGGCATTATCTGGATGCTGCTGATTGCCGCGGGCGTTTCGAAATCTGGTGAGCATGTGCCTGCGTGGGTGGTGTTGTCCTGCTACACGGCGATGGGTCTGGGCACCATGTTTGGCGGTTGGCGCATTGTTAAGACGATGGGCAACCGCATTACCAAGCTAAATCAGGCACGTGGCTTCTGTGCCAACAGTGCCGGTGCTATGACCCTGTTCTTTGCTACGGCACTGGGCATTCCCGTATCCACCACTCACACCATTACGGGTGCCATCGCCGGCGTCGGCTCTACACGTGGTGCCCGCCGTGTACGTTGGGGTGTCGCTGGCAATATTGTCTGGGCGTGGATTCTGACGATTCCCTGTAGCGCATTGATCGCCGCCGCTGCCTGGTGGCTGGGCACCAAGCTACTCTGAGACTAGCCGGTTGGGCATCAGAATTTCCTGCACATGTAGTTAACGCGGGTAAAATCCGCGAATG
>JBFYKG010000082.1:0-5905 GCA_041311015.1 Rhodocyclaceae bacterium | reverse complement strand
AACAAGAAAACGCTGTTGGCCATGGGCAATATCAACCTGGGTTACGGTCAGGGGATGGGCGATAAGGCCTACCCGTTCTACAAGAACTTCTACGGGGGTGGTATCGGCTCGGTACGCGGTTATAAGCCCGGTACAGTCGGTCCGCAGGCAACTAACGCAAATGGTGGTACCTCCTATATCGGTGGCAATGAACTCGCTACCGGTAACTTCGAGATCCAGGGGGCTTTCCCCGGCCTCGGTGAAACCATGCGCTGGAATATCTTCTACGACGTAGGCTATGTAGGCGCGGTGGGTTCGGCGGCACCTGGCTGCTATCCTGGGATGGTGTGTAACCCCTCAAATAACAGTATCGCCACATCTACCGGTATCGGTATGTCCTGGGTATCGCCGGTTGGCCCGCTCAAGTTCAGCCTGGGTTATCCTTTAGGGGCAGGTCCCGGCGCGCAGCGTCAACCGTTCCAGTTTACGATGGGTAGTGCCTTTTAAAGAGAGCATCATGACAACAATGCGTCAGATCTTCCGGATGTGCAGTGTAGGCCTGGTGAGTGGCTTGCTGTTAGCAGGGGTTGCCCGGGCCGAGGTCAAAGTCGGCTTTGTCGACATGCAACGCCTCTTTGATCAGGCGCCGGTCGCTGTTAAAGCCAACAAGAAGTTGACGGCAGAATTTGCCAAGCGCGAGCTGGAGCTCCAGAAGATGGGCAAACAGATCAAGACGCAGCAGGAGGCGCTGGAAAAGAATGGCGCGACCATGTCGGATACCGAGCGCCGAAATCGCGAACGGGATCTGGCCGACCTGTCGCGCGAGTTCCAGCGTAAGCAGCGCGAGTTCCGAGAGGATCTGGAGATCCGTCGTAACGAGGCGATGGCGGGTGTGCTCGACCGTGCCAACAAGGCGCTCAAGCAGATTGCCGAAACCGAGAAATATGATCTGATTGTTCAGGACGCAGTTTATTTCAGCCCCCGTATCGACATTACGGACAAGATCATCAAAGCGCTGGCCGATGACGGCAAGTTGCCCAACTGATATGGGGCGTCCCGTGGTGACCATGTCCCTGTCAGACATCCGGCAGCAGCTGGGTGGTGAACTGGTGGGTGATGGCGCGGTCGCTATTTCGGCCATTGCGCCGCTGGCCGATGCCGGGGCCGGTCAGATCAGCTTTCTGTCCCAGCGTAAATACGCGCCACTCCTTGCGACCACGCAGGCGTCGGCGCTGATTCTGCCGCTGGAAGCGGCCGGACATTACTCCGGGGCACATATCCTGACGCAAAACCCGTATCTGTATTTTGCCCGGGTGAGCCAGTTGCTCAATCCGGTGCGGGTACCTGATCCGCCCATACATCCGTCGGTGGTGATTTCGCCATCGGCCAAGATCGGTCGTCATGCCGTCATTCATGCCGGCGTGGTGATTGGTGATGATGTCGTGATCGGCGACAATGCACTCATTTATCCCAATGTCGTGATCTATCATGATTGCCACATTGGTGATCGTGTCGTACTGCATGCCGGTGTGGTGATCGGTGCCGATGGCTTCGGTAATGCCAAAGATGGCGATGCCTGGATCAAGATTCCGCAGATCGGCCGGGTGCTGATCGGGTCTGATGTCGAGATCGGGGCCAATACCTGTATCGATCGCGGCGCGCTGGACGATACGGTGATCGGTGACGGTGTCCGCATCGATGATCAGATCATGATCGGCCACAACTGCCGTATTGGTGACCATACGGCTATTGCAGCCTGTGCCGGTATCGCCGGTAGCACCATCATCGGCAAGCGTTGCATTATCGGTGGTGCCGCCATGTTTTCGGGGCACATCGAAATTACCGATGACGTCACCATCTCGGGTGGTACGGCGGTTATCAAGAGCATCCGTAAACCGGGACAGTACACGGGGGTTTTCCCCAGCATGCCGCATGCCGACTGGCTGCATATTGCCGCCAACATGCGTCAGCTCGACGGGCTGGTCAAGAAAGTGCAACAGCTTGAAGCCCAGATTCAATCAATGACCGCAGCACACTCCGGAGATCCGTCATGAAACTCAACGTCCATCAGATCCGCAAGATTCTTCCGCATCGTTATCCCTTCCTGCTGGTTGATCGCGTTGAGGATATCGAGTTTGGTCAGCGCATCCACGCCATCAAGAATGTGACGGTCAACGAACCATTCTTTCCCGGCCACTTTCCGGATTACCCGGTCTTTCCCGGCGTATTGATTATGGAAGCGCTGGCGCAGGCAGCGGCGATTCTGACTTTTGCATCGGCCTCAGAAGAAGAGACCATGCAGGCAGCCGATGATCTGTATTTGTTTGCCGGTATCGACAATGCCCGCTTCAAGCGACCGGTCATGCCGGGCGACCGACTCGAACTATTTGCCGAAATGACCGCGAGCAAACGGGGCATCTACAAATACAAGGCAGTTGCCAAGGTCGATGGTCAGGTTGTGGCCGAGGCCGACCTGATGTGCGCGCACCGCAAAATGGGTGATGCCTGATATGGTCACCATTCATCCCAGCGCAATCGTCCACCCCAAGGCCCAGCTGGGTATCGGGGTCTCGGTCGGGGCCTTCACGATCATCGGCGAGCATGTCAGCATCGGCGACGGTACCAGTATCGGATCGCATTGTGTTCTTGAAGGCCACACCCGGATCGGTCGTGATAACAAGATCCACCATTACGCGGCGTTGGGTGGTATCCCGCAAGATAAGAAATACAATGGGGAGCCCACTCGCCTGGAAATCGGTGACCGGAACACCATCCGAGAATTTGTCAGCTTCCACGTCGGCACAGCACAGGACAAAGGCGTGACCGTCATCGGTTCTGATAACTGGATCATGGGTTATGTGCATATCGCCCACGACTGTCAGATTGGCAACCAGGCCATTCTGGCGAGTAACGCGCAGTTGGCCGGTCATTGTGAAGTAGGTGACTGGGCCATTCTGGGGGGGCATACCGGTTATCACCAATTCGTCCGCATCGGGGCGCATGCCATGATTGGTGGCGGTTCGATTGTGGTTCAGGATGTACCACCCTATGTGATTACGCAGGGCTATCCGGCAGTCCCGCGTGGCATCAATGCCGAAGGCCTGAAGCGTCGCGGGTTCAGCGCAGAAGCCATTAATGCCATCAAGCAGGCATACCGCAACATCTACAAGTCTGGGCTGAGCCTCGAAGAGGCACGGATCAAACTCGACGAACTGCAGAAGGTACATCCGGAAGTCGCGGTGCTCAACGAGTTCCTGGCGTCGTCACAGCGCGGCATCATCCGCTAACGCTTTAATCATGGCGCAAGAGTTGCTGGCTCAGAGGGGTCGCCCGCTGCGTATTGCGCTGATTGCCGGCGAGGCATCCGGTGATGTGCTGGGTGCGAGCCTGATCGCGGCCATTGCCGCCCGCCACCCGGATGCCGAGTTCTTCGGCATTGGCGGTCCGAAGATGGTGGCCGCTGGGCTGACAAGTGCCTACGACCAGGAAAAGCTGGCCGTGCGCGGCGCCATTGAGGTCTTGAAGCATTTGCCGGAGATCCTGAGGATCCGTCGGGGCATTATCCGGCAGCTGAAGGCGTGGCGCCCCGACGTGATGATTGGCATTGATGCCCCCGATTTCAATCTACCCATTGAACGGGTGCTGAAGCGGGCAGGGGTACCCACTGTCCACTACGTTAGTCCGACTGTCTGGGCCTGGCGTCGGGGTCGTGCTAAAAAGATCATTGCCTCGGTCAACCAGTTGCTCTGCCTATTTCCATTCGAACCGGCCTGTTACAAGGGGCAGCCGATAGAGCCTGTGTTTGTCGGGCACCCGCTCGCCGATGAGATCAGCCCGCAGATCGATCGCATTCAGCAACGCATGGCGCTGAATCTGCCCGAGGGCGCGCCGCTGATTACCCTGATGCCGGGAAGTCGCCGTTCCGAGCTGGATTTTCATGCGCCCTTATTCGTCGAGACAGCCAACCGGATTGCCCGGGAGCTACCCGAAGCCCTGTTCGTTGTGCCGCTGGCCACCCCGGCAACCCGCGATCAGTTTCAGGCGGCGCTGGATCAACACGGCGATCCCGGTCTGCGGGTACGCCTGATGTTCGGCCACGCCCGCGAGGCGCTCTCAGCCAGTGACCTGGCGCTGGTCTGTAGTGGCACCGCCACACTGGAAGCGGCACTGGTTCGCTGTCCGATGGTGATCACCTACCGGTTTGCGCCGTCCTCGGCCTGGATCTACAAACGTATGCGCTATCTGCCCTGGGTAGGGCTGCCCAATATTCTTCTGGGTCGATTGCTGGTGCCCGAACTGCTTCAGGACGATGCAACGCCCGAAGCGCTTTCAGCGGAACTCGTTAATCTATGGCGATCGCCGAACCGGCGTCACGAGATGATTCGAGAGTTCGATGCCATTCATCAGAAGCTCCGACAGGATTCGGCGTCACGTGCAGCGGATGCCGTATTGTCCTGTGTCCGTCGATAAACGATGACAACACTGGTTTGCGGTATTGATGAAGCAGGGCGCGGCCCGCTGGCAGGCAGCGTGGTTGCGGCGGCTGTCGTCCTGGATCCGGCCCGACCGATTGCCGGACTCGCCGATTCCAAAAAGCTCAGTGCCGCGGCCCGTGAACGTCTGGCGCCGCTGATTCGTGAGAACGCGCTGGCATGGGCCCTGGGCGAAGCCAGTGCCGCCGAGATCGACGAGATCAATATTCTGCAGGCGACCTTTCTGGCGATGCGGCGCGCACTCGAAGCCTTGAGTGTGCGTCCTACGCATGTGCTGATTGATGGTAACCGCATACCGCCTGGCCTGTTCTGCAGCGCCGAAGCGATTGTCAAGGGCGATGCCAAGGAACCGGCGATCTCGGCAGCATCGATTCTTGCCAAAACGCACCGCGATGCCCAGTTGCTCGAGCTCGATCACGTCTATCCGCAATATGGCTTTGCGCGCCATATGGGCTATCCGACCGCAGCGCATCTGGAAGCCCTGCGTTTGTATGGCCCATCCCCGGTGCACCGTCGTAGTTTCGGGCCGGTCGCCCAGTCATTGCTGCCGGGGCTGGCGTGAGATGATGCTGGAGCACATCGCCTCCCGCCAGAACAGCCTGGTTAAACGCCTTAAGCGCCTGGCTGACAGCAAGCGGGCCCGGATCGAAGCCGGTCTGATCCTCTCTGAGGGCGCGCATTTGCTTCGCACCATGCGCGATGCCGGTGTGCTGCCCGAACTGATTGCAATTGCCGAACGTCTTGCAGACACGCCAGAGATTCGAAGCTTGCTCGCCGATTGCCGGGGGGTGCGTTGTGTCAGTATCGCCGATGCCATTTTTGATCAGATCGCGCCGACCGAATCCCCGTCGGGCGTGCTGACGCTGAGCCCGATGCAGGTACCTGTCCACACACCGCAATCGGATGCGGATACGCTGGTCCTTGAGAATGTTCAGGATCCGGGTAATGTCGGTAGCCTGATCCGTACCGCAGTGGCTGCGGGGGTGCGTCAGGTTGTGCTGTCGCCCGGTTGTGCCGATGCCTGGTCCCCGCGCTGCCTGCGTGCCGCGCAGGGGGCGCCCTGGTTGGCCACCGTTTACACCGATCAGGATGTCGGAGATTTTCTGGATACGTATACAGGGCGTGTGGCGGCCACGGTGCTCAACGGCGGCCAGAATCTGTACGATCAGGATCTGTTGCCGCCAGTTGCCTGGCTATTCGGCAACGAGGGGCAGGGGCTCACAAAGGAACTGGCGGCACGGGCGACCTGTCGGATCACCATACCCATGCCGGGCGCCATGGAGTCGCTCAACGTCAATGCAGCCGCAGCGGTCTGTCTCTTCGAGCAGGTGCGTCAGCGAAGCCTGACGCGCTAGGACGCGTCAGAAGGAGGGTCGTCCTTCCAGCCTGATCTCCTGAAGTATCGTTGTCGAGATCTCTTCGATGCTTTTCGA
>JBFYKG010000081.1:0-5920 GCA_041311015.1 Rhodocyclaceae bacterium | reverse complement strand
TTAACAACCTGCTTGCTCTTGGTGACGAATTCGCTAATGGCACCCATGATCTTAATTCCAGATATTGAGCGGGGAGATCAGCCAGACGCCAACGACGACCAGCCAGACGATTGTCAGAGGAATGAACACCTTCCAGCCCAGACGCATGATCTGGTCGTAGCGGTAGCGCGGGAAAGTCGCACGGAACCACAGGAAGAGGAACAGCAGAGCCGAGGCCTTGAGCGCCAGCCAGAAGAAGCCATCCGGCAGGAAGCCGACCGGAGACAGCCAGCCACCCAAGAACATGATCGAAGTCAAGAAGGCGATCAGGATCATGTTGGCGTATTCCGCCAGGAAGAACAGGGCAAAAGCCATACCCGAGTAATCGACGTGGAAACCGGCCACGATTTCGGACTCGCCTTCGGCCACGTCAAACGGGGCGCGGTTGGTTTCGGCGACACCCGAGATAAAGTAGACGAGGAACATCGGGAACAGTGGAATCCAGTTCCAGGAAAGGATGCTGAAGCCGTAGTCGGCAAACAGCCCCTTGGCCTGACCATTGACGATGTCCGACAGATTCAGGCTCTGCGACACCATCAGCACACAGACCAGCGCAAAGCCCATGGCGATTTCGTAGGACACCATCTGGGCCGCGCAGCGCATGGCGCCGAGGAAGGCATACTTCGAGTTCGACGACCAGCCGGCGAGAATGACACCGTAGATACCGACCGATGACAGGGCCAGCACGAACAGCAGACCCGCATCGATATCCGAGAGCACCAGACCATCGGCAAACGGGATCACGGCCCAGGCAACCAGCGCCGGGGCAATGGATAGAATCGGCGCCAGCTGGAACAGGCCCTTGCTGGCTACTGTCGGCACAATGCTCTCTTTGAGCAGCAGCTTCAGACCATCGGCGATCGGCTGCAACAAGCCCCACGGACCAACACGGTTCGGACCGATACGGACCTGCATGTAGCCGATGACCTTACGTTCGAAATAAGTCAGGTACGCAACCGCGCCCAGCAGTGGTGCAACAATGGCAACGATCTTGACCAGCGACCAGACGACCGGCCAGCCTGCCCCGAAGAGGTTTTGACCAGCTTGAATCAGGGCATCCATCAGGCACACTCCACGACGATCATGTCATTCAAGGCCCCGAGATTTGCCGTAGCCGGGTGGGCGGCGGCGATGCGCACACAACCATCCGGCACGGTGTTGTCGAGAACCGCATTCAGCACAGCCGTGCCCTCGCCACCCTTGACGCGGACCGTGCGGCCATCGGCAGCACCCACACCGGCCAGCGTCGCCGCGTTCATTCGGGCGGTCGGGGCCTGCGCATCACGCGTTTTCTGCAAGGCGGGCGCACGACGCGCCAGTCCATCGGCAAAATAGATCGGCACATCGGCAATACGCTGCAGACCGCTGCCCTGCAGGGCTGTCGGCGCCGTGGCTGTGACGGCGATGGCAGCAGCCAGAGAACCGTCGGGCAACGTCTGGCCGCCCACGAGGATTTCATTACGGATCTCTTCGCTGCTCTGGTAATCACAACGCTCGACGTTGAGCAAATTACCCAGCACGCGCAGCAGTTTCCAGCCCGGACGTGATTCACCTGCCGGACGCACCACACCCACAAAAGACTGGGCACGGCCTTCGGTATTCACGAAGGTTCCCGAGGTTTCGGTATACGGCGCAAGCGGCAACAGGACATCGGCATACGCCAATGCGTCGGCATCTTTGAAAGCGCTGAACTGGACCACCATATCGGCGGCGTTCAGGGCACGCAGGGCCTGGGCCGGATTAGCCACATCCAGTGATGGCTCGCAGCCAAACAGCACATAGGCTTTACGCGCTTCTTCGAACATGCGCGAGGCATCGCGACCACCCTGCTGCGGGCAGGCCTTGGCCACGTAACCACCGACGGAGTTAGCGGCTTCGCCCACCGTACCGGCAGAAGCACCGGTGATGCAGGCCAGCTCGCCCGCGAGCTGCTCAAGCAGCGAGTAATCCATGTGTTGCTGTGCCAGATTGCCCAGCAGAATGGCGCGCGGTGCGCTGTCAGCATCGCCGATTAGTGAAGTAGCAATCTTGCGCTCCATCTCACCGGCACTACCGGTGGCGGCCAGCGCCGAAGCCTGGACACCCTTGATTTCAGCAGCGGCACGCACCACACCGGCTAGTGCCGTGACCAGTTGACCCGGCGGCGTGTAGATCAGACCAGCATGCTTAATGAGTGAATCATCGTTGCTGACGTTAACCGAATAGACTTCGGCACCAGTGCGTGCAGCCTGACGCAGACGCTGCGCAACCAGCGGCGAATCCTTGCGCAGGAAGCTGCCAACAATCAGGGCGGCATCCACATCGCTCAGGTCGGCCAGAGGCAGACCCAGCCAGGGTGCGGCACCCGGACGTTGCACATCGGCACGGAAATCCTGCTGACGCAGACGGAAATCGATGTTGTCCGAACCCAGGCTGCGCATGATGCGACCAGCCAGATGCATTTCTTCCAGTGTGGCATGCGGGCTGACCGCCATGGCGATCTGATCGGCCCCATGATCCTTGGCAATCGAACGCAGGCCGTGGGCGACATAATCGAGCGCCACGTTCCATTCGACTTCTTGCCACTGCCCTCCCTGCTTCAGCATCGGCTTGAGCAGACGTTCGCTACCGTTAAGCGCTTCGTAGGAGAAGCGCTCCTTGTCCGAGATCCAGCACTCGTTAACATCTTCATTGTCAAAAGGAAGCACGCGCTTGACCACATCCCCCTTGACCTGCACCGTCAGGTTAGCACCCGTCGAGTCGTGCGGCGACACTGACTTGCGGCGCTGCAGTTCCCAGGTACGGGCTGAATAACGGAACGGCTTGGATGTCAGCGCGCCAACCGGGCAGATATCAATCATGTTGCCGGACAGCTCGGAATCAACCGTCTTGCCGACAAAGGTGGTGATTTCGGAATGGACATTGCGGTTGATCATGCCCAGCTCCATGACACCGGCCACTTCCTGGCCAAAGCGAACGCAACGGGTGCAATGAATACAACGGCTCATCTCTTCCATCGAGATCAGCGGACCAACATTCTTGTGGAAGACAACGTGCTTTTCTTCCTGGAAGCGTGAACCGCTCTGACCATAACCGACGGCCAGATCCTGCAGCTGACACTCACCGCCCTGATCACAGATCGGGCAATCCAGCGGGTGGTTGATGAGTAAGAACTCCATAACACCCTTCTGGGCCGTCACCGCCAGCTCGGAGTGCGTAAAGACCTTCATGCCGTTCGTCACCGGCGTTGCGCAGGCTGGCAGCGGCTTCGGCGCCTTCTCGACCTGCACCAGACACATCCGGCAGTTGGCGGCGATCGACAATTTCTTGTGATAGCAGAAGTGCGGGATATAGATCCCCAGCTGGCTGGCAGCGTCCATGACGGTAGAACCGTCAGCTACCTGCGCCTGTTTGCCGTCGATTTCAATTTCTAGCATGTGCGACTCGCGAAATCAGATCTGTGAATGAAGCGTGACGCCCGGTCAGGCGGCGTTCGGGTGACGGTGAAAAGCACTACCGGCGCGTTGCACTGCATCCGGCACCAGACAGGTCTTGTGCTTGATATGGTGCTCGAACTCCGAGCGGAAATGCTTGAGGAAACTCATGACAGGGAATGCAGCGGCATCGCCCAGGGCGCAGATCGTGCGACCACAGATGTTGCTGCAGATCGACAGGAGCATATCGAGGTCTTCCTGTCGGCCAGTGCCATTCTCGATCCGGGAAACAATCTGATACAACCAGTTGGTCCCTTCGCGGCACGGTGTGCACTGTCCACAGGATTCTTCGTGATAGAAGAACGACAGACGCTCCAGCGCGCGGACCATACAGACGGTTTCGTCCATGACGATCACTGCACCCGAACCCAGCATCGAGCCGGCTTTCGAGATCGAGTCGTAGTCCATCGTACATTGCATCATGATGTCGCCCGGCAGTACCGGGGCAGATGAACCACCCGGAATCACGGCCTTGAGCTTGCGACCACCGCGGACACCACCGGCCATTTCAAGCAGCGTGGAGAACGGGGTACCGAGCGGAATTTCATAGTTACCCGGACGCTCAACGTGTCCTGAGACCGAAAACAGCTTAGTACCGCCGTTGTTTTCTTTACCGGCGTTGAGGAAGTTCTCGGCGCCTAAACGGATGATGAACGGGACTGACGCAAAGGTCTCGGTGTTGTTAATGGTGGTTGGCTTGCCATACAGACCGAACGAGGCCGGGAACGGTGGCTTGAAGCGCGGCTGGCCCTTCTTGCCCTCGATCGATTCGAGCAGCGCGGTTTCTTCACCGCAGATGTAGGCGCCGTAACCGTGGTGCGCAAACAGATCGAAGCTGAACTCGCTACCTAGAATATTCTTACCGAGGAATCCGGCGGCACGGGCTTCGGCCAGCGCCTCTTCAAAACGCTCGTACAGCTCGAAGATTTCGCCGTGTACGTAGTTGTAACCACGTGTTGCGCCGATGGCATAACCACCAATGATCATGCCTTCGATCACCGAATGCGGATCGTAACGCATGATGTCACGGTCTTTGAAGGTTCCCGGTTCGCCTTCGTCGGTGTTACAGACGATGTACTTGTCACCCGGCAAGCTGCGCGGCATGAAGCTCCACTTCAGGCCGGTCGGAAAGCCTGCGCCGCCACGGCCACGCAGTACGGATTTCTTGACTTCGGCAATGACGTCTTCCTGCGACATCTTTTCCGAGAGAATCTTTTTCAGCGCCTGATAGCCGCCGCGCTTGACGTAGGCATCAATGCCCCAACCGGCATCGCCCTGCCAGCCGGCGGTCATGATCGGATTGATGGAACCGAGAATCGCCATTACTTCAGCTCCTCAAGCAGTTGATCCAGTTTTTCGGGCGTCAGGAAGCTGCGCATTTTGTGGTTGTTAACCAGCGCCACCGGGGCGTCGCCACATGCACCTTGGCATTCGCTTTCTACCAGTGTGATCCGGCCATCGGCAGTGGTTTCACCCAGCTTGATGCCGAGACGATCTGCCACGTACAGTGCGGCATCACGGCCACCCGACAGGGCACACGGCAGACAGGTACACACGGCCAGCTTGTACTTACCAACTGGCTTCAGGTTGTACATGTTGTAGAAGGTCGCCACTTCTTCAGCGGCAATCGCCGGCATATCGAGGTAGTCGGCCACGAACGCAATCGTTTCTTTGGCCAGCCAGCCCTTTTCTACCTGGGCAATCGCCAGACAGGCCATCACCGCCGACTGCTTCTGGTCAGCCGGATACTTGGCGACTTCGCGATCAAAACGCGCAAGGGTTTCCTGAGTCAGCATCAGCGATCAACCTCACCAAAAACGATATCCTGAGTCCCGATAATCGTGACCACGTCGGCAATCATGTGACCACGCGACATTTCTTCCAGTGCCGAGAGGTGGGCAAAGCCCGGGGCACGAATCTTCATGCGATACGGCTTGTTGGCGCCGTCCGACGACAGATAGATACCGAACTCGCCCTTCGGGTGTTCGATGGCCGCATAACAGTCGTTTTCCGGCACATGAATGCCTTCGGTAAAGAGCTTGAAATGGTGAATCAGCTCTTCCATATTGGTCTTCATGGCTTCGCGCGGTGGCGGCGCAACCTTGTAATCGCTAGTAATCACCGGGCCCGGGTTAGCTCGCAGCCAGGCAATACACTGCTTGATGAGGCGGTTTGACTGCGCCATCTCTTCCATGCGGACGAGATAACGGTCATAGGAGTCGCCGTTGGTGCCAACCGGAATATCAAAGTCCAGTCGGTCATACACTTCGTACGGCTGCTTCTTGCGCAGATCCCATTCGATCCCCGAACCGCGCAGCATCGCGCCGGTCAGGCCCATGTTGAGCGCACGCTCTGGCGACACCACGCCAATGCCGACCAGACGCTGCTTCCAGATCCGGTTGTCGGTC
>JBFYKG010000016.1:0-22082 GCA_041311015.1 Rhodocyclaceae bacterium | reverse complement strand
CCGTGGCCGTCGGATCAGCGCGACTACGCATCTCGCTCTCGGCAGCACATACCGAGGCGCACATCGACGGACTCATCGAGGCATTGTGCAAGGCCCTATGACGATGCCCATTGTTCTGCTGCACGGCTGGGGCTTTACACCCACCACCTGGCAACCGGTGATCACGGCGCTGACAGCGCTGGGCGTACCTGCAGAGCGCATACTGGCCCCTGCACTCCCCCTCACTGAATCGGGCGAGTCTGATGCAGTACTTAACGCGCTGGCATCCTGCCTACCCGCACGCTGTCATCTGGTAGGCTGGTCGCTGGGCGGCGAGTTGGCCTTGGCCCTGACAGCCGCCCACCCGAAACGCATCGCAGCACTAACCCTGATTGCCAGCACGCCCTGCTTTATGAATCGTGATGATTGGAATCTGGGCCAACCTGAAGCCTTGCTGGATGATTTTGATCAGCGGCTGACCGAGAACCCGGCAGCGCTGACCAAACGCTTTGCCACACTGATCCGTCATGGCGATGTTGCCGCTGCCCGAGACCGCACGCTAAGCGACGCCCTCAACCAATGCGCGGATACCGATGCGGCGCGACTCACGAACGGACTCCGGTTATTGCGCACGATGGATCTCCGTCAGATCACCCCGCCGGCCCCTGTGCCGTTCACCATGGTTCATGGCACCGCCGATGCCGTGGTGCCTTTAGCGGCCGCCGAGTTTTTGCGAGATCGCCATGACGCAAACCTGATTATGATTGAAGGCGGCAGCCATGCACTCCCCTGCACACACCCTGCCGAGATGGCTGCGGCAATCCTAGGTGGACGGAGTCCGGCATGACGAACCCGGTACGCCAGAGCTTCAACCGGGCGGCTGGCTCGTATGCGGCGAGCGCCGCACTCCAGCAATTGGTGCGCGATCAGCTGCTGCGCCAAGCCACCCAGGGTCTTACTGCAGACCATGCCGGCACGCTCTTGGATGCCGGTTGCGGCACCGGCGAACTCCTGCAACAACTGCGCGCCGATTTGCCCTGTGCCACGATCATCGGTGTTGATTTTGCTGAAGACATGCTCCGCCAGCAGCTGATGACCCCCGGGCTAAGCCGGGTCAACGCGGATCTGCAGCAGCTACCGATTGCCGATAGCCATGTTGATCTCTATCTCTCCAGCCTGGCCTGGCAGTGGTGCGACATCGCGCGTGCGGTTTCCGAAGCCAAACGAATTCTGCGCCCCGGCGGCCATCTCTGGTTGACCACCCTGGTCAGCGGCACCTTTGCCGAGCTGGCCGTTGCGCTCGATCAGATTGGGCTCCAGCCTTCCCGTCACCTGCTGTCGATGCCCGATGCCACACAGGTACTGAATCACTTTGAACAGGCAGCCATGCAGGTTGTTCATAGCCAGCGCGATACTGTCACGACCTGGCATGATGACTTTGCCAGCCTGCGCCGTTCGATTCGGGGCGTCGGTGCAAATCACCTGCCAACCCCTGCGCGGGAACCGATTGATCGCAGCACCCGGCTGGCATTGGTAAATGCCTACAACCAGCAGCGCACCACCCATGGCTTGCCGCTCACCTACAATGTGCTAACGATCCACGCACAACGCCCCTGAGCACGCGACCAAGCACACCATGACCCAGGCTTACTACATCACCGGCACCGATACCGAGATCGGAAAAACCCACGTGAGCTGCGCCCTCCTCGCCCGGGCAGCGGCTCAGGGTCTGCGCGCTGCCGCGCTCAAACCAGTCGCTGCCGGTGTCGACGCTGATGGACACAATGAAGATGTCCTACGCCTGATGGCTGCCGCCAACGTGGCGCTGCCCGAGCAGACCGTCAATCCCTGGCGATTGCAGGCACCACTCTCCCCGCATATTGCTGCCAGGCAGGCCGGCGTGGAAATCACCACGCCCCCGATCATCGAATGTTTTCATGCAGCGTGCGAGCAGACCGATCTGCTGCTGGTCGAAGGGGTGGGCGGCCTTTATGCGCCACTCTCCGAAACACTGTCACAACCGGATCTGATTCGTGAACTGGATATCCCCGTCATCCTCGTTGTCGGTTTGCGTCTAGGCTGTCTGAATCATGCCCTACTGACCACCGCCGCGCTCGCGCAGGAAGGCTGTGTACTCGCGGGCTGGGTCGGCAACCTCATCGACCCATCGTTTCAGGCGCAAACAGATAATATCGATACCCTGCGTCGTCGCATCCAAGCGCCCTGCCTCGGCATCCTGCCTTTTGACCCGAAGGCCACCCCGGCCGATCTGGCAACAACCATCACCCTCCCTTAAGATGCTGTTCCATGAAAATCCTGTTTGATCTCCTGCCCATTGTTCTGTTCTTCGCGGCCTTCAAGCTGGCTGACATCTATGTCGCCACCGCCGTGGCGATCGTTGCCACAGCCGCATTGATCGGCTGGACCTGGCTCAAGACGCGCAAGGTCGATCCGATGCAGTGGGTCAGTCTGGGGCTGATTGTCGTATTTGGCGGCGCCACCATCTGGCTGCGTGACGAAACCTTCATCAAGTGGAAGCCAACCATCCTGTACTGGCTGTTCGCGGTGGTGTTCCTGGTATCGAACCAGTTCATGAAGAAAAATCTGGTCAAGGCCATGATGGGCCAGCAGATCCAGCTGCCCAACGCGCTGTGGCAACGTCTGAATCTGGCCTGGATCATTTTCTTCAGCGCCATGGGTGCACTGAACCTTTTTGTGGCCTACCAGTTCGACACCGACACCTGGGTCAGCTTCAAGCTTTTTGGCGGCATGGGCCTCATGCTGCTCTTTGTGTTGGCACAAGGGGTGTATATGTCCCGGCATCTCCCCAAGGAAGGAAACTAAATGCTCTATCTGATTGTTGGCGAAGACACGCCCAACTCGCTGGAAAAACGCCTCGCGGTGCGACCGGAACACGTGGCCCGTCTGCAGGCCCTGCAGGCCGAAGGCCGTCTGATTCTGGCGGGCCCCTTCCCGGCGGTTGATTCGCCTGATCCGGGGCCGGCCGGTTTTACCGGTAGCGCCATTGTGGCCGAGTTCCCCAGCCTGGCAGATGCCAAGGCCTGGGCGGCCGCCGACCCGTACGTGGCTGCCGGCGTCTACGGCAACGTGGTCGTCCGCCCCTTCAAGAAGGTCCTGCCGGCCTGAAAAGGGCAAAAAGACTAGCCAAGAATCCCGCCACCCTTTATGCTGCTCACCATGCCCCTGACGAACCGTTCGGGTGCGAACTGATTGAGAACTTCACGGAAAAAACATGACCTTTAAAGCTCTGCGCTCTAGCACTCTGCTCACGACGCTCGTTACTGCCGCCATTCTGTCGGCCACCCCAGCAATTGCCGCTCCGGGAACTGTTGCCACCGTTAATGGCACCGCCATCCCCCAATCTCTGGCCGATGCGCTGGTCGCCGAAAAAGTTTCGCAGGGTGCACAAGACAGCCCGCAACTGCGTCAGGCTGTGCGTGAAGAATTAATTGACCGCGAACTGATCGTTCAGGCCGCCAAGAAGGCCGGTCTGGAAAAGCAAGCCGATGTGCAGACAGCCATTCGTCTGGCTGACCAGGGTGTGCTGATCCGCGCTTATCAGATTACCTATGCCCAGAAGCATGTACCGTCGGATGCACAGCTGAAGCAGTTGTACGATCAGACCATGGCCAACATGGGTAAGGAAGAATTCAAAACCCGCCTGATCGTGGTGCAAAGCCAGGCAACTGCCAAGGAAGTCACCGGCAAGCTGGACTCGGGTGATAGCTTCGAAAATGTGGCCAAACAGTATTCCGTTGGCCCGGGCGCCAAGGAAAACGGCGGCGACATCGGCTGGAACCCGATTACGGCATTCCCGAAGCCCGTGGGTGACGCAGTCGTGAAACTGGGCAAGGGCAAGTACACTGCCGCGATCAGTGCCGAGAATGTCTGGTTCATCGTGCTACTGGAAGATCGTCGTCCGTTCAACCCGCCGAGCTTTGATCAGGCCAAGGCGCAATTCCGTGATGCCGTCATCAATCAGGAATTCCAGAAGGATCTGCAAAAAATGCGCGCCAGCGCCAAGGTACAGTAAGCTTTTACTGACACCAACAAAAAGGGAGGCCGAGGCCTCCCTTTTTTACTGGTGACGCACTTGAAGCGTTCCGGTCAACCCAGCGACTTGCGCGCGTTGCGGAACATGCGTAGCCACGGACCATCTTCGCCCCAGATCTCGCCGAACTTGCCGGGGAACCACGACATCTGCAGCGTCCGGAAGGTGCGCTCCGGGTGCGGCATCATCACGGTAAAGCGGCCATCGGCAGTGGTGACACCGGCCACACCCTGCGGCGAGCCATTCGGGTTGAACGGATAACGCTCGGTGGCGGCGCCCTGGCTGTCGATATAGCGCAAGGCAACTGAGACCTTATTCAGGTCATCGGCCTTGGCAAACTGCGCCCGGCCTTCGCCATGCGACACAATCACCGGCAGCATGCTGCCATGCATACCGGCCATGAAGATCGATGGCGAATTCGGCACATCGGCCATAACCAGACGGGCTTCGAACTGTTCGCTCAGGTTACGCGCAAAACGGGGCCAGTGATCGGCACCCGGAATTAGATCCTGTAGCGTGCTCATCATCTGGCAACCGTTACACACCCCGAGCGCAAAGGTATCGGTCCGGTTAAAGAACTGGGCAAAGCCATCGCGCAAACGCGGGTTGAATCGGATCGTCCGCGCCCAGCCCTGACCAGCGCCCAGCACATCGCCATACGAGAAACCACCGCAGGCTGCAAGACCGGCAAAGTTATCGAGGGTGACGCGGCCGGTGAGCAGATCGCTCATATGCACATCGACGGCGGTAAAACCGGCACGATCAAAAGCCGCGGCCATTTCGACCTGACCATTAACGCCCTGCTCACGCAGGATAGCGATGCGTGGGCGTGCACCGCTGGCGATGAACGGGGCGGCGATGTTTTCTGCGGGGTCAAACGAGAGCGCCGCAAAGAGACCTCGATCAGTCGTGTCGATAATGCGGTCGTACTCCGCCTGCGCGCAGGCCGGGTTATCGCGCAGCGACTGGATACGGAACGAGGTTTCGGACCAGGCGCGTTGCAGTTCGATGCGCGGTTCGACAAAAGCGGTCTTGCCCAGATGCGAGACACGGATCTCGTCCGTCTGGTTCGGGTAACCCACCACTTCGGAATAGCGCGAGAGGCCATGGGTACGCAAGCGTGCCATGACGGCTTCACGGTCACTGCGACGCACCTGGATGAGCGCGCCCAGCTCTTCACTGAACAATACGCGCAGCAGTTTCTCGTTACGGCGGCCTTGCAGGATGCCCGGCTTCTTGTCGTAATCGGTATCCTGATCCATCGGGTCGACGCAGAGGATATCGGCGTTGATCGTGACACCACAACGCGAAGCAAAAGCCATTTCGGCGGCGGCTGCAAACAGTCCACCATCCGAACGATCGTGATACGCCAGCAACAAGCCATCTTCGTTCAGCGACTGAATCGCGGCATAGAAGGCCTTGAGCTGTTTGGGGTCATCGACGTCCGGCGCATCGTCGCCGGTGGCATTAAAGACCTGTGCCAGGGCAGAACCCCCCAGGCGGTTCTTGCCGTTGCCCAGATCGATGAGGATCAGTTCACTATCAGCCACATCGCGATCCAGCACCGGGGTCAGTGTCTGGGCGATATCGGGTACCCGCGCAAACGCGGTAACGATCAGCGACAGCGGCGACACCACTTCTTCCGTCTTACCGTTTTCATCCCAACGTGTGCGCATCGAGAGCGAATCCTTACCCACCGGAATCGACACATCCAGTGCCTGACACAGATCGGATACGGCCTTCACCGTGTCAAACAGACGAGCGTCTTCGCCCGGCGCACCGGCAGCCGCCATCCAGTTGGCAGACAACTTGATATCCGCCATTGTGGTAACGCGGGCAGCGGCTAGGTTGGTCAAGGCTTCACCGACTGCCATACGACCCGATGCCGGCGCATCCAGCACGGCGACCGGGGTGCGCTCGCCCATGGCAAAGGCTTCGCCCAGGCGCGTGTTGTAACCCATCGCAGTAACCGCCACATCGGCCACGGGCACCTGCCATGGACCAACCATCTGGTCGCGTGCAGTCAGGCCGCCCACACTGCGGTCGCCAATGGTAATGAGGAACGATTTATCGGCCACCGTTGGCAGACGCATCACACGATAGGCGGCGTCCTTGAGCTCGACGGCATCCGTATCGACTGCAACGGCCACTTCGGCTTCGTGCTTGACGTCACGCGTCATGCGTGGCGGTTTGCCGAGCAATGCATGCATCGACATATCGACCGCATGGTTGTTAAACAGACTGTCGCTCACAATGAGCTGGCCTTCAGCCGTGGCGGTACCGACCACAGCAAAGGGGCAACGCTCGCGTTCACACAGCGCAGCGAATCGTTCCAGATCCTTGGGCGAAATGGCCAGGACATAACGTTCCTGGGCTTCGTTACACCACAGCTCAGCCGGGCTCATGCCCGGGTCTTCGCTCTGGATGGCGCGCAGTTCGAAGCGGGCACCGACACCGCCCGAGTGGGCCAGTTCCGGCATGGCGTTCGACAGACCACCCGCACCGACATCGTGAACCGAGAGAATGGGGTTGTTGGCACCCATCTGCCAGCAGCGATCGATCACCTCCTGCGCACGACGTTCAATTTCCGGGTTGCCGCGCTGAACCGAGGCAAAATCCAGATCCGCCTGGTTACTGCCCGAGGCCATCGACGAAGCCGCACCGCCGCCCAGACCAATGAGCATGCCCGGACCACCCAGCTGCACGAACAGCGTGCCGGGCTCGAAGGTCTCTTGCTTGAAGGATTGCTCGGCCTGAATCGAACCGACACCGCCGGCAATCATGATCGGCTTGTGATACCCACGAACGATGTCGCCGACTGGTTGCTCATAGGTGCGGAAATAGCCGGCCAGATTCGGGCGACCGAATTCGTTATTGAAGGCGGCGGCACCGATCGGACCTTCGATCATGATATCGAGCGCGCTGGCGATACGATCCGGCTTACTGGCCGGGCGCTCCCAGGGCTGCTTGGCATCCGGCAGATTCAGGTTGGAGACCGTAAACCCACAGAGGCCGGCCTTGGGCTTGGAGCCCTTACCCGTAGCCCCTTCGTCGCGGATTTCGCCACCCGAACCGGTAGCCGCCCCGGGGAACGGCGAAATGGCTGTCGGGTGGTTATGCGTTTCGACCTTGGCCAGATAGTGCGTCAGTTCGTTGCTGAAACTGTAAGTACCATCGGCGCGCGGATAGAAACGCTCGACCTCAGCACCTTCCATAATGGCGGCGTTATCCGAGTAGGCAACGACCGTGCCCTGCGGCGTTTTGTTGTGGGTATCGCGGATCATGCCGAACAGCGACTTGGCTTCAGTCACGCCATCGATGATCCAGTCGGCATTGAAGATCTTGTGACGGCAATGCTCGGAGTTCGCCTGCGCGAACATCATCAACTCCACGTCCGTCGGATTACGTCCGGCCTCGGTAAAGATCGCCATCAGGTATTCGACTTCATCGTCCGATAGCGCCAGACCCATATCGCGGTTGGCAGCCTCCAGCGCGGGCCGGCCACCCGCAAGAATATCCACGGTGGCCAGCGGGCGCGGTGCCACATGGTCAAACAGCGCATAGGTGCCGGCCACGGTGTCGAGCACCGTTTCGATCATGCGGTCATGCAGCAATGCGGCCATCGCGGCACGCTCTGCGCCCGAAGGGGTCTTTTTACCCACGGGCACGAAACGGGTCACGCGTTCCACGCGCACCACATTGCCCAGACCGCAATGACGCAGGATGTCAGTGGCCTTCGATGACCACGGTGAGATGGTGCCCAGCCGCGGGGCGACTATGAATGTGCCGGCCACATCGGTGGCTGCGCCGGTGGCATCCAGTACTGCATTGAGCCGCTCGGTTTCGGCCGCATCCAGCGGTGCCGATAGCTCGACGAGGTAGAGGTATTCGTTGTCGATCCCGGTAATACCCGGCCAGGCGGTTTTGAGTCGCTCCAGAAGACGTTGGGTGCGGAATTCGGACAGCGCAACAGCGCCACGCAAGGCAATCACAGACGACATGAGCAGAACCCGGAAAACCGGCGCCGGGGCACCGGAAAAGTGACAGTAAACAAAGGCTGAATTATACGCCGTGCCGACCCCCGCTCAGCGCCTCTGTCAGTGCACCGATCTGGCCATGATGGCCCGCTCTCAATAGATTCAATAGCTTAGACCGGAGACCTCTCTAATCCTTTGAAAACACGCGGTATCTCAGCATCACAAAGCATCTGGCAATCCCGTTTTGCAGGGCATCATCGCGATAAAATAATAAGTATTGTCATCGCATCCTGAACCCCGTGTCTGTCTCCCCCGATCTCAACTACGAAGCTGGCCTTGAAGCGACCCGTTTGCTCAGCGTTGCGGGCATCCGGGCGGTTGAAGCCGCCGCACTGGCGCAACACCCCCGGCCAGATCTAATGCAGCGTGCCGGTCATGCGGTCGCAGCATGGGCACAGGCACTGACGGGTGATCGCCCAGACCCGATTCTGGTCCTGGTGGGACCGGGCAATAACGGGGGCGACGCACTGGTCTGTGCCACCCGATTGATGCAACAGGGTTATGACTGCCGTTGCGTGGGGTTACCGGCCCATCAGAAGACACCGGCCGATGCCCAAGCCGCTCATGCCGCTTTCGCCGCAGCGGGTGGCACGTTGCTGGCAGAGATCCCCGCTCAAGCGGCTTTCCGCTTCAGCCTGATCATTGATGGGCTATTCGGTATCGGGCTCAATCAGCCTCTGGCAGCGCCCTACGCCGACTGGGTGGATACGGCCAACACCTTGAGCTTGCTCGACCAGATTCCGCTGCTGGCCATCGACATCCCTTCCGGTCTGAATGCAGATACCGGGGTTGCGCAGGATCTCTGCATTACAGCGACCCATACGCTGACCTTTATCGCCGGTAAACCCGGTCTGCTCACCGGCGATGGGCCTGACCATGCCGGCGAGGTCGACGTCTGCCCGCTGAATCTTTCGCCTACACTGATCGCCGTCGCCGACGATGCCGACGCCGGTGCAATGAATCTGCCCGAACTGTGGATCGACGATCTACCGCAACGCGCGCTCAACACGCACAAGGGCGATGCGGGGAGCGCGGGTCTGCTCGGCGGCGCGCCCTCGATGACGGGTGCTCTTCTGCTGGCAGCTCGCAGCGCATTGCACACCGGCGCGGGCCGCGTCTATGCCGCAGCACTGGGCAACGGCGCCTCCGGCGCACCAAGTGTTGACCCGCTGCAACCGGAAATCATGTTCCGGGACCCGGCCAGCTTGCGCGAAGCCCCCCTAACTGCGCTGGGCGTTGGCCCGGGCCTAGGCCGATCAGATGTCTCTCGTGCCGTACTGGCCAGCACGCTGGATTTTGCCGGACCCCTGGTACTTGATGCCGATGCCCTGACACTGCTTCCAGACTTTGCCGACCGGGTCGCCCACCGTTCAGATCCCACCCTGCTCACACCGCATCCCGGTGAGGCTGCAGTGCTGCTCGATACCGATATCGCCACCGTTGAAGCCGACCGGATCGGCATCGCCCGCCAGATTGCCAGCCGCTATAACGCGACCGTCGTGCTCAAGGGCTGCGGGAGTGTGATCGCAACGCCAAATGGCCAATGGTGGATCAACACCACCGGCAACCCCGGCATGGCGAGCGCCGGCATGGGTGACGTCCTGACGGGGATCACCACCAGCCTGCTGGCACAGGGTATGGCCCCGGTGCAGGCCCTCTGCGCGGCTGTCTGGTTACACGGCGCCGCGGCCGATGTCTGCGTCGATTCGGGCGAAGGTCCTCATGGACTCACGGCCAGCGAAGTCATTCTGGCAGCCCGTTCACTCCTCAATACCCTGATCTGACACCATGACCTTAGCTGCTGCCGCTTTCGACTTTCCGCTGGATCTGGGCACCGAGATCGCCGCCAATGTGCGTGCCGCGCTGATAGAAGATATCGGCGCGGGTGATCTGACTGCCGAGCTGGTGCCTGCTGCCAACCACAGCATCGCCACCGTGATCGTGCGTGAACCGGCTGTGGTGTGTGGCATCGACTGGTTCAACCGATGCTTTGCCGAGATCGATCCGGCCATCCAGATTCACTGGCAGGTCAGCGAGGGCGACCATGTCGGGCCGGATACACTGCTCTGCGAACTACAGGGCGCCTCACGCGCCTTGCTATCAGGCGAGCGCGCTGCACTGAATTTTCTGCAACTACTCTCTGGCGTTGCCACGCGCACCGCGACGTTTGTTGCAGCAGTCAGCGGCACCCGCGCACAGATTGTAGACACCCGTAAAACCATTCCCGGTCTGCGCTTTGCACAAAAATACGCGGTGCGTGTTGGCGGTGGTGGCAATCATCGTCTCGCCCTGTGGGACGCGATCCTGATCAAGGAAAACCACATCCTGGCGGCCGGTGGCATCACACCTGCCGTGAAGGCCGCCCAGGCTGTGGCATCACAACATACAGACCGCTGTCGTTTTGTTCAGGTTGAAGTCGAATCGATTGCCGAGCTGGATGAAGCGCTGGCTGCTGGCGCCGATTTTTTGCTACTCGACAACTTCGATCTGGCCATGATGCGTGACGGCGTTGCCCATCGGGATGCCTGGACCCAGAAGCGGGGCACGGCTGCCAAGCTGGAGGCCTCCGGTGGCGTCAGTCTGGACACCGTACGCGCCATTGCCGAAACCGGTGTGGACCGCATCTCGATCGGTGGTCTCACCAAAGATATCCGCGCGATCGATCTTTCGATGCGCTTCAAAGATACCCCTGCCCACTGACTCAGGAACCTCTATGCCACAACAAACGCTCCTCAATGCGGCACACCGCGCACTCAACGCCCGCATGGTTGATTTTGGCGGCTGGGACATGCCCGTCAACTATGGTTCGCAGATCGAGGA
Organism: Rhodocyclaceae bacterium; assembly: GCA_041311015.1. Classification (GTDB taxonomy): domain Bacteria; phylum Pseudomonadota; class Gammaproteobacteria; order Burkholderiales; family Rhodocyclaceae; genus Fluviibacter. The sequence continues at coordinate 11,174 of JBFYKG010000016.1, read as the reverse complement.
ACACCACGCCGTGCGCAACGACTGCGGCATGTTCGATGTCTCGCATATGTGCCCGGTAGATGTGGCCGGGCCAGACGCCCGCGCCTTCCTGTCGCGCCTGGTGGCCAACGATGTCGCCAAGCTGATGCAACCGGGCAAAGCGCTCTATAGCGCGATGCTGACAGAAGCCGGCACTGTCATCGATGATCTGATCATCTATTACCAGAACGAGCAGCTGTTCCGGATCGTGGTGAATGCTGGCACCGCCGTGAAAGACCTGGCCTGGATGCAGACCTGCGCCAAAGACTGGGGCATGCAGGTCACCATTGCTCCGCTGCGCGACGATCTCTGTGCAAGCCCGAATGCCGCACTGGGCATGATTGCGGTGCAGGGCCCGAACGCCCGCGCCAAAGTCTGGGAGGTGTTCCCGCAACTCAAGGCGGCCACCGAAGTGTTGGGCCCGTTCTTCGGTTGCCCGGTGGGTAACTGGTTTGTAGGACGCACCGGTTACACCGGTGAAGATGGCTTCGAGCTGATGATACCGGCCGCAGAAACCGAGACTGCCTGGAATGCCCTGTTGGCAGCAGGTGTCCAGCCCTGTGGCCTGGGCGCGCGCGATACGCTGCGCCTGGAAGCCGGGATGAATCTCTACGGCAACGACATGGATGAAACCATCTCGCCCCTGGATGCCGGTCTGGCCTGGACAGTCGCCATGAAGGATGCACGCGATTTTGTCGGCCGCGAGGCACTAGCCCGCCAGGGTCAACGTCAACAGTTCCTCGGCCTGATCCTGCTCGATAAGGGCGTCCTGCGCGGCCACCAGAAAGTGTTGACCGCACAGGGTGATGGCGAGATCACCTCCGGTACTTTTGCCCCGACGTTGGAACAATCGATCGCTCTTGCCCGCCTGCCAATGGGCGTGGCGATTGGGGATACGGTCGAAGTCGATATCCGCGGCAAATTGCTCAAGGCCCGCGTCGTTAAACCCGTCTTTGCCCGCAACGGCAAAGCGCTTGTCTGATTTTTAACTTATTTATCCAGGAGACTCTGATGTCCAAAGCACCCGCCGAACTGAAATACGCCGAATCCCACGAATGGGTTCGTGTTGAAGCCGATGGCTCGGTCACCATCGGCATTACCGATCACGCCCAGGAGGCGCTGGGTGATCTGGTGTTTGTCGAATTGCCGCAAGTCGGCACAGATGTTGCCGCCGGTAAGGAAGTGGCCGTGGTTGAATCCGTGAAAGCTGCTGCCGATGTGTACGCCCCGATCAGCGGCAAGGTGCTGGCAGTGAACGAAGCCGTCACCGATGCACCCGAAAGCGTCAATCAAGACGCCTATGCCGCCTGGCTGTTCAAGATGGCACCCAGTAACCCGGCCGAAATCGAAGCACTGCTCAGTGCCGATGCTTACCTGGCCGTTGCTGACGCCTGATCGCTGATTCCAATACTGCCCCCGCTTCCTCCCATCCCACGCTTTCCGGATACCTGACATGACACCCTGCACACCGCTGATCGAACTTGAACAGACCGACGAATTCATTGGTCGCCACATCGGTCCCAATGATGCGGAAGCAGCTGACATGCTCGGTGTCATCGGTGCAAGCAGCCTGGACGCGCTGATCGATCAGACGGTACCGGTCGCAATTCGCCTGCCGGCCGATCTGCCGCTGCCCGCACCCCGTCGCGAACACGTGGCACTGGCCGACCTGCGTGCCATTGCCGATCTGAACGTGATCAATCAGTCGTTCATCGGCATGGGCTATTACGGCACGCTGACACCCACCGTGATTCTGCGAAACGTGATGGAGAACCCCGGCTGGTATACCGCCTACACGCCCTATCAGGCCGAGATTGCCCAGGGGCGCCTGGAAGCGCTGATGAACTATCAGCAGATGGTGCTGGATCTGACCGGCATGGAAATCGCCAACGCCTCGCTGCTGGATGAAGCAACCGCAGCGGCCGAGGCCATGGCCATGGCACGCCGTGTTTCCAAGTCCGAGTCCAACCGGTTTCTCGTGGATGCCGGTTGCTTCCCGCAGACCATCGATGTGGTGCGCACGCGGGCAGCCTACTTCGGTTTCGAGCTGGTCATTGCCGACCCGACCGCGGTTCAGGACGAGCCCTTCTTCGGGGCGCTGCTGCAGAACCCGGATGAGCGCGGCAACGTACGCGACCTGACAGAGACGATTACCAAACTGCGTAACGGCGGCGCGACCGTCGCCGTGGCCTGTGACCTGATGGCGCAGGTACTGATCACGTCACCGGGTGACATGGGTGCCGATATTGCACTTGGTTCGAGCCAGCGCTTTGGCGTTCCCATGGGCTTCGGTGGCCCGCATGCGGCGTTTTTTGCCACACGCGAATCACATGTGCGCTCGATGCCCGGCCGCATCATTGGCCTCTCCAAAGATGCGCGTGGCAAGACGGCCTATCGCATGGCCTTGCAGACACGTGAGCAACACATCCGCCGCGAAAAGGCCAACTCCAACATCTGTACCTCGCAGGTCTTGCTGGCGAACATGGCGGGTCTGTATGCGGTGTATCACGGCCCGCAAGGTCTGCAAATCATCGCCCATCGCATCCATCGCCTAGCTGCCTTGCTGGCCAAGGGCCTGCAGGATGCTGGGATTAAGGTCACGACGCCGCAATTTTTTGATACCTTCCAGATTGATCTGGGGACGCGTGCGCCGGCGGTCTATCAGTCAGCGCTGGCAGCTGGCTTTAACCTGCGCCAGGCTTCCGATACCTGTCTGGGCATTGCCTGCGATGAAACAACGACCCGCGACCATGTCGCTGCCCTACTTGAACTGATTACCGGTAAAGCAGCTGATATCGCAACGCTAGATGCTACCGTTTGCAAGAACGACCCGACGCTGCCGGCTGCCCTGCTACGCACTGATGCGATTCTGTCGCACCCGGTTTTCAATACGCACCATACCGAACACGAGATGCTGCGCTACCTGAAGTCGCTGCAGAATCGTGATCTGGCGCTGGATCATTCGATGATCTCGCTGGGCTCGTGCACCATGAAGCTCAACGCCACCAGCGAGATGATTCCGGTTACCTGGCCAGCCTTTGCGAATATGCATCCGTTTGCGCCGCGTGAGCAGGCTACCGGTTATCTCAAAATGATCCAGGGTCTGGCCGACTGGCTGCAAACCATTACCGGCTTCGACGCCGTCTGTATGCAGCCGAACTCCGGTGCCCAGGGCGAATACGCGGGCCTGGTTGCCATTGCGCGTTATCACCAGAGCCGTGGCGATGCCCACCGCAACATCTGCCTGATTCCGAAATCTGCCCACGGCACTAACCCGGCAACCGCCCAGATGGCCGGCATGCAGGTGGTGGTGGTCGACTGTGACGAGAACGGCAACGTCGATACCGCTGATCTGAAGGCCAAGGCCGCACTGCACGCCGATAATCTTTCGTGCTTGATGCTGACCTACCCCTCAACACACGGGGTCTTTGAGGAAGCCGTACGCGAAATCTGCGACATCGTTCATGCGCATGGTGGCCAAGTCTATATGGATGGCGCCAATCTGAATGCCCAGGTGGGTCTGACGGCCCCCGGTTTCATCGGCGCGGATGTCAGCCACATGAACCTGCATAAGACCTTTGCCATCCCGCACGGCGGTGGTGGCCCCGGCATGGGCCCGATTGGTCTCAAGGCGCATCTCGCACCCTTTATGGCCGATCACGTGGTGCAGGCCACCGGTGATGCCGATCGCAGCCATGCAGGCCAGGGCGCCGTTTCCGCTGCCCCCTTTGGTTCTGCATCGATTCTGCCGATTTCGTGGATGTATATCGCCATGCTCGGTGGCGCTGGCATCAAGAAGGCCACCCAGACCGCGATCCTCAACGCCAACTACGTGGCCGACCGCCTGCAGGCCCACTACCCGGTGCTCTATCGCGGCAAAAACGGTCGCGTCGCCCATGAGTGCATCCTCGACATCCGCCCGATCAAGGCCGCGACCGGCATTGCCGAAATCGACATCGCCAAGCGACTGATGGATTACGGGTTTCACGCCCCCACGGTCAGCTTCCCTGTGGCCGGCACCATCATGGTAGAACCGACCGAGTCAGAATCGAAGGCCGAGCTGGATCGCTTTGTCGACGCCATGATCAGCATCCGCGACGAAATCCGTCAGATCGAATCGGGTGCACTCCCGGCTGATAACAACCCGCTCAAACGGGCGCCACATACGCAGGCCGATGTGATGGCCAGCGATTGGGATCGTCCCTACAGCCGTGAGCAGGCCGCTTACCCCTTGGCGTGGATTCGCAGCAACAAGTTCTGGCCAAGCGTCAACCGGATCGATGATGTCTATGGCGACCGCAATCTCAATTGCGGCTGCCCCTCGACAGATAGCTACGCCTAACGTACTAACGCTTCATAAAAACCGGCAGTGGGCAGAATACCCCCTGCCGGTTTTTTTATTCTCAGGCCGAGTCGTAAGTCAGGCGCTGGAGGTGTGTCTGGATAAATGCCTTCACCACGTTCACGTCCGGATCAATCACCTCAACCCGTTGCGGCAGATCTTCCAGATGCTCCAGCCCTTTCGGGGGCTGCGGCAACTGACCAATCGCTTCCTGAATCGTCTCGGCAAACTTGGCCGGTTGCGCCGTTTCCAGCACGAGCAGCGCCACCTGTTCGGGCAGCTGCTTGATCTGCTCCTGCGCAACCTTCACGCCATCGGCGGTATGGGTGTCGATCAGGATGTTGTACTGTTCCCAGACCTGACGAATCGTCGTCAATCGATCGGCATGCGAGCTTGACCCTGAAGTAAAACCATATTGCGCGATATTGGCCCAGTATGGCGTATCGGTCAGATCAAAGGCCCCACCGGCATCGACCTTAGCCCACAATTCGCGCACCTTGGCTGGATCGCGCCCGACCAAGTCGAAAATAAATCGTTCGAAGTTCGAGGCCTTGGAAATATCCATGGATGGGCTCGACGTGACATAAGTTTCGGTCGTTGCGCGCGGACGATACACACCTGTGCGGAAGAATTCATCCAGCACGTTGTTCTCGTTGGTTGCCAGTATCAGCTTGGCAATCGGCAAGCCCATCTGACGCGCAATGTGACCCGCGCAGATGTTGCCGAAGTTACCCGATGGCACACAGAAGGCGACTTGCTGGTCGTTATGCTGCGTCCCCAGGAAATAGCCCTGGAAGTAATACACGATCTGCGCGGCAACCCGTGCCCAGTTGATCGAATTCACCGCGCCGATGCGGTATTTAGCCTTGAAGACAGCGTCATTCGAGACGGCCTTGACGATGTCTTGCGCGTCATCAAACATGCCGCGCACCGCCAGGTTGTAGATGTTCTTATCTTGCAGCGAGTACATTTGTGCACGCTGAAAGGCAGACATCTTGCCATCCGGCGACAGCATGAATACCGTCACACCATCTTTACCGCGCATGGCGTATTCGGCGGCCGAACCAGTGTCACCCGAGGTGGCGCCTAGAATATTAATGCTTTCACCGCGATGCTTAAGCACGTGTTCGAACAAGTTTCCGAGCAACTGCATGGCCATGTCTTTGAAAGCCAGTGTCGGGCCGTTCGAGAGCTCCTGTAGACCGAGGCGGTACTGATTCAACCAGGTAACCGGTGTGATGTCATTGGCGTTACTACCGGCACGGGTGTAGCAGTAAACCTGCGGGGTATAAGTCTTCTGACAGATTGCCTTCAGATCATCAGCCGGAATATCTGTAATGAACTTGCTCAGGATCGCGAAAGCCAGATCGGCATACGACAGACCACGCCAGGCATCCAGTTCAGCCCGAGTGACTTGGGGATAGCTTTCCGGCAAATACAGGCCGCCGTCCGGCGCCAAGCCGCCCAGCAGAATGTCGCAGAAACCCTGTGCCGGCGATTGGCCGCGCGTGGAGATATAACGCATGCGTACTCCGATTACTGCAGGTTTTCCAGACGCAGGCGCGTAACCGCACCCTTCACCACCGGCAGCTTGCCGATCACATCCATCGCATTCAACACATCCTGCTCACGGCAGACGTGAGTCAGGATGATCAGATCGGTCTGGTCTTCGCCCTCTTCCGGCTCACGCTGCAGCAGTGCATCGATCGAGATGTTGCGGTCAGCCAGGATGCGGGTAATCTCGGCCAGCACGCCCGGCTGATCAGCGACACGCAGACGGAGATAGTTGCCCGACTCAACCTCGCCAATCGGCAGGATCGGCAGGTTAGCCAGCGCGTCCGGCTGGAAGGCCAGATGCGGCACGCGGTTTTCCGGGTCGGCGGTCGACAGACGGGTGACATCCACCACGTCAGCAATGACGGCCGAGGCAGTCGGCTCAGCGCCAGCGCCCTTGCCGTAGTACAAGGTCGAACCCACGGCATCGGCCTGCACCAGCACGGCGTTCATGGCGCCTTCGACATTGGCGATCAGGCGCTTGGCCGGCACCAGCGTCGGGTGGACGCGTAGCTCGATGCCATTGTCGCGGCGACGCGCGATACCCAGCAGCTTGATACGGTAACCGAGTTGTTCGGCGTATTTGATATCGGTGGCATCCAGCTTCGAGATGCCTTCGATGTGCGCCTTATCAAATTGCACCGGGATGCCGAAGGCCAGCGCCGACAGCAGCGTGATCTTGTGCGCGGCATCGACCCCTTCCACGTCAAAGGTCGGGTCGGCTTCGGCGTAACCCAGACGTTGTGCTTCTTTCAGCACGTCGGCAAAGGCCAGGCCCTTGTCGCGCATTTCCGACAGGATGAAATTGGTGGTGCCGTTGATGATGCCGGCCACCCACTGGATACGGTTGGCCGAAAGCCCTTCGCGCACGGCCTTGATGATGGGGATACCGCCAGCCACGGCCGCTTCGAAGGCAACCATGACGCCCTTTTCCTGCGCCTTGGCAAAAATCTCGGTGCCATGCACGGCGAGCAACGCCTTGTTGGCGGTTACGACGTGCTTGCCATTTTCAATCGCCTTGAGCACCAGTTCCTTGGCCACACCATAGCCACCGATCAGCTCGACCACGATATCAACGTTAGGATCGCTCACAACCGAGAACGCATCATCGGTCACCTTGACCTTGCCACCGGTCAGTTCCTTGGCACGCGCAACGTCTTTATCGGCCACGACCGTAATTTCAATCGGGCGGCCGGCACGGCGGGTAATTTCTTCGGCATTACGGGTCAGCACGTTGTACGTGCCACCGCCGACAGTGCCGATTCCCAAAAGACCTACACGCATCGCGTCGAGTTTCATGGTGTTTCCTTCGTATTTCAGTTGCGACAAAAAATGGATTAATTAAATCAGGCGTGGCCGGCACGACGGCGATAGCCTTCCAGAAAACGGGCAATCCGACTAATGGCTTCGGTCAGATCATCTTCATGCGGCAGGAACACGACCCGGAAGTGATCCGGGCTTGGCCAATTGAAGCCAGAGCCCTGCACCAACAGGACCTTTTCTTCCTTGAGCAGTTCAAGCATCAGTTGTTCGTCGTCCTTGACCGGATACATTTTGGGATCCAGTTTGGGGAAGAGATAGAGCGCGCCCTTGGGCTTGACGCAAGTCACACCGGGGATTTCGGTCAGCATCTTCCAGGCCAGATCCCGCTGACGGGTCAGCCTGCCATGCGAGCCGACCAGATCATTGATGCTCTGATAGCCACCCAATGCCGTCTGGATGGCCATCTGGCCCGGCACGTTAGCGCATAGCCGCATCGAGGCCAACATATTGAGGCCCTCGATGTAATCCCGGGCCTGGCGCTTATCACCAGACACCACCATCCAGCCGGCACGGTAGCCACAGGCGCGGTAGTTCTTCGACAAACCATTCATGGTGATGCAGAGCACATCGTCGGCCAGGCTGGCGATGGAAATATGCTGATTGCCGTCGTACAGGACCTTGTCGTAGATCTCGTCGGCAAAGACGATCAGGCCATGCTCGCGGGCGATCTGCAGGATCCCTTCCAGGATCTCCTTCGGATACAGCGCCCCCGTCGGATTGTTTGGGTTAATGACGACGATGGCCTTGGTGTTGCTGCTGATCTTGCTGCGGATGTCATCCAGATCCGGATACCATTCGGCATCTTCGTCACAGCGGTAATGCACCGGCATGCCGCCCGACAGCGTCACGGCCGCCGTCCATAGCGGGTAATCCGGCGCCGGGATCAGGACCTGGTCGCCGTTATTAAGCAGGCCCTGCATCGCCATGACGATGAGTTCGGAAACCCCGTTGCCTAAGAAGATGTCATCCACGGTCACGCCCTGGATGCCTTTCTCCTGGCAGTAATGCATGATCGATTTGCGCGGGGCAAAGAGACCCAGCGAATCGGTATAGCCGGAGGCATCGCGCATATTGCGGATGACATCGACAACGATCTCCTCGGGCGCCTCGAAGCCAAACGGCAGGGGATTGCCGATGTTCAGCTTGATGACGCGATGCCCCTCTTCCTCCATCTTCTTGGCGGCCGCCAGCACCGGTCCACGAATGTCGTAGCACACGTTGGCAAGCTTGGAAGATTTGACGATCGGTTTCATGATGGGGGTTGCGCGGGGAAGATGTCGGGAAATCCGGCTGAAAACCGGTTATCCTACTCCTTTTTCGGGCTTCTTGGGCGCCCTGAGCGCCCCCCGAGCCCCACAAATACGCCGTTCCAGCCTCTTTCCGCATCGACTCGCCCATGAAACTGCACCTTGCCCACAACGCCGGATTGCTGACCTTCTCCAGCCATGGACCGGGCTATGTTTCGGTCAATGGCACTCAGCATTCGGGATCGGTGCTGGTCTGCGGCAAAGAGATCGTGACCGACTGGGCGCCGGCTGGCTTCGACGGCCTGAATGCCTCGCAATTCGAACGTCTGTCCAATATGGGGGCTGAAATCGTCCTTTTTGGTAGCGGCAATCGACAACGTTTTCCCGATCCCGCGCTGTTAAAGCCGCTGATTGCCAAGGGTATTGGTCTCGAAGTCATGGATACCCAGGCGGCCTGCCGCACCTACAATATTCTGGTTGCCGAAGGACGTCACGTTGCCTGCGGCGTCCTGATCGACCCTGCCCCCCAGGCCCAAGCATGAATACTGCCTACACGACCTTGCTCTCTGCGTTCTACACCCGACGCTTTCTGTGGGTGCTGGCGATCCTGTTTACGCTGGCCTGGTTTGGCGTGCTGGATTACCGCCACCTGGTCGCCTCGGACGAAGGCCGCTATGGCGAGATCGCCCGCGAGATGTATGCCACCGGTGACTGGGTTACACCCCGCTACAACGGCTACAAGTATTTCGAGAAACCGCCGCTTCAGGCCTGGATGACCGCCATCGCCTACACGCTCTTCGGGGTCGGCGAATGGCAATCCCGCCTGTGGACCGGCATCACCGGCTACGTTGCGATTCTGGCGACCGGATTTACTGCCTGGAAGCTGGTCGGTGGCGAGCGCGGCGTTCTGGCGGGCTGGGTCTCGGCGATTCTGCTAGCCAGCAGCCCGATGTGGAACGTAGGTGGCCACTTCAATACGCTGGACATGGGCCTCTCCAGCATCCTCAGTTGCGCGCTGTTCGCACTGCTGCTGGCCCAGCGGGCCGGTCTGTCGGTTACCGCCCGTCGCAACTGGATGTGGCTGTGCTGGGCCTTCATGGCGCTGGCAGTGCTTTCCAAGGGGCTGATCGGCCTCGTCATCCCGGGCATGGTGCTCGTGGTTTACACCCTCACCACCTGGGACTGGGGGCTCTGGAAGCGCCTGCACCTGTTCAGCGGTCTGGTCGTCTTCTTCCTGATTGCCACGCCCTGGTTCGTGCTCGTCTCGCTTAAGAACCCCGAGTTCCCGCACTTCTTCTTTATCCACGAACACTGGGACCGTTTCACCAAGGATGGCCACAATCGCAAAGGCCACCCGCTCTACTTCGTGCCGCTCATTCTGGTGGGATTTATTCCCTGGCTGGCGCAGCTGGGTCAGGGCCTGATGGCGGCATGGCGTGACCGCCGGGGTACAAACACCGCGCTGGAGGTTTCGGCGACCGCCGGCTTCCGCCCGCTCTGGTTGTGTGCTGTGTGGATCGTGATGATCTTTCTGTTTTTCAGCAAGTCACAGTCCAAGTTACCCGGCTACATCATGCCCATCTTCCCGGCCCTTGGCCTGCTGGCCGGCCTGGCACTGACCCATGCGATTGAGCGCATGAGCCTCAGCGATGACAACCGACGCTGGAAACGCCAGATGGTCTACCTGACCCTTCTTCTGCTTATCGGATTTATCGGTGTGCCCTACACCTATCAGCTGGGCAAGGCGCCCTACGAGCAGCTCGAGTATCAGCAATATGCTGTCTGGATTGCTGCCGGCCTTGTCGCCGCTCTGTTCATTCTGGTCTCGGCGTGGACGGTACTGCGCGGCTTTACGCACGCCGATGCGGCGCACCGTCTGCGCAAGCTGATGGACAGCTTCCTGCGGGCCGCCATCGCTTTCTTTGTATTAATTCAAGCCGTGGGCCTCGGGCACGATACCCACGGTCGATCAATCTCCGGCGCCGATCTGGCGAAAGCCGTCGCGCCGTATATCCAGAAAGATGCGCCGGTCTATTCGATCCGCATGCTGGACCACACCTTCCCCTTTTACATTCAGCACCCGACCATTATGGTCGACATGCAGGACGAGCTGGAGTTCGGCATCAACCAGGAGCCCGATACCTGGGCACCCAAGGTCAGTGACTTTGCCGTACGCTGGAAGAATGACGACGCCCCGGTGGTCGTGGTACCGCTGCAATATCTGGACGAGATCGCCGCGCTGAATCTGCCAATGGCCGAAGTCGGTCGCGATACCCGTCGTGCCGTCTTCGTCAAACCGACGCAAAAGCCGGCCCCTCCCGACCAACCCTATGCCCCTCCGGTGACACAATGACCCTCGGCACTTTCGGCTTTCTTTTCACCGGCATCCTGCTTAATGCCGCCGCGCAGCTGCTGCTCAAGGCGGGCGTCCGGAACCTGGGTGAACTTTCGCTGTCGATGGGTACCCTGTTCAGCACGGCCGTTTCCGTCGGCACCCAGTTGCCCATCATCGGCGGCCTGTTCTGTTATGGCATCAGCGTGTTTGTCTGGATCATCGGGCTCTCCCGCGTTGACGTTACAGTCGCTTACCCGATGCTCTCGCTGGGCTATGTCATCAATGCCGTGCTGGCCTGGTATCTGTTTGGTGAGATGCTGAGCATGCAAAGAATCATCGGGATTACGGTGATCCT